>PAVD01000053.1 GCA_002712985.1 Rhodospirillaceae bacterium
CTAAGCAAAACCCAGCCCCAGCCCTAATCTGAGCGACCACCCCCTGATCCCAGCAGTCTGACCAAGCGCTAGTGCAAATTGGCTAATGAATTAGCCGCCCGAGCCTCTGGGCAATGGGCCGTGGTACGTGATGACTGCTTCGAGAAATCGGAACCGGGGTCTACTCTGGCCAAAACGGGGTTCAAGCTACTCGTTTTTGTAACCCATTTGTAACCCACAAAGAAAAAAGACTCAGCTTCTTCCTTCTAAGNCNTTGAAAAAGATGGTGCGCGCTGCAGGAATCGAACCTGCGACCCACTGATTAAAAGTCAGTTGCTCTACCGACTGAGCTAAGCGCGCCCGATGTTTGTCCGGAACATAGAAGTGGCCCAATTAGGGGTCAAGTTATCTTCATCAATCACACCGTTTGGAGGCATCATAGACCCATTGGTTCTTTTGTTTCCCGTTAGAATAGTGCAACGACGGTCTAGTCCTCCGGTGGATCGATATCACCCTGCAATTGACACCGTGCAAAATCCTCGCGGAACTTCTGCATCTGACCACTCCCTATAGCAGAACGTATATCTGCCATCACGGTCTGATAATGGAACAAATTGTGCCATGTCAAAAGCACGCCTCCTAACATCTCCTTGGCTTGGATAAGATGATGTAAATACGCACGACTGTAGCCCAAGCACGTAGGACAACTACAGGTTTCATCTAGAGATCGGGGATCATCCTTATGGCGACTATTACGGATATTCACAACACCCCTAGACGTAAAACACTGACCGTTGCGCCCGGAGCGCGTTGGCAAAACACAATCAAACATGTCACACCCAGCAGCGGCAGCTTCGACAAGATCAACGGGACGTCCAACACCCATCAAATATCTCGGTTTATGGGTAGGAAGAAGCGAGACAGTGTGGGCAGTGATATCTCGCATCAATTGAGCGCCCTCACCGACTGCTAGCCCTCCGATTGCATACCCATCAAAGTTAACTTCCAGCAAAGACTCAACAGACTCGGCGCGGAGATCCGGGTACATACCACCTTGTACAATTCCAAAAATGCCATATCCCGGCCGAGTAGAATATTTCTGTTTGCAACGTTTCGCCCACCGCATAGACAATCGCATAGATGTTGCCGCTTCATTTTCCGAGGCTGGGAATGGGGTGCATTCGTCAAGTACCATAGTAATAGTCGAATTTAGATCATGTTGAAGGGAAACGCTTTTTTCCGGAGAGAGCATGTACCGATCTCCATCAATATGGGACTGGAAATCCACCCCTTCCTCGGACAGGTTCCGTAGTTTAGCCAGTGACATAACCTGGTACCCACCAGAGTCCGTCAACACAGGGCCTGGCCAAGACATCATCTTTCCGACCCCACCAAGACGTGCGACTCTCCCGGCCCCCGGCCGAAGCATTAAATGATAGGTATTTGCCAAGAGAACTTGAACACCGCACCTTGAAAGTGCTTCTGGGGTCATCCCCTTTACAGTGGCGGCAGTCCCAACAGGCATAAAAGCTGGCGTCATATAATTCCCATGATGGGTGGTAACTTTCGCCACTCTTGCCGCTCCGTCGCTGGATTCAATTTTGAATCCGATACTCATCAGATCACATTTAGCCTCAGCAACGAAGCATCCCCATAAGAATAAAATCTATATCCTCGACCTATTGCATAAACATATGCTTCTAGCATTCTATCAAGTCCAGAAAACGCCGATACCAGCATGAATAATGTTGACTTCGGCAAATGGAAATTTGTCACTAATAAATCGACAATACGGAAGCGAAAACCTGGAGTGATAAAAAGATCGGTGTCACCTTTGTATGGTTTTACAAAACCTTTGTCGTCGCTTGCGGACTCCAACAAACGCAGTACCGTGGTACCCACTGCTACTATTCTTCCACCTCTAGCACGGGTAGAATTGATTGCAGAAGCTGCTGCAGGAGAAAGCTCACCCCATTCTGCCGCCATTTTATGATCCCTTGTCTCAAGAACAGTAACTGGCGTAAAAGTACCTGATCCTATATGAAGCGTGAGCCGAGTTAGGCCCACCCCAGCATTTTCTAGAGCCGAAAAAAGCATTGGNGTAAAGTGAAGACCCGCAGTTGGGGCAGCAATTGCTCCCGGTTCATCGGCATATATCGTTTGATAATCTCCAACGTCCCTCCCATCCGCGCCATATGGGCGTGCTATGTAGGGAGGCAACGGCACACTCCCATGTTTCTCCAGATACGTTAAAACCCCTTCACTGGTACAATGAAAATCCAGGGTTAAGAGTCCACGCTCCCCTTTCGCTGTTACAACAGCCTTAAAATCTGACGAAAAAATTATCTCTGTTTCCACTTGGAGCTTTTTCGAAGGNTTNCCTAAGGCCCGCCATTTCCCCTCGCCGAGATCCCTGTCTAGCGTCACCTGTACCTTCGCCTGCCCTCTCTGTCCTGACAGACGGGCCGGGATGACGCGAGTATCGTTGACAACGACCAGGTCCCCTGAACGAAGGAATTCAGGCAAATCCCTTACTTTTGCGTCTGTTAACTCGTCTTCCACAACCAATAAACGTGCGCTATCTCGGGGACGCGCCGGTCTGTTCGCAATCCGCTCACCGGGNAGGTCGAAATTGAACGCGTCNACCCGCATATNCCGAACACCGCTAGACGTTANTGCGCNTCAATNGCAACTTGCATCCGAATAATTTTATCCGGGTTNTCAACTAAACCATTGTNGTGTGGGGCACCGCGNTTTATCTGATCCACATATTCCATNCCTNCAGNAACTTTACCCCAAACTGTGTACTGCCCATCTAAGTGAGGGACATCTCCAAAACAGATAAAAAATTGACTGTCCGCACTATTCGGACTTTGTGAGCGTGCCATTGATAATNTTCCCCGAACATGCCTCTCATTAGAAAACTCTGCATCAAGATTCTGCCCCGAACCGCCGGTCCCTGTACCCGTCGGATCCCCACCCTGTGCCATAAAATCATCTATGACACGATGGAATACGACACCATCATAAAAGCCGCTCCGGGTTAATTCCTTAATACGTGCCACATGGNTGGGAGCAAGATCTGGCCGCAGTCCNATAACNACGCGCCCATAATCNAGATCCATGTATAAAGTGTTCTCAAGATCTTCTGCCAANGAGTTTTCTCCTATCATCATCGCCACCATTAAAACCGGCAAGAAAGAAAATATCTGCCGCATTGTCGTTCCTTTCAAATTTAGATTCTGCTCTTTACTTGCCTTAACTTTGCGACCCAACACGCGCTAACAAACATCTTTTTACATTGCTTGGTACAAAATCTGTGATGTCCCCGCCCAGTAGGCAAATTTCCTTAACGAGGCGAGAAGATATGAACTGCGTCTGCTCAGAAGCCATCAAGAAGACTGTTTCAACATCCGGTTCAAGATGAGCGTTCATTCCTGCCATTTGAAACTCATACTCAAAATCCGAAACGGCACGGAGGCCCCGGACAATAATTGAGGCACCACATTCTTTTGCAAACTGCATCAAAAGGCTTTCGAACGACCGGACTTCAGCACGTGACGCAATGTCGGTACCAAGTCCTGCGATTGCCTCCTCTACCATTTCGACACGTTCNTCCAACAAAAACATCGGTTCTTTACCTGCATTCACTGCGACNCCAATCACTAGTCGATCCACCACATGGAGNGCACGCTGGATGACATCAAGATGGCCCGCTGTGGGAGGATCAAACGTTCCTGGATAGACACCAATGCCACTACGACTCATTTTCAGCGCTCCCTTGAACATCTTCGGTTTTTGTAGTCCCCTCACTAACGGACATAGCGTTTTCCTCTATTTCATCGATATCGCTCTCGTCACCGAGTCCTATGACTGATACCACTTTTTCTGACCTATCCATCTTAAATAGAGTGACACCCTGAGTATTACGGCCTGCTATTCTTATGTCATTTACCGGAATTCGAATAAGCTTTCCAGAGTCTGTCATAAGCATTAATTGATCATCTGCGTTGACTGTGAANGAGGCAACGACGGCTCCATTACGAGGAGATGTTTCGATATTAATGATNCCCCGACCGCCTCGTCGGGTAATTCTATACTCATATGCCGAAGTACGTTTACCGTACCCATTTTCGGTGACCGTGAGTATCATTTCTTCTTTGTCCTGTATCTTCTGCACCTGGTCGCTACTAAGTTNGGAAACGGAAANTTTGCCGCTGCCACTGCCGTTTCGACGACTCGCTGATGCGACTTTCAAGTAAGCGCTACGAAGTTCAATATCTAGTTCTTGATGATCAAGGATCGACATAGAAACTACGCGATCATCGGAGACACGTTTGATGCCCCGTACTCCCGTCGAGTTTCGACTCGCAAATTGTCGTACTTCGGTAATTGGAAATCGGATACACTTGCCACTCGTTACCGCAAGCAAAACATCCTGATCCTCCCGACAGGTTTTAACACCTATCAACTCAGCACCTTTCTCACCCTCCGTATCTCCAAGCCTCATCGCTATTTTACCGTTAGACTTAACGTTAGTGAAGTCCCGTAAGGCGTTACGACGAACATCTCCGTGAGACGTTGCAAACAGTACATACATTTTATCCCAGGTTTCTTCTTCCTCAGGCAGAGGCATCATCGTGGCGATTGACTCGTTATCTTTGAGTGGCAATAAATTGACAATCGGACGACCTCGTGCCTGAGGCGTCGACATCGGCAACTTGTACACCTTTAGCATGTACACCATCCCTAGAGTGGTAAAAAACAAAACAGGCCGGTGCGTATCTGCAACAAATATTTGGCTAACAAAATCTTTATCCCGTGTCGACATTGCTGCCCGCCCCTTACCACCTCTCCGCTGGGCACGGTAACTAGAAAGAGCTACTCTCTTTATGTAACCCTTATTCGTCACCGTCACCACCATGTCTTCATGCTCGATTAGGTCTTCAATATCTGAATCGAACTCGGCATCCTCAATAGTAGTTCGCCTAGGGACCGCAAATTTCTCTCGCACGTCCTTCAGTTCATCTCTCATGATATCGAGCAACCGAACCCGGGATCGAAGAATGTCTAAATAATCTGTTATCTTTTCCGCAAGTTCGTTGAGATCTTCTGATATTTTGTCTCTCTCAAGTGCCGTCAGCCTTTGAAGCCGTAGCTCTAGAATTCCTCGCGCCTGTGGCTCACTTAAACGATACTCATCATTCACTTGAGTGGCGCTATTCACATCCCCAATTCTTTTGACAAGAGTAGCTATATCAGAAACTTTCCAGGCCCTAGCCATCAAGTCGCTACGAGCTTTATTGGGGTCAGTGGCCCGTCGGATCAATTTAATTATTTCATCAATGTTGGCTACAGCCACCGACAACCCAATCAACAAGTGAGCACGTTCACGAGCCTTCCCGAGTTGAAACAACGTGCGTCTCGTTATCACATCCTCGCGAAAGGATAGAAATGCATTCAACATCTGTTTGAGATTTAATTGCTCGGGCCGCCCTCCGTTTAGAGCTAAAGCGTTAACACCGAAGCTTGTTTTCAGAGAACTGTACCGGTAGACCTGATTCAACACGACTTCATACGTTGCATCCCGTTTGAGTTCAATGACGACGCGAACACCGTCTCTATCTGATTCGTCTCGTAAACCAGAAATTCCCTCAATACGCTTTTCTCTTACAGCCTCAGCGATTTGTTCAACCATACGAGACTTATTCACCTGATAGGGAATCTCTGTAACGATTATTGATTCACGATCCTTTCCGAATGTTTCCCTGTTAGTTTTTCCCCTAACTACTACGCTACCACGTCCTGTTTGGGCGGCACCGAGGATCCCAGCACGTCCCATTATAATTCCACCTGTTGGAAAATCCGGACCGGGCACAAGCTCCATGAGTTGGTCAACGCCCANGTTTGGATCGTCGATTAGCAACAGCGCAGCATCAANCACTTCCCCCAAATTATGGGGCGGTATATTTGTAGCCATTCCGACAGCGATGCCACCGGCACCATTGACTAATAGATGTGGGAAACGAGCCGGTAATACCACGGGCTCTTGAGCAGTATTATCGTAGTTCTCTCGAAAATCCACGGTATCCTGATCTATGTCCGCCAACAGTGTCGACGCTGACTGAGCCAACCGTGCTTCCGTGTAACGCATTGCCGCAGGGGGATCACCATCCATTGAACCAAAGTTACCCTGTCCATCAACTAGGGGAAGGCTCATTGAAAAGCTTTGGACCATACGGACCATTGCGTCGTAAATGGCTTCTCCACCGTGAGGATGGTATTTGCCCATCACATCACCAATGACACGTGCAGATTTTCTATACCTCCGATTCCAGTGATAGCCGCTCTCGTTCATTGCATAAAGGATACGCCGATGTACTGGCTTGAGACCGTCACGGACATCGGGTAGAGCACGACTAACTATCACGCTCATAGCGTAATCCAGATATGAACGACGCATTTCGTCTTCGATAGGAATCGGTATAATATCAGGTGATGGAGTAATGGTTTTTTCGGTCACGGAGGATATGTCGACAATAAAGGGTGCAGATTAAAGCTCAATTTGGCAAAGTCAAAACAGCGCATCAGATAAACACTATATCTTGTGCAATGTATTCCAGTGGAACCCTATACATAGTGAGAAGAAGCCACAAGAATACCCAGTATGTTTACTCTGGAACAACCTATTTGGCCAGCTTTTGATGAGTCTATTTTAACTTTTCGTATCTTCTCTAATTGTCTCGAGAAGAGTCTTTTTGTCCGCCCTCACAATATTTTTCCGGCTTTATCACCGGTATTTTTTGAGCAAGTATCGTAAATGTATAAAATGAAAAATGACTCGAAATTGATAGAACGTCTAGTAAGAAACTCTGAAGGTAGCATTGGGGATGCTCAACTTAAAAATGCTTGAACGCTGCTACGACATAAGTGACCTACGATTGACAGCTAAGAAAAATCTTCCGAGATTCGTCTTTGATTTCATGGAGGGCGCTGCAGAAGACGAAGTTAGCATGAAAGCAAATAACAAGAACTTTGGGCGATATGCGTTGTTGCCCCAAGTGCTAACCGATGTCTCACGTGTTGATATGGAGACAACTGTTATGGGGCAGAAGATTCCCATTCCTCTAATTTTGTCCCCCACGGGATTGAGCCGACTGTTTCATCATCAAGGGGAAAAAGCGGTAGCCAAAGCAGCAGCGGAAGCGGGGCTTATATATTCGTTATCGTCTGGCTCAAGCGTCTCCATAGAAGAAATCGGAGCATTAACGAATAGCCCAAAATGGTTTCAAATATATGTTTGGAAAGACCGAAGTCTTGTGCGCGAATTTATTGCGCGTGCCCGTGGTGCCGGGTATCAAGCGCTGTGTCTCACGGTTGACGTTCAAGTGTATGGCAATCGCCAACGTGACTTATATAACGGAATGACTACACCGATCCGCCCAACCTCTAAACTGGCCTTTGACTTAATCTCCCATCCACTTTGGTGGATGCATCTAATGACTAAAGGTCAACCACAGTTAGCAAATGTGAAGGACAAGATGGGTGCATATCGCGACGATTTGAATTCACAAGCTGCATACATTAACAGACAGTTTGATCAGTCCGTGACATGGGATGATGCGGCTTGGATGATTCAAGAGTGGGGAGGACAATTTGCAATTAAGGGAATTTTGACACCTGCAGATGCGCTGCGGGCCATNGAAATCGGCGCAACCGGAATCATCGTATCAAATCATGGTGGTCGACAACTCGACCACGCGGCAACACCTATCGATGTATTGCCGAGCATTGTCGATGCCGTTTCCGGGCGCGCAGACGTCATTCTTGATGGCGGCATTAGGCGNGGCACTGATATATTAAAAGCTCTCGCACTTGGTGCAAAAGCTTGTATGGCAGGCCGTCCTTATTTATATGGTTTGGCCGCTGGCGGACAAGCCGGCGTGTCGCGCGCGCTCGAAATATTTACTTCGGAAATTCAGCGAGATATGAGCCTTTTGGGCGTGGCACAAATATCAGAGATTGGAGCAGAGCATATACAACATTGTGATGGTAGTTTTAATTATCCGTCNAACTTTTAACACAAATGAAGGATTGGCTTTTTTTACGAGTCAATTTTCCTACAACACCCAGATTTTCTGAANATTTATGAGCACTACCACGAACCCCATTCATATAATAGGTGGAGGCCTAGCAGGGTCAGAAGCCGCATGGCAATTATCTCATCGTGGGATACCCGCAATCATCCATGAAATGCGTCCGCTGGTCCGGACCGAAGCTCATCAAACCGGCCACCTAGCAGAACTTGTATGTTCCAATTCGTTTCGATCTGATGACAAGGAAAATAATGCCGTAGGCCTGCTGCACGAAGAAATGCGCCGGTGTAATTCACTGATTCTAAAATGCGGGGACTTACACAAAGTTCCTGCGGGAGGAGCACTTGCCGTCGATCGTGATAACTTCTCTAAAGAAGTTGAATCGGCGATTTCCGATAATCCACTTATTACTATTGAACGTGATGAAGTAAAAGAAATTCCGTTCAATTCCTGGGACTCCGTGATCATTGCAACTGGACCTCTTACGACACCGTCTCTAACTAGCTTCATTAGCAATCTAACTGGTGAAGAAAATCTGGCATTCTTTGATGCCATCGCTCCTATTCTTTATAAAGAGACCGTTAATTTTTCTCGGGCCTGGTTTCAAAGCCGTTACGATAAACCTGGGCCTGCAGGGGATGTGGCTGCCTATATCAACTGCCCACTCAACAAGTTGGCATATGAAAAATTTATCAATGAGTTATTAGCTGCTAACAAAATTGAGTTTCGCAGCTGGGAGAAGAATACCCCTTATTTTGAAGCGTGCCTTCCAGTCGAAGTGATGGCAGAAAGAGGCCCAGAAACGCTGCGTTTTGGACCTATGAAACCGGTTGGCTTGACCGATCCCAATAGGAGTGAAAAGCCGTATGCAGTTGTCCAGCTACGACAGGATAATGCTCAAGGAACCCTCTATAATATGGTTGGTTTTCAAACAAAATTAACCTATGGGGAACAGAAACGAATTTTCCGAATGATACCAGGTCTCGAAACAGCCGAATTTGCACGTTTAGGCGGCATTCACCGCAACACATTCATCAACTCCCCTGCATTACTCGATCCATTGCTCCGATTGAAGGCTCAGCCACGCCTTCGCTTTGCCGGCCAACTTACAGGCGTAGAAGGATACGTGGAAAGCGCCGCTATCGGCTTATTGGCAGGGCGGTTTATTGCTGCAGAAAAAATGGCCCGGTCGCCAATACCCCCACCCAACACGACAGCGTTAGGTGCCCTCCTTCAACATGTTACAACCGTTGGCGGCAGTAAGTCGTTTCAACCAATGAATATAAACTTTGGGTTATTCCCGCAACTCGACACAAAGGTTCCGCGACGCCAGCGAAAACCCGAATTAAGTCGGCGCGCACTAGAAGACCTACAAATCTGGATTAAGAGTTCGATGTAACCTCCCTTATATTTCTTTTGTAGACCCCCAGTTAACTAATCGATGCTGATAAGAGCGGCTGCCACGCGTCGGTCCTCATGCGCAAGAACATTGTAGGTTCGGCAAGCAGCCCCTGTTGTCATTACATCGGTTTGAAGGCCCAAAATCGCTAAATCACTGCGCAAAGTCTTGTCCAAAAGCACAGTATGTTCACCAGCACCTATCAACAAAATATCAATTTCATCCGATGCATCAGTGATCACTTTTAAGGACTCGTAGTTTATCCCTTTTGAGGCATCACAGGTCCAATGTCGAACAGTATTTAAGAGCAAAAAGAGGGAACCTTCAAAACGCTGACCGTTTATATCGAAACCTCCGCGCCCGTAGGATCGAACTAGGAGCTTGTCCGCCGACAAAGCTGGCGTAATATCCACTTTAGTCGCGTACCGATTTCTTTGAGTCTGTCGTAGCTATGTCGTTTTGAGATTCGGATTGCCGAAGATTTAACAAGATCAGACACGGAGCCGCTATAAAAATAGATGAGTAGGTGCCAACCAAAACACCCCAAATCATTGCAAAGCTAAAGTCTGCGATGACGGCACCCCCCAACACATATAAAGCAATCAATGCCAACATGGTGGTAATGGAGGTCATCAGTGTTCGAGATAAAGTGTCGTTAATGCTGCGATTCAGTAATGCTACCAGTGACAATTTCTTATATTTTCTCAAATTTTCACGTACCCGATCGTACACCACGACGGTATCATTTAGGGAATAGCCAACAATTAGTAATATGGCCGCGACGGTAGCAAGATTGAACTCTAGACCAGTAAATGAAAACATTCCTATAGTTAACACCACATCATGCAGGAGTGCCGCCACAGCCCCTAAGCTAAACTGCCACTCAAATCGGAACCAAATATACACCATCATTGCCAACAGAGCAGAAACCACTGCTTTTATCCCAGCCGAGATCAACTCACCGCCCACCTTGGGCCCGACAAATTCTGTCCTTCGGTAATCGAGATCAGAACCAAAATCTTCCCCTAACCGAGACTTTATTGCTGACACAGCTTCTAGTTGAGCTTTCTCTCCCCCTTCTTGGCGCTCCACACGGATTAATATGTCGTCCGGTGCGCCAAACTCCTGCAGAGCAACCTCCCCAAGTCCAAGAGTAGCTAGACTATCCCGCATAGCAGAAATATTAGCGCTAGCAGGTATTTTTACTTCTATTAAAATTCCGCCCCGAAAGTCTATGCCATAATTCAAACCACGGAGAAAGAAAACAGCCAACGACAATGCTATAAGACCCAGCGAACAGATAAACGCCAATCGGCGCCACCGCATAAACGGAAGATCAAGATTATCAGGTATAAAACGGAATCTTTTCATAGCGTTTAGATAGGTAACGTTTGTGGTCGGACACGTTGTAGCCACAATACTATCAACATACGGGTAAACATTATCGCTGTGAACATTGACGTAACAATTCCAATGGCTAGCGTAACTGCAAAACCGCGAACTGGCCCAGATCCAAACTGAAACAATAAAATTGCCGCTATCAAAGTTGTGATATTTGCATCGATAATGGTTCGAAAAGCCAATCGGAATCCAACATCAACAGAGGAAAACACTGATCTCCCGTTGCGCACTTCCTCTCGAATCCTTTCGAATATTAATACATTTGCGTCCACGGCCATCCCTATCGTCAGCACTATTCCCGCTATTCCAGGCAATGTCAGTGTCGCCTGCAGCACAGAAAGCAGACTTACAATTAAAGCCATATTGACCAGGAGGGCTACTACTGCCGCAACACCGAACAATCCGTAGGACATAATTATATAGGACACCACTAGTGCCAAACCAACTATTGAAGCTATCTTCCCCGCCGCAATTGAATCTGCACCTAAACTCGGGCCAACGGTCCGCTCCTCCAGAATCGTGAGGGGTGCAGGAAGTGCCCCAGCACGCAACAGGAGGGCAAGGTCTTGCGCGGATTGAACAGTAAAACTGCCGGATATAATACCGTTTCCTCCTGGTATTGGCTCCCTAATCACTGGTGCACTGATCACCTCTCCATCAAGTACAATAGCAAAACGTTTGCCTACATTCTCCGCAGTAAGTGCACCCATTTTCCGGCCACCGACTGTATCAAACCGAAAGGAAACAACTGGCTGATTGTCCTGAAATGTGGGTTGAGCATCGAGTAAATTATCGCCGCTAACCGAAATGCGCTTGCGGATTACAATGGGCGTGGAATCCTGCTGATTAATAGATCGATCTCGCACGTACAGAAGTTCTGAACCCGGGGGGACACGCCCTCGTAAAGCATCTTCTACAGGAGTGGCTTCATCAACCATCCTAAAATTCATTTTAGCAGTCTTACCCAATAATCGCTTGATCCGCTCTGGGTCGTCAACACCAGGCAACTGAACCAAAATACGATCTTCCCCCTGTCGTTGGATGGAGGGTTCCCGCGTTCCTGTTTCATCTATTCGCCGCCGGACGA
>PAVD01000054.1 GCA_002712985.1 Rhodospirillaceae bacterium
ATTTCGACATGCCCAGTGACGCCCAGCGTATGAACATCATACGAAGCATGATTGATGAAGGAATGGGTAAAAATATAGTTATAGCCCACGACATATGCACCAAACATCGACTTGTAAAGTACGGGGGCCACGGCTACGGATACATCCTCGAACACATAGTCCCAAGAATGCGCTCCAGAGGGTTTTCAGAAGGCGAAATTCTTGATATTACTCAGAATAACGCATCCCGCCTTCTAACGATCTCTTAGACCAGAACTCCAAAACCTGACTTCGTGCAAATTTCTATTCTGTTGCCTTCAGGATCGTTTATAAAAAACACTCTTTGCCCGTCATTACGGGTATTTATATCTGTGGTTTCTACGCCCGAGTTTTGTACAGATTTTTGGGCGGCTTCAATATCATCGACTTCAAAGGCTCCATGATGTGAAGGAACTGAAGGGCCCTCCTCAGTTTCAATAATGTGCACCATAGCTCCGCTTGGTATTTGAAGCCATATTATGTGATCGGAGTCGACTTGGCTCGGAATTCGCTTAACTCCAAGTACATCTTCCCAAAACCGTAGCGCAGCCACCTTATCCCTTACATTGTATGTGACGTGGTTAACCGCCTTTAGCCTTACGTTATCATCGCTTAACGCCATGATGCCCTCCTTCTGTTACTATGCTCACTGCAACCGACCTGCTTCGGAAACACATGTTAACAGTATGTTAGACATCCCAACATGAATAACCAATCGTACCGACCATAGGAGAAAAACTTGAGTAAGGTGGAATCAAGACTCGAAGAACTGGGTATATCACTGCCGGATTCACCAGCCCCTATTGCCAACTATGTTCCTGTGGTAAGAACTGGAAACCTCATATATCTATCTGGAGTAGGGCCTACAGCAAAGCCAGATGGCTCAGCCTATATTGGCAAAATTGACAGCCAATTAACCATTGAAGAAGGATATGACGCAGCCCGTCTTACAGCTGTAAATATGATCGCAAGGCTGAAAGGTTATCTCGGAGACCTGGACAGAGTAGTTCAAATCGTAAAAGTGCTCTCCATGGTTAATGCAGACCTTGACTTTACTGAACCTCCCGCTGTGACAAACGGGTGTTCTGACCTGTTGGTGGAGGTTTTTGGTGAAAGCGGGAGGCATGCAAGATCGGCGGTAGGTGTGGCTACTCTTCCAGGGGGAATNCCGATAGAAATAGAAATGATAGTNGAGATTTCAGACTAGGCTAAAACCTGCATTNTNTAGTTTGACCCAAGCAAATTNCCTGTTTTAANCCTGGAAGCATTGAGACGGGAAACGTCAACTGATGTGGATTTTCCATCGACCACGATTTCTGACATAACTTTACCTATCATGGGTGATANCTTAAACCCATGACCGCTGAATCCAACAGCNCAGTAAAGACCTTCGATACCATCTATCCGGTCAAGGACAGGATGCCAATCTGGAGTTGTAGTAAAAAGACCCGACCATCCCCCTATGAATTGGGCCGTTTCCATCGCAGGAANTCTACGAATCATATTTGCCATTGTTTTTTCCACNACCGGCATATCAACGCCTTGGTTGAAGCTATCAGGGCCAGCACTTTCATCTTCCCCAACCCCTATCATGGTTAACCCGCCAACATCCGGTCGAGCAGANAGATCAAGTGTCACATCTCCGATTATAGGATGNGTGGATCGNAGTGCNTTGGAGTGTTTTAATAGGACAACTTGATGCCTTACAGTAGCCAAGTCAATTCCTGCATCCACTGATTTTAAGAGTGGTCCCGACCATGGNCCGGTAGCAACAATAACNGTATCNCTGGAGACCACACCTTTATCCGTAACCACACCTTTGACACGTCCCCTCTCAACGTTTATGGACAAAACCTTTGTAGAAGCCTCTATTCTTGCTCCGAGGTCNCGAGATCTAGATGCATACCCAGTGGTCACCAGATATGGATCGGCATATCCCGAATCTGGCTCCCAAGAGTACGATTCATTCTCATAAGTTGCGACCATGTCGCAAAGGCTAGAAAGGTCCTCTTGAAAAACTTCTGTCGTATTGATNCCTATATTTTTTTGCATNGCCACATTCTCTCTCATAGGTTGGGTATCTTCTCCNGAAACAATCAATAAATATCCTGTCTTTGTATAACCGGAAGGATTCCCTACGAGTTCCTCAAATTCTTTAAAAATCTTTAGGCTCTCCCATGCCAGNCTGGCCGTCACTTCGTTTGAATAGTGCATTCGAAGGATGGCCTGAGAACGACTCGTAGAACCTGATGCAAGCTCATTTTGTTCCANAAGCAAACTATCTGTTACTCCCTTTTCAGCAAGGCCATGTTGAATCGAACACCCCATAACCCCACCACCGACTATCACAACCTCTGAACTATCTGACATTAATTCGCTCCAATCCACCGTAATGGGTTACATTTAAAGTCCAATGCGAGGAACTATAATGACACATCAGGACCAAATATGAACAACTCACCAAGTTTGGTTGCCCTTGTAGGGGGAGAGGAATTNTCTTCGTATTGTGTCGAGATGGACACTANGATNTTGTCACTAATAAAACCTTTGANTGGCAAACCTAAAGTAGCAATAGTTCCAACAGCAGCCGCNTTCCAGCGGCCGGATCTCGCCGCTGAGAATGGAGTAAAACACTTTAGATCTTTAGGGGCAGATTCCTACGCTGTAAACATACTATCCAAAAGTGACGCAGAGGATGACAAATTTATCCCAGACTTAAAAGAGGCCAACTTAATCTATCTCACCGGCGGAGATCCTAACCACTTGGTAAGTGTTTTTAGTGATTCCCACATATTAGAACTAATAGGNACNNTGACAAATCAAGGNTGTTTTTTNGCCGGTTCAAGTGCAGGAGCAATGGTTTTGGGNAATCAAATGTTTCACAGAAACGTGACAACAGGTTTGTCACTTATTGGAGACATAATAACCTTGCCACATCATGAAAACTCAGATCCGGCATCAATCCACAAATCTATCGTTTCCAAGTTACCCAAGGACTCAAAAGTATACGGAATCGATGGCGGGACCGGATTGATTTTTACAAAGACAGAAAGTGAAATATTGGGAAAAGGATCCGTCACTTCTTACAGCCAAAATGGATGGACCGTAAGCACATCAAGACGGNCTACCTNAAACTTAACTTTTCAGNTCNATCCTCATTCCTTCGTTNATATGATCTTCAGACTTTTCNCCTTGTACNAGATGCTTCTCGATCACTTCTTCAACATTTTCTGTATTGACCACATACCATGTTGCTTCAGAGTCAGGTCCATATACAATCATTGAGCATTCNTGCATNTCACACANNCTGTGCTGNCTCGTACATCCCGCGCTTGAAACATAAACGCTACTTCTNAGNCCAAGTTTAGACAATGTNCGAANAACCCTCTCTTTTACCTCCGCGCCTCCTTTATTTCCNCAATGNGCTCCATCATCTCTNTCAACATCGCAAACCATGATATGACTTTTGAAAGTAGGCATATACATTCTCCTTCCTAAAATTTGATNTACACNGGCATGATTCTAACAGCGTTAGTGAAATAACTGCACNATAACTCATACAATGATANGCANNNTNTACCGTTCGGGCNGATATTTAGTCATTGAAAATTAACGGAGAAAATAGCAAATGACATCCCAATCAGGCAAACTCACGGNTAAAGTNGCATTNGTTACTGGAGCTGGTTCNGGAATTGGAAAAGCGTGTATTGAAAGATTCAGCAAAGAAGGNGCCACTGTAATAGCAGTAGATATTAGTGAGCCTTCAACAGAAGGTATTCAAGGACCTATTTCATCTTATACTTGCGACGTTACCAACAGTAGTTCTGTTCAGAAAGTTATCGATAACGTCTCCAGTGAATATGGTGGTCTCCACATAGTGGTTAACAGTGCCGGTGTTAGTGCAAGAAACGCCTTATCTGGCACTGCCGATATTGAGCAGATATGGGATCGGGTCATAGAAGTAAACTTAAAGGGAACTTTCCTAACATCTCTGCACGCAGTACCCACGATAGAGAAATCGGGAGGCGGAGCCATCATTAATTTGGCCTCCACTATGGGAATCGTAGGATATCCGACTGGCCTCAAAAACGGATTTAGTGCATATCCACCGTCAAAAGGAGGGGTGGTGCAATTCACAAAAACTCTGGCAGTCGACCTCGCCGACCGGGGAATAAGAGTGAATTGTCTGTGTCCAGGATTCGTGGAAACAAGTCTAACTGAATCGTTAACCACCGATGAGAAAACCAATAATTACTTAAAAAGCCTCCATCCTATGGGGAGACTTGGAAGAGCAGATGAGATTGCTAATGCGGCTCTATTCTTGGCATCTGAGGAAGCTTCATTTATAACCGGATCTTCGCTGGTTATAGACGGTGGATACACCGCCCAGTAAAAACCTTTCTAGGACACAGTTAAATCGAAGGTTCGGACTCTACTTTTAAATATCTCTCTGTGAATTGTCTTAAGGGTCTCCTGGTTTGGACTATCTATCGATAATAGTCTGGATGAAATCTTGTCCTCCATGATCTGAATTGACTTACATCTCTTCCTAAACCCGTTCAAAATATGCTTGTCTCCACCTAAAAATATTTTTGTGATATCANTTTTATGAGGTTCCAGTAAATTTTGAGCGACACTACAGGTCTTGTCGTAAAGTTCTCGTATCAATCGTTCGCGACTTCTTTCAAATCTCCTTTGCGATGACCCCCCGGCTTTATGGCGATTCTTAACATAGCGCCCTTCAGTTTTTGTAGCTATAAGCTCCTCTCCGTGAAGCACTGCAATAGCGTACCTACCAAGCCTCAACAATAAGACAGCGATTGTGTGGGGTTCAAGAAAAATATCTTCAAGCAACAAGNCATCTTGTCCCTCCATGATGGCATCCATCGGAATCGGTAAAGGCGGTTCGACAACCTCAAAATTAGCTTCTCTCCTAAAAATCACGTAACCATTTTCCGATTTTCCAAGATGCCTTATAAGAGGAACAAAAGCAGGCCCTGCTAAAAGAGCAGTTGCGGAATCTTCGGTTATCGAAGTGGGGGTTACATAAACGGTCTTATCTGTCCAGGATTCAGATTCCATCTTCTCGAGATGTGAAAATAGAGAAGACCTGTAAAGATAGCGGTCACCTGTCTGAGTTATTTCCATCCCTACGCTAATCTACTTCAAGGTCCGATAATATCGTCATATCTAAAAATAGCCTTTTCGATTATTCCATCAACGTCTTCTTCCAAGATATACCCCTCCGAAACAAGTTCAGATACCGAATCCTGAACCTTTGATATATAACTGTCTCTAGATTCATATAATTTCTCTATTGATGGCCGAGGGTCCCCTGACCTGTCACTCAGTTCTTCGGTCGTTGGGAGGGGTATGGTCCATCCGGCCAAACCTCCAGTTATCCCAATCAATAACTCCTCATTACCCACAGAAGCGTCCCTGGGATTCCAGCCTGTATTGGTGGTAACTGGTACTGCTACATCGGGAAGTCTAATGCCAGCCACCTCATTAAAAGTTTCGTCTACGTCAGAAACAAACGCAGGATACTGAGCCAACCTTTCGGCTGGTAATTTAACCGTTCGTCCCAGATGTTGTTCATCTCCATAATCAAGTCTCATTGGATTGAGTGCTCGTTTAGGAACCCTGACTCCGGGCACCTTATCAAATCGGTCAAATAGGGTATGGGACTCAACCGCTGTTCCATCTGAATGCTTCGGATGCCTGCTCTCGGGAGGTTCTTTCCCAGTCTTAATCCACTCATCAATATTATTGAGACAAGCTTTCAAAATNGGTGAATAGTCAACTGCATTGAAAGGTAGATGACCCTTGATCAGGTCAGATTCTCTCCGCACAACAGGAGGATACGTTCCATGTCCGTGCTGGGTACCCGCAAAATGGTATCTCCTAACATTAGGATGTTCCGGGGCATCTCTTGGGCCTTCCAGATCGGTATGAATCAANCCAGCATCCCCGCGCCAGTATTCCGCAGAACAATTAGTGAACATTATTTTGGGTACACTATTTTGCTCAACGGCCAAGTCCAATAGTCCTTCATGTCTACCGGTTTCTGGATCTCTCTGTGGTAAGTCGGTAAAAGGGAAAAGTTCCGGCATGATGAAGCACACATCTTTGGAAGGTTGTCCAAACCNGAGATTAAATTCCCCCCTCATTCCACCACCCACGTGAGCTATTACTCCATCCATCGCTTTATTACCACTCTCATCCGTGTTCATTCCCGTATGAAGGTACTGGCGAAGAAAACGTCCTGTCTGTGACACTCCATAGGAAATAGCGGCATCCAGCTCTCCTGCAGATGGATTCCCATCAGAAACAGATCCGTATTTCATGAACGAGCAAATATCCCTCATCGACGCAAATCCGAGACCTACAACCCGGCTACCTCTGGCGGTGTAAACCAACTGGTATATCCTGCCAAGCTCAAATCCTTCCTTCATATATAAATGTGAAGGATCAGGCTCTATTTCCTGATCCTCTACCCTTATTATTGACCATTCATTTGCAGGAACCTCTTCAAAAGTTCCATTAGGATGGTCTCCCACTAAAAGCTTGGCGTTTTCAGTGTTCTCATATACCGAGGGATTCACAACATGGTATCGGTCAGCCAGGGGAAATATGTTTCTTTCCTCGTTCGCTTGATATTGATTTAGAATCTGGCCCTCCANAGGCTTGCCATTTTCTAAGGCAGAAGGAGCCTGAAGACCTATAAGTCCCGGTATAGGTGGCACATCGGCCTGCCAACCGCAAAATACTACCGTGTACCCCTCTTTCATCAAAAATCCATTACCAGAACTGAATGTTGTAGCAAGATGATTAGCCCTTTCTACATCATTGAACCGAGTAACCACTGTCCGGTTGCCACGATTAACTACATCTAACAACATAGTTCGCCTTCCGGCATCAGGATCTGTGGGTTTTAACATTGAAAAGTCGGCAGAAAATTCGACTTTACCAGCGGGGTTTACAGGAGCTAAGTCCAAATCCGTTATTCCGCTGTTAGCTTCATGCGATGGATCTAACTCAAAATAGGCCTTCCCTTCCAAATACGTATACGAACCCACCTCCCCAAAAGACTTACCAAATTCAAATGGTGCACGGTGATTGATTTCTAATCTTGAAACTGACATTGGATTTCCTTCTTCACTTAATTATTGGTCGCGATTCTATCACTGTGTCTTTCCGTGAATTGACGAACTTCATATAGCAAACCTAAACTCTACGTCAGTACCCCATGGTTGTTTACAATTTTAAGAATAATTAAAGTAGAGACCAAAAGTGAAAATTGCAGTAGCAGCTGATCACAACGGATATGAGCTAAAATCAGAGGTTTCCCTACTCCTTCAGAATCTGGGGCATGAAGTTGTAGACGTGGGCCCGTATTCCCATGATCCGCTCGATGACTATCCAGACTATGCCAAACTACTTGCAGAAAGTGTTTCCACGGGTACCAGCAAAAGGGGAATTATGATTTGTGGGAGTGGCGTTGGCGCCTCAGTAGCCGCTAACAAAGTAAAAGGCATCCGAGCCGCAGTATGCCATGACATATATTCTGCTCACCAAGGTGTGGAACATGATGACATGAATGTCTTATGTCTGGGCTCTCGTATAGTAGGAAGTGAAGTAGCACAGGAACTAGTCAGGGCATTTACAGGGGCAGAATACACTGGAGAAGAACGTCATCAGAGACGGCTTGATAAGGTGTTAGAGATGGAACAGGACTTCAACTAACTGAGAGCCGACACAACTTAACTAGACATCTCTAGATTTTTATNCCTCGAAACCCNTCGTCCAGTACTATCTCCAGGTTTCAGCATTATCTTTGGGTATATATCCTATCTCTTTTCGTGAGTTGCTAATGTCCCAGAACCTCCACTTGTTGTTTGACACCCCGTAATAGATTCCGAATCGAATTGAATCTGGCCCTTTAATACAGGCTTTGACGAGCCTGACTAAATCACCATGAGTAAGCAAAGTAGCGAACTGTCTCAAATTCGTGGGCCTGCTCTCAACATTCAATGTCCCTATCCGTAAGCACATAACCGACAAACCCCGCTGGTCAGAAAAATATCGTCCTGTAGCCTCTCCGAAAGCCTTCCCTATACCATAAGGGCCGTCAGGCCTAATCGCCATTTCTGTATTAAGTAAGTCAAACGATCGCGGAATTAATTTTTCGTATTGTCCAGCCACTATTTCACGATAAGGGCTATCATTCTCATAATTCCCCGTGGCATGGTTGGAACTCGCGAAGATAACCCTCCGAACCCCTGCCATACTAGAGGCTTCAAATGCATTGTATGTGCACCTCAAATTGTTATCATAAATTACATTCCACGGGGAAAAATTGCTTGGTTCGCTAGCAAGATCTATCACAGTATCAACACCTTCGAATGCTGGTGTTATTTCGTCTAACTTAGTGGAATCCGCCACCAGTGTCTGCACGTCTGCACTATCTTTGAGATCTATACCGGTGACATCAAATTCTGACTTAAGGCCTTCCTTTAATACGGATCCAACCAACCCAGTAATTCCGGTTATAAGAACCTTTTTATTCTTCATGATCACCATCCTTACTCTAATTCTGTCATATGTATTACTTTGGAGACACTTTTTTCGTTTCTTTCTACAACCTTAAAACTTCCAGAACGCAAGATTCACATATTTGACTTTAAAATGAATGCAGATTCATTAAGCTATGGGTTGTTCACTTTACATCTATCTCTATATAATGCCGGGACGCTCCGCAGTTCCATTTCGTAAACCCAAAGGTTTGGACCCTCGGGTAATTCAAATGGAGTTCGGCAAATACCTTGGAGGCCTTCTGTAATGCAAGCTTACTGTCTTAAATGTAAGGGTCAACGTGACGTCGTGGACCCTATCGAGAAAACGTTAAAGAACGGTCGGGCAGCTACTGAAGGAAAATGTGGAGAGTGTGGGTCTAAAGTATTCCGCATTGGTAAGGCGACCTAAACTGTTGTCGGATACCAAAAATAAATTGGCAGAGGTCGAGTGGAGGTAATTCTATGGCTACTAAAACCATTTCAGGTGAAAGGCTTGAGGAACTAAAGCAGAAAGCAGCTGAGCATTTCTGGCCGCATGCCCGTCAGACAGAGGATATGTTTGGCGAAGGTGGAATCACTTTGGTTGATCAGGCCAATGGAGTGTGGGTGGATGATGTCGATGGAAATCGCTGGTTCGACACCTTATCCGGCATGTGGCTTGTCAACATTGGCCACGGCAGAATGGAGATTGCAGATGCTGTTTATGAACAGATGACAGGCATATCTTACTCGCCAGGCGGGACCATAACCCCAGTAACAGCTGACCTCGCTGGTCGAGTCGCCTCACTAGCTCCTGACAAAAAATCAAGGGTGTATTTTGTGAGTGGGGGATCAGAAGCGGTTGAGACTGCTTTAAAAATGGCGAAAAATTATCAAAAAAATATTGGGGAACCTACCCGATACAAAGTTATTAGCCGCAGGGGCTCCTATCACGGAGCGACACATGCTTGTATGAGCCTGGGTGGCGGTGGAATAGCGGCTCCCACCAACTACGGTCCATTAATGCCAGGCAATATACATATTGAGCAGGTAGATACCTACAGGGGAAGGTGTTGCGGATCCGAAGGTGGTTGTACTCTTGAATGTGCCAAAGATTTGGAACGGGCCATATTACACGAAGGGCCCTCGACAGTAGCGGCTTTTATAGGCGAACCTATTTCAGCAGCATCTGGAATACATATTCCTCATCCAGAATATTGGCCCACTGTGAGAGAGATATGCGATAAGTATGGAGTTGTACTAATTTGCGACGAAGTAATTAACGCCTTTGGAAGAACCGGAAAAATGTTCGCAACGGAACATTGGGGCATTCAGCCTGACATAACCACCGTTGCGAAAGCTCTAACCAGCGGCTATTTACCAATCGGCGCTGCAATAGCGAGCAAAAAAATCGCCTCTGCCTTTGAGGGTGGAGAAGATGACACATTCAAGCATCTCATAACTTTCGGTGGCAACCCAGC
Organism: Rhodospirillaceae bacterium; assembly: GCA_002712985.1. Classification (GTDB taxonomy): domain Bacteria; phylum Pseudomonadota; class Alphaproteobacteria; order UBA7887; family UBA7887. The sequence continues at coordinate 10,055 of PAVD01000054.1, forward strand.
CTCTTGCGCGGCCGGAATAGCGAACCTGGACATAATGGAAAAAGAAGGCATCGTACAGAATTCTGCCGAAATGGGAGACTATATGTATGAAAGAATGCAGGGTCTCTATAGCCATAATATTGTAGGCCACGTAAGGGGAGGACTCGGGCTACTTAGCGCGGTGGAACTGGTAAAAAACAGAGAAACAAAAGAAAAATTCCCCAAAGAATCTGGTATCACCGAGAAAGCTTCCGCAATACTTAGAGATCATCACATACTTGGAAGAGCTGGTGACTCCATCCCTGTAGCTCCACCTCTTTGCATAACAAGTGATGAGGTTGACCATTTCGTAAATCAGCTAGATTCGGCTATTTCCAAGATCGAAAAGACCCTTTAGTTATTGGCTAAACCAGATCATCCAGATATATGCGTTGTAGGGGGTGGCATCGTAGGTCTTAGCTGCGCCTACTTCCTCGCACAGAATGGACACAGTGTCACGATATTAGAACGCGACTCTGTTGGAAGCCATGCCTCTGGATTTGCCTATGGCAGCTTAAGCCCCCTTGGTGAGGCCGGACTGGCTCAAGATATATTGCCCGAGCTGGCTCTGGCTAGGCAGGCAATGTCTATCCACACGGAATGGGCAAAAACTCTGCCGGAATTAACAGGGGTGGATACACAACACAGATTCAGACCTGCTTTGGATATAGCGTTTAGCGAAAAGGAAGTTGCATTAGGAAAATCCCAGGTGGAGTGGCGTAGCAAAGAAGATGGATACAGATCGGAATGGCTTGACGGAAACCAGGCAAGGGAAATAGTACCTGAGATATCTAAAGGTGTCGTAGGGGCTGCTTATACCGAGGGGGTCGCAGATCTCGATCCTTACCGACTAAGTTTAGCACTCGCACAAGCATGTGAGTCGATGGGAGCCTCTATAAGACACGGAGAGGTAATTGGCATGGATCAACCTAATGGAAAGGTACTGACCATACTAACCGCCAACGACAGGATCCAATGCGATTCATTAGTTTTGGCTATGGGACCATGGTCAGGAATAATTTCCAAATGGATCGACGCAAAAGTCCCGATTAGACCTCTCAAGGGTCAGATATTAAGACTGGATGCTGGAGATTTAGAAATTAATTGCTCTGTTGGATGGCGAGGTAGTTATGCTTGCACAAAGCCTGATGGATTGCTTTGGACCGGCACGACAGAAGAAGACGTGGGATTCAACGAAACTCCTACCCCAAGTGGAAGAGATTCCGTCATTGAATCATTGACAAAAATGATTCCGAATCTTGAAGAAGCACGTATAGTTGAACACACTGCCTGCCTGAGACCCTTATCGGCTGACGGCAAAGTCATTGTAGGTCCCGTACAAAACAAAACCAACGTATTCATAGCAAGCGGAACTGGCAGAAAGGGAATATTACTTGGCCCAGCCTTGGGGAAAATAATATGCGATTTAATTACGCTTGGTCAGAGTCATCTTGATATTGAGCCCTTCAGACTGAGTCGATTTCAAAATTAAATAAGCCTGACCTTAGCAAACTCTAGAACTCGTTACTGCAGTGGAGAAAAGTCATAAGGCAGCAGTATTTTGTTCTCCTGAGCAATAGGTGTTGCGGTATTTCCAGGGGGCGGCCAAATTCCTTTCTTTCGGGTCTCTGCCCTTATCTTCCCCCGTTCCTCAAAAGATTCATATGCCCACATGTGCATGAAACGATTTAAGTTACCTATTTCAGAGTACCAACATCCAACTAAGGGAGAGTATTTTTGACGCTCCTCAATAGCATCAGACCAAGCTTCCAAAACCTTTGGAATATCCCCAACGCCATATGTATAAATTCTAAGTTCGAAAATAGGGCCTACCTTCCTAGGCTCTAAAGGAGGCATAAAAGGAGCAGGAATTAATACTTCAGAATTCATATTGACCATGATGTCAGAAGAATTGGGAGGCCACGCCCCATCAGCAACTGCGCGTGAACGCACATCTGCCCTGTGGTTGGCATCATCATAAGGCCATATATGTACAATCTGGTTTAANGGACCCATCTCTGTATACCAAAAACCTCCAAGGGGTGAATATTCAAGTCGGCCATCCAACATTTCGCGAAGTCTATCCCCCATAATATCGACGGTTCGGGGCTTTAAATCGTAGGTCCTCATCTCGTGAATCATCTAGTCTCCCTTATGCGCTCACACATTCAAATTGCCTGCAGAGGGGCAAAGGCTAGCATTAAACAGGGACATTTGAACAGGTCTGGCGCTAAAATAAGCCCAGTGTTCCATTTGCACTGATATCACTCGATTGTGATGGCAATTTTGGAGGGTAANCAAAAGTGAAAGTTTTAGTGACTGGGGGTGCAGGGTACATAGGCAGCACAATATGTTCGGCTCTGGAAGATAATAAACACNTCCCCGTAATCATCGATTCACTGGTTACTNGCAATAAAACATTTACAGAAAGAAGAATTTTTTATAAAGCTGATATTTCTGATTCAAAAGCTCTGAAAAAAATATTCAGCGACCATAAAGATATCGAAGCAATTATCCACTGCGCCGCCCTTGTGACAGTTCCGGAATCGGTTAAGAAACCTTACCTCTACTATCACGAAAACGTATCCAAATCACTGGAATTGTTCAAATTCGCTTCTGATTCAAAAATCAGAATCATATTCAGTTCCACTGCAGCGGTTTACAAATCCTCCAAAGATCAAATGGTTACTGAAGATTCCCCACTAGGCCCAGACAGCCCGTATGCTCGTACTAAAATCGCTATAGAGATGGCACTTCAGGACTTCTGTAATGCCTATGGCACCAAGGCAATATCTCTTAGGTATTTCAATCCAATAGGAGCCGATCCCAAAATGCGTTCTGGACCCTCTGCAGATGCACCCACACATATATTGGGGAAATTACTGTCTATATTCGACGGGAAGGAGTCCGCTTTTAGGATAGCCGGAATTGACTGGCCNACTAGAGATGGTACAGCTATACGGGACTACATACATGTGTGGGATTTAGCAGAGGCACACATTAAGGCATTGGAATCATTTGACCATTTGGTAACTGATGGAAACCCATACTCAGTCATAAATTTAGGCAGTGGCCAAGGTACAACAGTTCTGGAATTTTTAGAGGCTTTCGAAGAGGTTTCCGGAGCTGAGATAACNCGAAACGACAGTTCCCCACGCCCAGGAGACACAGCGGGTGCATACGCAAATGGCGACAAAGCCTGGGATAATTTAGGCTGGAAACCTAGAATGTCAATTGAGCAGGGGATTGCCGATGCAATCAAATGGAACAGAAAGGTGAGTTGATGTTATTGCAGTGACTGAAATGTTGACAGAGACATCAACCAATGTGACAGTAGCGAGTGAACATAACAGCCTTGACACTAGGAGAATTTAGACTTGGTAACTCTTGCGAATTTATTAGACGATCATCCATCAAACAAAGATTCAATAATTATCCCTGGTGCAGAAGCCATCACCTATGGGGGATTCTCTGATGAGGTAGAGAGAATAGCCGGACTGTTGGCTGGTAACGGATTAGAAAGGGGAAAAGCAGTCTCAATTGTTTTAGGCAATGGCTTGGAGTTTATGGTGACATTCCTCGCAGTTGCCAGGGCGGGTGCGATAGCCGCTCCTCTGAACTCTGCTTATACAGTCGATGAATTCAAATTCTTCATGGAAGACGCCGATGCGCAGTTGGTAATAGTCAGCGAAGACTCTGATGCAGCTATCCAGGCGGCGGCAAATCTTGAAATCCCAGTAGCAACTATCTCCGGGAATCGGATAGGAGAACTTACCCTTTCCAAAAACGGGACTGTACTTTCTCAGAATATTGACGTTGCCCCACCTACGCCTGAGGATATCGCACTGTTCCTACACACTTCAGGAACCACGAGTAGACCTAAGGGCGTTCCTNTAACACATGGAAACTTAATGGCATCTCTCTCAAATATNGTTGGAACATATGACTTAAATGGGGATGACATTGCCNTNGTGGTGATGCCACTTTTTCACGTTCACGGTTTGATTGGTGTATCCCTTTCTTCCCTTAAAAGTGGCGGAACTATAGTGATTCCACCCAGATTCAGTGCCAGCACATTCTGGAAAGATCAACGAGACACCCNATCCACATGGTACTCTGCAGTTCCAACGATTCATCAGATACTCCTAATGCGGGCCGATGATGATAAGGCTCCTGACAAATCCTTCCGGTTCATTCGGTCATGCTCAGCTGCTTTGGCCCCAACCGTATTCAACGACCTTGAAGCGCGTTTTGGGGCACCGGTTCTTGAGGCATATGGCATGACAGAAGCTTCGCATCAGATGTCATCTAATCTATTACCCCCCGGATCTCGAAACCCGGGTACAGTTGGAATTGGCACTGGAGTGGAGATAGGTATCATGGNCGACAGGGNCATTTTAGCAACTACAGGAGATCGCGGTGAAGTGGTTATTAAAGGTCCAAACGTTACACACGGATATCATAATAACCCCGAGGCCAATGCTGAAGCATTTACAAAGGGTTGGTTCAGAACTGGAGATCAAGGTGAGCTTTCAGGTGATGGTGTGTTGACCTTGACCGGCAGACTTAAAGAACTCATTAACAGGGGCGGAGAGAAAATATCACCCTTGGAGATTGATGCAGCGTTAATAAAACACCCGTCGATCTCCGAAGCAGTGTGCTTTGGCGTTCCGGACGAGAAATATGGGGAAATTGTCCAGGCAGCCGTAGTGCTATCCTCAGATTCTAATGAGGGAGCAATCAAAGCATTCTGTGAACAACAGTTGGCCGGCTTTAAAATACCTGAGCGAGTATACATAGTAAGCGAACTACCTCGAACGGCCACAGGTAAAATTCAAAGAAGGCATGTAGCGGCGAAATTCGCGGAGTAGATTAATGGCTAACACTCATCCGGTCTCTCAAATAAAAGCTTTAACATTTGATGTTTTTGGAACAGTGGTCGACTGGAGAAAAAGTATTGCTCAAGAAATAAAGAGTGTAGGCATTGCAAAAGGTTTCATACTTGACTGGAATGGATTTGCCGACGAATGGAGAGCCGGATACGGCCCTTCAATGAACAAGGTCCGGACGGGAGAAATGGGATGGGCCAATATAGACACACTGCATAGGATGATCCTCGACAGTTTGCTTGANACNTACAATATCAGTTCTCTGAGTGAGTCAGAGACGCAATGTCTTAACAAGGCCTGGCACAGGCTAGACCCATGGCCAGATTCTGTGGAAGGTCTTACATATCTAAAGGAAAATTACATAATAAGTAGCCTTTCCAATGGCAATGTGGCACTACTGGTCAATATGGCTAAATACGGCGGGTTACCATGGGACACAGTCCTTTCTGCAGAATTGGTACGACATTACAAACCCGACAGAGAGACTTATTTATCTACATCTGAATTCTTTGGTTTACCCATCGAAAAAGTCATGATGGTAGCTGCGCATAAGAATGATCTCAAATCTGCTAGAAGCACAGGTATGAGAACGGCTTACGTGCCCAGACCATATGAGCATGGTCTGGATGTTGAAGTCGATCGAGAACCAGAAGAATATATTGATATCATCGCCGATGACTTCGTAGATCTTTCAAAGAAATTAACTGAGGCCAGAGAAACTGGTTTTATACCTGAATAAGTAAATATGAGCCTTGGCAATATCCTGATAATGCAGTCAGGCGGCTGTACAGCGGTTATCAATCAGAGCCTGGCAGGAATCATTACTTCCTATCAAAAAATTGCTCCTCAATCTCGTATTTTTGGGGCTGACCATGGAGTTGAAGGAATCCTGTCTGGAAACATCCCCGATATCACTGATATCTCAAATGAGACCATAAAATCTCTTGGTGCGGCTCCTGGCTCTGCTCTAGGGTCCACGAGGAGAAAACTTCGACCATCCGACACCGAGGCTATTTTTAATCTCCTCGACAGGCACAAGATCAAAACTTTCCACATCATAGGGGGCAATGATTCCGCAACAACTGGACTCACATTTCAAAGAGAAGCTGAATCCATGGGATACGACTTAATCGTTGTAAACATACCCAAAACGATCGATAACGATCTTGTCCAAACAGATCATTGCCCTGGTTATGGTTCCTCTGCTCGGTTTGTTGCTCAAGCAACCCTGGGCGCCGGAAGAGATGCATTGGCCATGGGCATTTCGTCACCAATTACCATTATAGAAGTTATGGGTAGAGACGCGGGATGGCTAGCAGCATCAGCAAGTCTTTATAAAAGAGATGATTTTGATCCCCCTCATTTTATAGGCGTGCCAGAAATACCATTAGATGAAGAAAGATTCCTAATACAAATGGAACAGGCCTATAGGAGACATGGCTACGCAGTTGCCGTATTAGCTGAAAACGTGAAAGGTACCAATGGAACTATAGGGGAACAAACTGAGCCTTGGTTCACGGACGACTTTGGGCATGCTTACTACGAAGGTCCATCACGGTACCTGGCAGAGCAGGTGACAAGAAAACTTGGAGTGAGATGTAGGTACGAAAAACCTGGAACTATACAAAGATCACTGATGGATTCAGTCTCAGATATAGATTCAGCTGAAGCTTTCAAAATAGGCCGAGAAGCATCTTTGAGGGCGGAATCGGGACAGACGGGAATCATTATGAGTTTAGAGAGGGAGCCAGGATCAATCTATGAATGTTCACTAAAAACTGCAACACTCGAAAATGTGGCAGGTAAAGTTAGACTTATGCCTGGAGAATTTTTGGATATAGAACTCGCAGGTGTAGGTAATACAACAGATAAATTTAAGAATTACCTGGAACCTCTTACTGGCTCTCCTTTAAATATTCCGAAACACTTGTTCAGAAATTAGCCTTATAACTTTAAATCAGTCACAAATGGGCAAGCAAGAATTCTTCTACTATGATTCCTATCCTCAGACTTCATATTTTCTTGACGGTTTGTTCGTCACTCTAGTACCATTTTTTGGTTAACAATTGAATACAAATACTCTTATTTCGAGTGGCTGAGGGACTGGCCCTTGGACGCCCGGCAACCGACTCCTAAGTTTTTTAGTGAAATATAGGAAAACGGTGCCAATTCCAGCGGATAGAACATCCGNAAAATGAGGGAAGTTNTGAGCTGATTTTTTTTGCGGGACTTCTCTTTGATGAGAAGTCTTTTTTTATAACGCAATGTGACAGTTTTGGAGATATTTGGTTGATAGATATCATGTTTATTGGAGGTTCCGGCCTCTACAAACTGGAAAACCTCGAACAAGTTGAAGAGGTCAATATTCCTACTCCTTTTGGNNAGACAAGTGATCCTATTATTACTGGCTCGTTGNGCGGATTAAAAATTGGATTCATGCCTCGACACGGGAAGAANCACTCCCTATTGCCNAGCGAAATACCCTATCAAGCAAACATATTCGCTATNAAAGCCTTNGGTGCAGGGAACATAGTGTCTATTTCNGCCGTTGGTAGNTTGAGAGAANATATCAGTCCCTTGGACGTGGTAATTCCAGATCANTTAATCGATAGAACNACAGCCGTTTCGAGGGGGAACACTTTTTTTGGGGATGGAGTNNTTGCCCATGTNTCATTCGCNGATCCTTACTGTCCCAACTTGAGANCACTTATCCGCAGATGCTGNCAAAACATAGNCNCTAACTTCCACTANGGTGGAGACTTAGTNGTAATTGAAGGCCCTCAGTTCTCATCACGTTCAGAATCAAATTTGTACAGATCATGGGGGGCTGACATTATAGGAATGACNGCTCTGCCNGAGGCAAAACTCGCTAGAGAAGCAGAAATATGCTACGCCACACTAGCGATGGTGACAGACTATGATTGCTGGAGACCTGAAAGAGAAGAAGTCTCAGCCGATNTNGTCGTGGCTAATTTAAAAAAGAATACCTTAATATCAAAGTCTCTAATTAGGCTAATATGTGAAAACATAAACACTACTGAAGTTTGTTGTGACTGTAATAGAAGTCTAGAAAAGGCCTTGATAAGTGAAATAAATATAGAAAATGCTTCCGTTAGAAAAATACAACCAATAATCGAAAAATATATTCAATGAAACTGGAGGGATAGAGGATGCCAAGGCAAGTAGANGGTGAACCATATTTCAGGATCAGCGTTGATGAAGCAGCTGACTTACATGGAAACGATGATTATGCATTTGTTGATGTCAGAAGACTGGACGAATATGTGGAAGGNCATGTAGAGGGGGCTATCTTTATAACAGTAGANGACATTCTAGCTAGAATAGACGANCTACCTGAAGATAAAAAACTTCTCTTTATATGTGCCGCTGGAGTGAGAAGTGGATTGGCCTGCGAGATGGCCGCCGCAATGGGTATAGAAGCAGACCGGTTGTACAACATTGAGGAAGGCACTCCAACTTGGATTGAAAAGGGGCATCCAACCAGCNAAGGAACTGATATTTAAAGGTGTCTTTGCTCGTNGTTGGAACTGTCGCTTATGACACGGTCTCTGCAGGAACAGANTCCCGAGTTGATTCGTTGGGTGGATCGGCCACATATTTCTCCATCGCAGCAAGTTTCTTNACCCAAGTTGCCGTAGTGGCAGTGGTAGGTCAAGATTTTCAAGATAGTGACAGACAGTATCTATTATCAAGAGGNGTCGATATCTCAGGAATNGAAACNGCAGCCGGGGAAACGTTTAGATGGTCAGGATCATACGACCCCAATAACATGAATATGCGGGATACTCTTGACACTAAACTGAATGTTTTAGCTGAATTCACTCCTNTTATAAGTGACAACCATAGAAATTCAGACTATCTTTTTTTAGCTAACATAGACCCACTTATACAAATGAATGTTCTAGAGCAAATGGATTCCAGACCTAGACTAGTGGCTATGGATACAATGAACTTTTGGATTGATGACCATATGGAAAATCTCCGNGAGACGGTGGCTTTGGTAGATGTCNTATTTATGGATGAAAATGAAATTAAGAGCTTTACAGGGAAACGGAGTGTNATAGCGGCCGCAAAGTCAGCTAGAGAAATGGGTCCCAAGGTAGTGGTTGTTAAAAAGGGAGAGCATGGAGTCTTGGTATTCAACGAGGGAGATACGTTCTCTGCACCTGCTTTTCCCNTAGAAGAAGTTAAAGATCCAACTGGAGCCGGGGATTGNTTCGCAGGGGGATTNATGGGATACCTATCTGAATCGGGGGATTTGTCAGCCGAAGGTTTCCGACGAGCAACCGTAGTTGGCTCAGTAATGGGTTCTTACGCNGTCGAAAATTTTGGNANCGGNAGATTTGAATCTCTTGTATCGAATGAAATTGATGACCGGTTCAGAGGTATAGCAGGAATGACCTACTTNGACCCGCTTTCCAACGAAGACAAATTANTNGACGACCATTAAGATTTTAAATTAATAGGAGAAACGCGTTGACAACTAATTCTCATTCCGGCGATGTATTAGATCANTCTCTTGCCGCCGCNGGANTAAANAGAATCAACTGGGCTGNCCGGGAGATGCCGGTTTTAAGACAGATACGTGCCCGCTTTGCTNAAGAAANGCCTCTAAAAGGATTNAAAATTGCTGCNTGCTTACACGTCACATCCGAAACCGCAAATTTGATGCTCGCTCTCAGAGATGGAGGAGCAGAAATTGCGCTATGTGCAAGNAATCCTTTAAGCACCCAAGACGATGTTGCGGCAGCACTGGTCTCAGAATATGGAATCAAAACTTTTGCNATTAAGGGAGAGGANACAGAAACGTATTACAANCACATCAACANAGTATTGGAAACAAGACCACATATGACTATGGATGATGGCGCAGACCTGGTGGCAATGCTTCATGGAGATCGCAATGATCTCTTAGAGAATGTNATAGGAGGAATGGAGGAAACAACAACGGGTGTGATACGCCTAAAAAGTTTGGCTGATGAAGGAAAACTAAAATACCCAGTTATAGCAGTCAATGACGCAGACACAAAACATTTTTTTGACAACAGATATGGAACAGGCCAAAGCACCCTGGATGGCATTACAAGAGCAACCAATATTCTTTGGGCAGGCAAAACGGTGGTTATCATTGGATATGGATGGTGTGGAAGGGGAGTGGCAATGCGAGCCAGAGGGATGGGCTCAAACACGGTGGTTTGTGAAGTCAACCATATCCGAGCATTAGAAGCAGCAATGGACGGTCATCAGGTAATGAAGATGGAAGAGGCTGCGAAACTGGGGAATATCTTCATCACTGTCACTGGAGGTATGAAAGCAGTTGATTCAAAACATGTACAGGTTATGAAGGACGGAGCTGTTCTCGCTAACAGTGGACATTTCAATGTGGAAATCGACATAGAAGGGATTGAGAAACTGTCAGACAGTAAAACAGAAGTGCGCCCCTTTGTTGAGCAATACACGATGTCAGATGGGCGTCGGATAAACTTATTGGCAGAGGGAAGGCTAATTAATCTTTCCGCCGCCGAAGGGCATCCCTCGGCAGTCATGGACATGAGCTTTGCTGACCAAGCATTGTCAGCAGAATTTGTGGCTAATGAATACCAAAACCTTGAAAAACAAGTATATGTGGTTCCGAGAGATATTGATAACGAAGTGGGTAGGTTAAAGTTACTTTCAATGGGTGTAGAAATAGATGAATTGAGCGATGAACAGGAAAAGTACTTAAACAGTTGGGACGTGGGCACTTAGACAGCGCCTAATATCAGCAACCATAACCCCAATAAGCCAGGAGTTGACCCAAAATGAGTTCCAGTTTCATGGAGTCCCCCTCGTTCCTTTTCACCTCTGAATCAGTAACAGAAGGACATCCTGACAAAATCTGCGACCAGATTTCAGATGGAGTCTTGGACGCTATGCTTAAGTTAGACCCAAAAGCCAGAGTAGCCTGTGAGGTCTCCTGTACAACTGGACTGGTAGTTGTAATGGGAGAAATCACCATAAGGGAAGGATATGTAGACATCCCCTCTTTAGTAAGAGAAACAATAAGGGAAATCGGTTATACCGACCCTGCTTACGGATTCGATTACAAGTCCTGTGGCGTCATGGTCGCCATAGACGAGCAGTCTTCTGACATATCTGGTGGTGTAACAACCGCCCTAGAAGCCCGAGAAGCCAAGGCCGCCGAAGATGAAGTAGAAAGTTTGGGAGCTGGAGACCAAGGCATGATGGTTGGTTTTGCATGCGACGAAACTCCAGAATTAATGCCTCTGCCAATGGCACTCTCCCATCGACTTACCCAAAGGCTAGCTGAGGTGCGAAAAAATGGAGAGCTAGAATACTTGAGACCAGATGGGAAGTCTCAAGTTACAGTGGAGTATTCAAAGGGCAAGCCTAAGAGAGTACACACAGTGCTTCTAAGCAATCAGCATTCTGAAGAAATAAGCAACAGTGAAATTGAAAGAGACCTAGTTGAAAAGGTTGCAAAGGTAGTAGTTCCGAAGCATCTGTTAATTGACACCCGGTTCATAGTCAATCCATCAGGGAGATTTGTCATTGGCGGACCAGTTGGAGATACAGGGCTAACCGGAAGAAAAATCCTTGTGGACACATACGGAGGTATGGCACGACATGGAGGTGGAGCCTTCTCTGGAAAAGATCCTACCAAGGTGGATCGATCGGCCGCTTACGCCGCCCGATGGGTCGCCAAAAACCTAGTTGCGGCAGGGGTGGCAACCAGAGCAGAGGTACAAATATCGTACGCAATCGGCGTATCTGCACCTATCTCTGTATCAGTCGAAACATTTGGAACCAATATCATCAGTAACGAAGATATTGACAACATTGTAAAAACCCACTTTGACCTACGTCCAGGAGCGATTATCAGGGACCTAGATCTAAGACGACCCATATATAAGCAGACTGCTTCCTACGGCCACTTTGGAAGGACAGACTTAGATCTACCCTGGGAAAGAACGAATAAGTCAGATGCAATTGGCAAGGATGCGGGCCTATAGCTAGAGTCCGATTAAGGTAGCTGGTAGCCACAATTTAAATAGGAGCAGAATGTGTCTATCCGATTCGGTACAGATGGATGGCGGGCAAAACCCGAGGATGACTTCACGGTCGAAAACGTAAAGTTATGCACACAAGCTGTTTGTAACTACTTGAAGTCCCGTGAAATCGCAGACAACGGCCTGATGGTCGGCTATGACACAAGACTCGACTCAGCCGCCTTCGCTGAAGCTGTTGCTGAGGTAGCAGCAGGTAACTCAATACCTGTTATCTTATGCGACCGCCCTGCTCCGACTCCAGTGGTGAGCTATAACCTGGTAAGGCGTGACTGCGCAGCAGGAGTCGTTATAACTGCAAGCCACAATCCTTATGACTGGAACGGTTTTAAGTTTAAACCTGGTTACGGGGGAAGCGCCTCAGAAGAGATCATATCTGAGCTAGAAACATGTCTTAATGCAGTCTTAGCAGAACAGCGATATTTAAGCATCCCAGTCTCCAATGCTGAAAAAATCGGTCTTGTTGAGAGGGTTAATCCAGAACTTTTATATCTCAATCATGTGGCTGGTTTGGTCGACTTAAGAAGTATTAGAAATGCAGGGCTCAATATAATTGTAGACTCCATGTATGGAGCGGGATCTGGCTATATTCGTCAACTCGTCGAAGGAGGAACAACTCACGTTACTGAAATCAGAAATGAAATAGATCCAACCTTCCCAGGTATGAAGCAACCTGAACCAATTGATCAGAACCTCGAACCTCTTAAGGAAAAAATCTGGGAATCTAACGGCGATGTAGGTTTAGCCACAGATGGTGACGCAGACAGGCTAGGTTTGGTCGATGAAGATGGGAACTACATATCAACCCTCCACACATTCGCTTTGATATGCCAACATCTCTTGGAAAATCTTGGGATGCAAGGGACTCTTGTTAGGTCCATTACCATGACCTGCATGATAAATAAGCTAGGGGACTTTCACAAAGTCCCGGTAATAGATACTCCAGTGGGATTCAAACACCTTGGCCCTGTAATGATAGAGGAAGATGCGATTGCTGCTGGAGAAGAAAGTGGCGGATATGGATTCCGAGGACATATACCTGAAAGAGATGGAATTCTATCCGCGCTAATGATTCTGGATATGATGGTAAAGACTGATAAAAACCCTTCTGACCTAGTGTTGGACCTTATAGACCTGGTTGGGCCCCATCATTACAACCGAATTGACCTCACTTTCCAGCCTGAAGAGAGAAAGCAAATTGAGACACGTTTGGCTGAAGCAAGACCAACAGAAATTGGGGACATGATTGTAAAAGATATTGATACCAGAGATGGTTATCGATACGTATTGGAGAATGGGTACTGGGGACTGATCAGATTTTCTGGAACAGAGCCACTGCTCCGCCTTTACGCGGAGTCTAAATCTCTTGATTCGGTCAACGCCATTTTGGCAGAATGCCGAAATATCGTAGGAGTATAGAGTGTGTGTGACCACGCATTCGAATGAAACCATTAGAAAGGTAATCCTGCATTGTCAGCAGCTATCCAATACTGTCCCCAATAAACCTACTGTCGATAATATAACCTC
>PAVD01000055.1 GCA_002712985.1 Rhodospirillaceae bacterium
AGACCGCAACAGCATTGCTTTTGCTCCACCCTCATCTTTGAAGCTGGAGAATGCCGACGGTGCGCAGGCGACCGTGAGCCCATGAGGGGATCGGGCGTCTATACACATAGGGCGTGAGTAGCGTGGCGTAATGCCCTTCCATGCATAGTCCCAGGTCTTTCCAGAATCGTCGGAACGAAACACACCTGCATTGCCTTCGACCATTTCGGCCACGCCATCCAATCGTCCGTACCCAGTCGATGCGTATAGAACATCAGATTCGTCCGGTTGTGCGCACATCATGTGTAGGTCGGGATTTTTCCCCGGCAAGGAAAAGTCCCAGGTTTCGCCGCCGTCCTTGGTATGTGCAATGCCACCTACTTCTACACCGACCCAGATTTCCAACGGATTATTCTGATCGATCACCAAAGCCCGTGCTCGGCCAGGTTGGGGAGGTGTCAGCGGTAGGCACCATTCCGCTGCTTGCGGAAGTTGGCTGAAGGTTTCGATTTGCTGCCAAGTTTGGCCTTCGTTGTCGCTGCAGTACAACTCTGCCGGCTGGGTAACGGCATAAATTCTTGACCCAATTTCCCCGCCTCGGATTTGCCAGACTTCCCGATCTTCTAGGCCGGTGCAAAGCCAGGTTTTCCCGTTATCAGTTGACAGAAACACGCCGGATCCCGTACCGGCGAAGAAAACGTCGCCAATTCTAACGAGATCCCGAACTTCCTGGCTTTCCAATAGGTGTTGTGAGGCCTTTCCCTTAAGGGAAAACACGCCCTTACTAGTGCCAGCCAAAATATTCATCTCACTACCACCCCTCGGATTCTCGCTTATATATGCATCCAGATGCATACCGACCATGCAAGGCGGTAGCCTATCATTACCTTCGGAGCCTTAATACAGTGTATTTGGGGTTTCGGTTTCGTGGTTTCGCAGAGCTTATCAAGGTACGACAAGCTCCAACCGTTACGTCCAGGTTGATTGGGTAGTTGAAGGCATTGTAGACACACCTGTCGGTGGAGCCGGGTAAACTTCACTTTCCCTTCGATCCTTCAACAGAACCATGAAGAAAGATAAAACGATGAAACCTGTCAGTTTAATAATTGGTGCCGGTGCTGGTATCGGCGGCAACGTTGGGCGCCGTTTTGCGCAAGCGGACTATCACGCGGTCCTCTGTCGTCGCACTAACAAAGACGGCCTGGACAGTTTAGTAGAAAGGATAAAGAAGGAAGGGAAGTCTGCATCTGGATACTTACTGAACGTTGTGGAGGCGAATAGCATTGAAGACCGAATTGCCGCGGTGGAGGCAGATATAGGTCCGATAGAGGTCGTGGTTTTCAATTTGGGAGCGCAAGTCGGTGATCGGTCGCTGAAGGACACCAGTTACAAAGTATTTGAGCTGGGCTGGCGCATGTCCACTTTTGCACTATTTCGTGTGGCATCGGTGGTATGTCCTCTGATGGAAGATCGAGGAAAAGGAACTATTTTGGTTACTTCGGCAACAGCTGCCGTTCGTGGGAACAAGGGGCAGCATTCTCACGCGGCAGCTATGGGCGGCCGCCGTATGCTTTGTCAGACATTAAACGCAGAGTTTGCGCCTAAAGGAATTCACGTAGCCCATATTCTAATCGATGGCGCGGTAGATGCTCCTGATACCCTGGGAAAGATGCTTGGGCCGGAGGGTTTCCAGACGCTCAGGAAAACGCGTGGTATGGAGCATGATGGCCTTTTACTGCCGGAAAAAATTGCAGAAACCTATTTTCATATCTCTCAACAACATAGATCGGCGTGGACGCACGAACTTGATATGCGGGCGTTCTCAGACGTGCCATGGTGGAATCACTAGGGTTTTTTTGATCTGTTTTGGGCAGAAGCCCTAGATAATTCTTCACAGGAACTGTAAGCTTGCGAATTATTCTCATTAACTATGACAGTNATTCGCAATACTGTGNANGTCACGCTAATTNTTGTTGGGAGTGTACATTTCCCGGCTTCCNTTAGCCTCCTTTTTGTCTACGGGGTNAGTTCCCGCCTTCTCGCGGCGGGGCTGGCCCTTTTTTCTGACATAAATTTAGTCGGACCTTCAATTTTGGTTGTGGTGCTGTCATGCAATAATATTGCTAAATCGAAAAATAGTTTTATATTTTTTGGAATGTTTCGATACCGGTCCAAATNTTTGAAACGGCACGAGGATGAATCACGATCTTAAATCACTAGCGGTTGCAACATGCTTNGAGAAGAAAGCATCTCTGACGCCTCAGCGCCTTTTGATCCTTGAAACCATGGAACGCCAGAAGAGGCCTGTTTCTGCGTATGAGGTACGAGACATCCTGGTCGAGGCAGGAAACTCATTCAATATCGCCACGATCTATAGGGTTTTGGGTTTTTGGTGTAGCCATATGCTGGTACACCGGCTTGCAGCACTCAATAAATATGTTTGCTGTGCTGCTCCCGAAGAAAAACATACCCACATCATCAACTGNTGCCAAAAGTGTCAATCAACTTATGAAAGTTGTAACAAACAAATGGGTATTGATTTGGACCGGGGTCCCGAATCCTTAGGGCTTATATACGCTGCCAATAACCATCTC
Source organism: Rhodospirillaceae bacterium (assembly GCA_002712985.1). Taxonomy (GTDB): domain Bacteria; phylum Pseudomonadota; class Alphaproteobacteria; order UBA7887; family UBA7887. Next base: position 2,574 of record PAVD01000055.1, read on the forward strand.
GAAATTCCGGTAATTTGTATTTCTTGTAGGTAGTTCTTCATGGAACANATTCTAGAACCATATTTACTTGGTCTCAGCGAACATCTGCGCGGGTTTATTTTTGGATTGGTCCACGTTGGNATCATGTTGCTTGGCTATTACTCTGGTTGGAGTATCAACCGGCTCTTAAAGCTTGCTTCAAACGGCTACGTTGCTGGNATTTTTGGAGCGGCTCTATCTCACGTCGCCGCAGATTTAATTGCCAGTTCCATTGATCCCGACATGAGAAGCATGGCTCTTGGCATCGTAGCTGGCGGCATTTTGCCCCTATTGCTTGTTCCTGTTTGCGAGAAATACATTGTTAAAAGTAANCACCATATAGTGGTTGGCGATCATGAGGACGTTGAAAGTGATCTTAGGTCTCACAACGAGTCATAAAAATTGTTTCCTCCTTCNAAGAAAGTNTTTCTGGTTTTCTGTACGGAAAAATAAAGTCTGATAAACACATTGAGGCCTCCTGGATTTCAAAAGTACAACTAGGAGGGAACGGACCCGAATACTGTGATATGCTTGTCTGTCATGTTACGGCTAGAACTCGGTGAGGTTTCGTATGGCCAAAGAACTTCTATTNGGTGTTCAAACTAATGGTATCCGTCACACTGATATGGACGGTNTGCCAGATATCGACACTCGTTTCCGCATGGTCAAGGAGGCGGGAGTTCACGATTATGTGGACAAGACACCGGCCCCCGACGAGCTCGATGAGTTTTTGGCCGCAAGTGATAAATACGGANTACCTGTGCGTGCCGGTGGGTGGTATTATACACTCGGTCGGGATGAGGAGTTGTTCGAGAATAATATTGATACNGCAAGACGGCTCGGTTCCGTCGTACATAATACCCAAATCCTAACTAATCATGCCACCGGTCGCCCGGTAACAGACGCAGAGGTCGTCGATACTTACCTTCGTTTCTTGGAGATTGGAGATAAGTACGGGGTCACACCTTGTTTTGAAGTTCATGTAAACATGTGGTCCGAAGACTTCCGCAGAGTCAAGAAGGTTGGCCTTGAAGTCGAAGCGCGCGGTGTTGAATTCAATCTGACGCTCGACCACAGTCANGTAATTTTCAAGATCAATAACCCGTTAGAGCAGGAAATTGGTGATATTCGGGGGGATGTGGAGTCAGGGAAGCTTATCTTGGATCCATTTATTGAAGGTAACGTCAGCGGCGAGTGGATAAACACGGGATGGGTTCGTCATTGTCATGCTCGTGCAGCAATCCCAAACAACCCGAAGAATTTAGATGCGAAAAACGAGGAAGGAAAGCCGGGGAGGGGTATTCAGTATCCGTTTAAGTCTCCACAACCTGGAGAATATCACACACCATGGCGGGAAGAGGCTCTCGAGCCATGGAAGGAAACGGTCCGGTCTTTGATGCGTTTTCACGCGGCAGATACCGACAGCAAACTCGGGCAAATCTCGACTGAATTTATTCCCTCTTTCGATTATGGAGAGGGCTGCAAGTATTCCCTTTTTGAACAAAGTATAGCTTGTGTCGAGTGGATGCGTGCAACTTGGTCGGATATCCGTGGGTCTGTGTGATTGAAAGTTTGCGGAATGATCCGCAAGTGATTTACAAGTGACTCATTGAAATTCAAAGAAGACCCGACTCAAGGTTGTACGATTGCTTCCAAGGGCAGGTGCACCTTTCCTCCTGTGCGTAATGCGCTCGAGACGGCGTCTGTCCATTCCATGTACTCCACTCCTGTCGCAAAGTCTGTGTGAGTAATGGGTTCAAGGCCACGAATTGCATTGATAAACTCTTCCTCAACGCGCCAACTACCTTGTTTCCCCTTTGGGATCCGAACCGTTTTNAATTGTTTGGCGCCAATTGATCCTGCTTCCAGCACCATCTCTCCATTGATTTCGATTAGTCGAATTGTCCCTTTGGTGCCGCAGATGTGAATGTCCACTGTAGGGAGGTGACCAGTTACAGTGGAAACGGACAACCGCATCTGGCCACCTTGGGCCATTTCGCCAAGGATATCGATATGATCGGGAATAGTCATTGCTCGTCGGCGCCCTGCCTCGTCGTGCCGATAGGACACCACTGTCTGGCCAATCGCCTGAACACTGGTTGCCGGGCCCAACCAACGCATTATTATTTCATACCAGATTCCCATGAACATTATATTGTTNCCGCTGAGAGTTCGATCTTGGCGCCAATGCATAGCAGAATCCCTTTGTAAGAAACTGCCATCTGTGAGCCTTGCATCAACGGNAATCAAATCCCCAATGAAATCGTCACTGATCAAGTCAATGATGGTTTGGTCAAATTTGAGNGAGAGAGGTGCCGGGACAATTTGCGCTGTCAAATGCGGATTCATTCTTGAAACTTCTAGCATTGCGATAGCTTCGGAGGTGTTCATCGCCATTCGCGCTTCACATAGAACATGTTTCCCTGCCTCTAAAGCAGCAATTGTGATTGGCGCGTGCATATACGGCCATGTGCCGATGCAAACTGCGTCAATGTCCTCGCGGAATATGATATCCTCCCAATGTTTCGTCGGGTCAGGGATTCTAAACCGTCTCGCCACCTTTTTCGCAGAAGCATGCGTTCGGTTTGCTACGGCAACTACCTCTACGCCCTTTTGGGCTTGTAATTTCGGAATATGATGCAATTTTGTGTTGGCTCCGGCACCAATAATCCCGACGGTAATACTTGGTTTGTTCATATGCGACTTCCAGTGTGATAGTTTATTACTCGAATCTCGGACGGTAAAAAGATATTGGGTATGGTGTAGATACACAATCTTTCAATCAGCGTACATGTATTATATTTGAGCAGTTTTGAAGTTAGTATGTATCCTTGTGGTCGCAGTTGCCTCGCTATTGATAGTTGGTGTCAGAAGAGTAGCCTGAACAAAGCACTATAGAATCAATGGCTATAACTAAAAATGCGACAGACNACTTCTTGCATCAGTTTTCTGAGGGATCCGCCATAGCTCGGCAGGTGTAATATAATTTTTTTGCTTATTCCGGCAGAATTATCGGTTCCAATTGCGGTTTTTCCATCACCATGTCGGCGCCCTTTTCGCCAATCATCATTGTGGCAGCGTTCAGGTTTGCTGACATCATGGTTGGCATAATTGATGCGTCAATAATCCTGAGTTGTTGCATTCCGTGCACACGTAGCTGATCGTCTACCACCGCTGTGGGATCTGTTCTAGGTCCCATTCGAGAGGTTCCCATAAGATGATAGGTTGTACTCCCACAGTGTCGAGCCGCCTCAAGCAATTCATCATCGCTTTCGGTTTGTCTGCCTGGGTATTCTTCGAAGTCGAAATAGGGTCTCATCGCGTTCGTATGTATTAATTTTCGAGCGAGCTTCATCGCGCCTATTGTTACTCGCCGATCTTCTTCTGCAGCAAGGTAATTCGGTTGAATTTCTGGTTTCTCAAATGGATTGGCTGAACGTGCACGTACCCAACCCCTGCTCTCGGGTCGATGTTGCCACGCTGCTACCGTGAATCCTGGATAATCGTCTAAGATTCCGTGTGCTCCGCGTTTATAACTGGCCGGAGTAAAAATGAACTGAACGTCGTTGCTTCGGGTCACCGTGTCTGTGTGCCAAAACCCGTATACCATTGAGGGGCTCAAATTAATAATGCTCTTTGCGCCAAAGAAGTATTTGACTATTTCCCCTGCAAGCTTGAGACCCTTTGATCTTTCATTGATGGTTTCAATATTTTTCACTCGACAGTTGAACCGAGGTGCATAGTGGTCTCGAAGGTTTTCACCAACGCCTGGCAACTCGTGTTTAATTTCTATGCCCAGAGATTTAACTAATTCAGCCGGGCCAATTCCAGAAGTTTGAAGAAGTTGAGGAGAGTTGATGGTGCCCCCTGAAAGAATTACTTCTTTATTCGCCCGTAATTCGACCAACGAGCCCTCACGGCCGCCTTTTTGATACTGGATTCCGATTGCTGTTTTTCCATCNANAAGAATTGTCGTTGCAAATGCATTCGTTCGAACACTTAAGTTGGAACGTTTTCGNGCCGGNTTCAAAAANGCCCGGGCNGTGCTGACCCGACGTCGGTTGTAGGTAGTCCGCTGGACATAAGAGATGCCCTCCTGCTTTTCTCCGTTGTAGTCCGGATTGCGGGGTATTCCTATTTCCTCGGCACCATCCATGAAGGCTTCACAAAGGGGATGCGTGTATCGAAGGTCAGTGACCTGCAAATTCCCAAGACGACCTCGAAACGTGTCGTCCCCTTGCCCAATTCGTTGCTCGCAACGCTTGAAATACGGCAGCACGTCCGCATATCCCCAACCGCGGTTACCTTGCTGGGACCATGTGTCATAGTCTAGGCGTTGGCCTCGGTTATATATGTGACCGTTGATCGAACTGGATCCTCCTAGGGTTTTGCCCCGTGGGACCTCAATCATTCTGCCAGCCGTCCAGTGGCTGGATTCTGATTGGTACATCCAATTAATCCTGGGATTCTCCAGNGTTTTAATGAAACCTGCGGGGATATGAATAAAAGGATTCCAGTCTGGTGGTCCTGCCTCCAACAGGCACACGGTATATTGGCCACTGGCGGTTAGTCGGTTTGCTAGGATACATCCTGCCGAACCGGCTCCAACAATAATGTAGTCGAATCTTTCCACCGTAAAACCTACCCCTCATATTTTCTGTTCGACTACGTCGTTTATTGCAAATGGGATCCGCGGCTCCGTCTCCCTGTCAGGACAGCGGGATCAGGTCGAAGGCTACAGTAAACCTGGTATCGTCGGTATCAAATGGAATTGTGCGGTGATAAAAATATGCTGGAAACAAAACAACCATCCCTTCTTTTGGACGCAGAACGTGAAATTGTGGATTGTTTCCGCTGCTCACGTAGTTGATGGGTCTTCCAAACTCAATGCAGCCTTGCTGTTTTTCATCATCTGTTCCCATCACGTCGGGTAGCCGCCCATAGTAGACGCCGCTGAGCCATCCCACCTTGTGTATATGAGGTTCGTGGTATCCTTGTTTCCTGAGAATAGAACTCCATGCGCTAATGCGCCAAGTCTTCGGGGTTTTAGCGAGGAAAGGGTGGTGGGGATCAATTGGATGCTCCGCGGCATATTTTTTCGCCAATCCGTCTACATACCGCAATAGGGGACTTACCGGACTCGAGGTTGCATCCATATGCAGAGAATTGACTCTCTCACCATTGGTTATCGCTTTTCCGGGAACTTCAAAAATACGACTTTCATCGTTAGCGCAACGTTCCAAAAGGACCTTGTTGAAGCTTCGAAGGTCGTTATGCCCAACTGGCGCATCAATGATATGGGTCTGGATTAGTCGATTGAAGTCGCATAGATTACTCCACTTATCCAATCGATCCTTACCGATTAAGGCCGCTGCTTTAAGAGCCAACGCTTGTGTATCGTTTGCTACAATTTTAAGGGCTTGATTGGCGCAATCATCAACATCGTCCCAAATATTGTCTTGCTCCGTCTCCCCGGGACGGGGTTTGTTCTCATTTGCGATATAGTCGCGACACTGGAGTTTTTCGATCATTCTGTATGCGACGTCTCTCAGTGCTTCGCCAAGGTTGCTGTATAATTTTGCAGACGTCGTTTCCAGGGTGAGACCTTGACGGTAACTGGCAACTGCCTCTTCTAGTTTTCCTAGCCGACGCAGGGCGTTGCCAAGATTGTTGTGTGCCGCCGCATAGTTTGGGTTAAGTTTGAGTGACGCTTTATAACTGGCGACAGCTTTGTCGAGTTGGCCCAATTCCTGTAATGCGTTGCCCAGGTTATTGAGTGCCAGAGAGTAGCCAGGGTTTATGTTAAGTGCCTTGCGGTAACTAAATACGGCATCCGCATGTTTACCAATGAACTGGAGAGAATCTCCCAGGTTGCTGTAGGCATCTGCATAATCACCTCGTAAAGACAACGCCAAACGGTAGCTTTTTATCGCTTCAGTAGGTCTGTTCAGTGCCTGAAGAGCGAGACCTAAATTATTGTGTGCTTCAGGGTAGTTTGGTTCGAGGTCTAAAGCTTTGGTAATTAAATCAACCGCCACATCGTTCTTTCCCACTTGATGAGACGTCACTCCCAGCAGATGCAGTGCCACCGGTTGTTTTGGATCAGTTTGTAGTATCTGTTCATAAATGTCTTCAGCGTCTGACAGACGGCCTGCCTGATGGTGTTTCAGGGCAAGATCAAGGGCGTCCTGGATTGTTGTGTTCTGCTGTCGTCCAGACATGGGTTCCTCAAATGTGTACTACTAGGAACAATCAAGGGGTTGATCCCGTGAGATCGCAAACTACACTATTATGAACCTTCTGGCCTATGACTAGTTTTATCAGGCAACCCTGAAGTGCTAGTCTGCACAATGTGAAGTGGATCATATAAGGGGCGATGATGAGCGGCGACGCAATTGAAGCTGAATGGGAAGAGCGTGCACGGGTAGTGTTCCCTGCTGGTGGATTCGGCAATTTTGATCCTAGCATCACCGTTAGTCGTGGCCAGGGTGCGCGAGTTTGGGATGAGACAGGTAAGCACTATGTGGATTTCCTGATTGGTTCCGGCCCCTTGGTTCTAGGCCACTTGAATCCCGAGGTAGTGGAAGCCGTTCAGCAGCAACTTGAGAAGGGCACCACTTATTTTGCAAACAACGCGAAAGCTATCGAACTGGCAGAGGAAATTTGCCAAGCTGTTGCCTGTGCTGAGCAAGTTCGTTATGTGAGTACGGGTACCGAAGCGGTCATGTATGCGATACGGCTAGCTCGCGCCCACACTAGGCGGGACAAGATCCTAAAATTTGAAGGTGGTTTCCACGGTATGTCTTCTGAAGGGTTGATGAGTCTGGCTCCGACAAGGCTGGAGAACTTTCCTTTGGCAGTTCCCGACTCTGCCGGCATACCTGACAATGTTCGGGATAACGTGTTAGTCGCGCCATTCAATGATTCCGCTGCTGCTACGCAGCTAATTGGTGAGTATGGCGATGATATTGCTGCGGTGATCGTCGAGCCGCTCCAAAGATTGCTTCTTCCGGAACCAGATTTTTTAGAAACTTTGCGAGTGATGACACAGGAACGAGGCATAATTCTTATCTTTGATGAAATAGTGACTGGTTTCCGTCTTGCGTACGGTGGAGCCCAAGAGCGATATGGAGTGACCCCGGATCTGTGCACTCTTGGAAAGATTGTAGGTGGAGGGTTTCCTCTTGCTGTAGTGGCAGGCAAAACGGAGTTAATGGCCCATTTCGACAAAAATCTGTCTACAGACACGGGTTTTACCTTTCAAAATGGTACTTTGAGCGGAAATCCTATAGCGGCTGCCGCTGGTTTGAAGACCTTAGAAATTCTGCGTCGGCCCGGAAGCTATCAACGACTTCGGACCAATGGTGAACAGGTTATGAAGGCAATAACGGAACATCTTGGCTTTCAACAAATATCGCATAGGATTGTTGGTGATCCAGTTATGTTTGACGTCGTCTTTACGGAGTCTTCCGTCAAGAATTATAGGGATGTACTAAAAGGTGATGAAGAACGTTCTCGGAGATTCAATGCCTGTCTTCGGGAACACAATGTGTTGAAATTAGACACAAAGTTTTACATATCGCTGGCCTTAACCGAAGAGGACTTGGATCTTACTGGGCTGTCCATTCGGGAAGCAGCACAGAAACTTGCGCTTGCATGACATCACTTTGTCTTTGACCGTTGAAGTTTGCGGTAAAGTGTATAGCGCTACAGTATTGGGACCCGGTGTGCTGCAATAGTAGCCGGAGATATTACATCCATGTCAATGGGCACACGCCACCGTTCGGTTCTCCGTACTCGTGGTGTTTTTTCGTTAATGTCTGGCTTGTCAAAAGAAAATCCTTCAAAGCCTCTTGTCATCACTTCATTGCATTTGTTCACGTAAATAGGAAACCCTCCAATATATGGCATGAAGACCCTTGGCCGGCCGGGAATGTTTGCGCCGACGTACCAGGAACTACAAGTAGAGCGCAGGGATACTTTTGAAACCTCATTCACGTGGTCAACCCAGTCATTTTCATGCTCGATAGTCGGCTCTATGGTTCTTGCGCCAATGTCGCGCATATGACTGATGCAGTCGACTACCCAATCGACGTGTTGTTCTATTGCCTGGATCATGCTCGCGAGTACAGAGGGGCTTCCTGGTCCAGTAATCATAAATAGATTCGGAAACCCGACCGAAGCGAGTCCCAAATATGCTCGAGGCCCCGCTTTCCATTTTTCTGTTAATGTAAGGTGGTTACGACCTATTATTTTTATCTTCTCGAAAGCGCCAGTCATTGCGGCAAAACCGGTAGCACAAATCACAGAATCCAAAGGGTATTCGATGTCATTTGTACGTAGACCTCGTTTGGTGAAGTGTTGGATCGGCTTCCTAGATATATCCACCAATTTTACATGTGGCTGGTTATATGTGTCGTAATACTCCGTATCGACACACAAGCGTTTGCATCCAAAGACGTTATCTGGGCATAGGAGCTCTGCCACTTCCGGGTCTTGCACTAAGCTCCGGATTTTTCCTCTAGCATATTCCGCAATGGTGTCGTTGGCTTCTTTNTCGAACAGCAGGTCGCCATAGGCTCCCAGAAACGGGAGGCCTCCGACTTTCCAAAGTGTATCGTAGTGGGCTTGACGTTCTTCCGGGGTTGAGTCGAGAGCGGAGTCAGTGTTGAACGGAAAGTAAAAACCAGCTGGCCGCCCACGGGCCTTAGTGCGAAGTGTTGGGTAGTCAGCTTTCACAGACCTCTCGTATTCTGGATCCAATTTTTCGTTCCACGCTGGTACCGAATAGTTCGGTGTGCGCTGGAACACAGTGAGTGATTTGGCCTTCTGAGCAATTATTGGAATGGACTGTATTGCTGATGATCCTGTGCCGATAATCCCAACATCCAGGTCGCTGAGATCAACACCTTCGTGGGGCCATTGCCCGGTATGGTAAATTGGTCCCTTAAACTCGTCCATACCTGGGAAGGAAGGGATGTTCGCTGCCGACAGGCAGCCAACAGCCATGATGCAGAACTGCGCTGTTATTCTATCTCCACGATCAGTGGTGACAATCCAATGTTTTGCTATCTCATCGAAGGTGGTTTCGGTTACGCGCGTATTGAAAAAGATGTTCTGTCTCAGGTCAAACTTATCCGCGACATGGTTTGCGTAGGCGAGTATTTCCGGTTGTGGCGAATATTTTTCAGACCAACTCCATTCCTGGTCCAACTCTTCGGAAAAAGAGTACGAATACTGCATGCTCTCAACGTCGCAACGTGCGCCTGGATAGCGGTTCCAGTACCAAGTGCCGCCGACCCCGCCGCCTGTTTCATAGACTCTCACAGATAGGCCCATTCCGCGAAGGCAATGCAACATGTACATTCCGGCAAAGCCAGCACCTATGACTACTGCGTCAAAGGAAACATCCCCTTCGGCTGGACGCACTATTTCAGTATCTAAATTGCTAGCCATGGTTCAGTTCTTGTGCACCAGTTTTCAAATTGACAGCATACGAGATATAGCACCCGTTTCACGGTCCATATTTTGTCGACTATGGAACCAGATCGCAAGACTTCGTTGTTTTATGCCCGGACCTAATAGAAACTGAATTGAGTATATATTCTGGCACCTCATTAGGTACGGCTATATTGTTGCCACACAGTTTCGCGCAGGCGAGGCCGTTAAAGGATTTATCTGTAATGACGTTAAGCAGTGGGGGTAAGATGGATTTGGGTGGTATTCGTCGCAGGGTGAATCAGGTATTGGATGTTCCAGAGGCGGACGATCTGATTAACAGAGTTGTCAGTTCTGCCCTTATCATTCTCATAATCCTCAACGTACTTGCAGTTATTTTTGAGTCAGTAGCTACAATTCGTGAATCGGCCGGGAATGCGTTCATCTGGTTTGAGGTTTTTTCAGTATCAGTTTTTACTGTTGAGTATGTGCTCCGTATATGGGCAAGTGTCGAAAGTGCGGATCCAGTTTACCGCACCCCAATATACGGACGCCTTCGTTATGCCATGCGGCCGCTGATCATAATCGATTTGATCGTAATCCTCCCCTTCTATTTGAGTGCTTTTTTCGGGGTCGATTTGCGGATTCTCAGAATTCTACGCATATTGAGAGTGTTTAAATTGACTCGATATTCGGGTGCGTGGTCGTTGTTTGCTGCAGTTTTGCACAGCCAAAAGCGTCCGTTGCTGATGACTCTTTATGTGTTGATGGTAACCTTAGTAGTCGTGGCGAGCCTCATGTATCTAGTCGAGCACGAGGCACAACCTCACGCATTTGCGGATATTCCCTCAGCGATGTGGTGGGGTCTCGTAACATTGACAACCGTCGGTTATGGCGACGTGACCCCCATCACCGTCGGCGGCAAGGTGCTCGGTGCTGCTGTTACGATAATAGGGATTGGGGTTTATGCGCTGCCAGCGGGAATACTGGCGTCCGGGTTTATGCAGGAGCTAAACCGTCGACAGTTTATGGTCACCTGGAGCATGGTGGCAAAGGTCCCGTTGTTTTCACGCCTCAACGCTGAACAAATAGCGGAAATTTCATCCCGTCTTGATGCGCAGGTAGTGCCTCCGAGACAAACAATCGTGCGTCGTGGAGAGCCTGCTGAGTGTATGTATTTTATCGCGTCAGGAGATGTTGAGGTTGAACTGGAACACTCACCGTACCGACTTACGAAAGGTGATTTTTTCGGAGAAGTCGCAATCATAAAACGACATAATCGCACAGCAACAATTGTTGCGCTAACGGAATGCCATTTGTTAGTGCTTGAGGCCCGGGATTTAGAAAAATTATTGGCGGATAACCCAGAAATGGCGGAAGAATTTGNNCGCATTGTAGAGGANCGGGTTGGCAGCCTATCTCGTCCCATAAGCAAGTCTGAAAGTTNAGGTANGNAAAACTGTNCAGTCNCTTTATTAATGTNGGGANATTCAATCCNGCATCCGCTCCTCCGCAACTTTCTCAATCGTCCGTTTNAAATCAGGACTGGCGTTAAGGAGTTTTTCAAAATCNAAACGNTCCAGAGTCAANAAGTCACTAAACGATTCAGCGACGACGTTCGCTGTGCGGGTGGTATGTTTGACCAGGGCAATTTCACCAAAAAAGTCCCCAGACCCCAACATAACCGACCCCTCGAGAAGCTGNACCGCGATCGCACCAGATGACACAAAATACATAGAATTTCCAACATCTCCACGCCGACATATAACTTCCCCCGGTATTACTAATTCTGGTTTAAGTAGACTAGCAATAGAACGGATTTTGTCGGGGCTAAGACNNTGGAACAACGGGACTTTGGAAACGAGTGCTAACGGATCCAGNCCTAAGTCGAGTTTGGGCCGTTTTCCCAATTCTGATTCTCGTGTCTCGATTCCTAGTTCCAGGTTGGCATAGACTTCTGTCCCAATAATCGATCCGTCATGCAGCCGATNGTATTCTATCCGCTCACGTCTTAAAGCAACCTGCTTCAAGTAGCGTGTTTGCAGCTTTGCTGCATAGTCAGGGTATTGAGCGTGCAACGCATCTAGGGAAGATTTCGCCTTTTCTATTCGAGTGTCGAGTAGTTCACAAAGTTTAGTCGCCGGTTGATCACCGACCAGTGTACGAAGATCGGAAATGCCCTTATTACGTACTGTCGCCAGTACGGCCAATGTGGTGCTGAGTAACTCCATCCGCTCCGAGAGCCTANGACTGAGCGGTCCNACTATGCCAAGTCTCCGTTGGGCTTGCATTGCGAGATGGAATCGCCAATTGAATTCCAGTGTTTTTTCCCAAGTTTCGGAGTAGCCACTTGCGCCATACGCTTTCGCCGCATCCATGAGTTCATCGGTTCCTGATAACAGGTGGCGAGCTATCAACGGTTCAACATAGCCTTTTCCGTACGCGCTAAGATAGCCTTCGCGTTCTTGTCCAACTATCGCTATCAACCCTATCTTGAGCCAATCCTTTTCATCTAAGGTATTTTCTTGGCCNTCACCCTGGGACACGGATTTGATTCGATCTCGGTAGGTACCCACTATTCGGTCAGCGACCTCTTTCGGGATGGTATGTTCGTCGGCCACAATCGGAACAGCCTGGGCCACGTCATTCAGTGCNCCCGCCACGGTTCGGTTCCGGATGGCCAGATCAGTATCAGATAATTTATCCAGTCCAAAACTTCTCATTACCCAGCCAACAGTGGTTGCATTGACGAACAACGTAAACAGTACAAATGCGCAGACNAAGGCAGCGACAAAGTTGCGGACATCCTCTGGGAAAGAATCATTTTCAAAAACCGCCAACGCTAAGGCAAGGGATACGGCACCCCTCAGACCACCCCACCACATTACCGTGCGGAATCCTATATTTACCGGAGCTGCAACGCCGGCTTTGATCAAAACAGGCAACACCGCATGCGTTAGAAGTCCGCGGGCGGCAAAGGCTGCCGCGATGAGGACGACTAGCGTCATCCACATTTCGCCACTGAAAACAGAAAGGATTTGCGGGACAACTAACCCGACCAACACAAAAATCAAAGAATTTGCCCAAAAACCTATNTTTTCCCACGTTTCCTCAAGAAGATGCCAACCACCTGCCGAGATGCTGGTTCTGCCGTGCGAACCCATCACCAATGCGGCAGCCACCACGGCCATAACGCCGGATACGTGTAAATAATGTTCAGCGACGAGAAAGGACAGGTACGCCAGAGAGATTGTCAGCGTAACCTCGACTATAGCGCTGCCTCCTATTTTACTGATTACCCAGCCGAATATTCTAGCCATGACGTAACCAACGGCGATTCCCCCTATAAATACTTTTAGGAAAGTTATTGTTCCCCCAAAAAGGTCAGCATTCGCAGCGCCTATAATCATTGCGACTAGTATGTTGAATAGAACAATAGCGGTGGCGTCATTAAAAAGGCTCTCACCTTCCACTAAGATAGCAAGGCGTTTAGGTGCTCCGAGATCCTTGAAGATGGCTACTACAGCAACAGGGTCAGTTGCCGACAGTATTGCACCTAGTAGCAGACAAACAACGAATCCCATTCCGGAAATCGCGTAGACAGCGCCCCCAACCATGAAGCTAGAAATTAATAGACCCACTACCGCCAGGAACAGAATAGGTCGAATGTCTGCCATCAGTTTTCTAACGTCGATAGCCAGACTGCTTTCAAAAATTAGTGCAGGGAGGAACACAAAAATGATTATCTCGGATGTTAACTCAAAGCTTTCAAAACTATGAAATAAATCACTCACCGGCCCCAAATGGGTTCCGTGCACTACCGAAGTTACGAGGCCAAGCAAAATGCCCACCAGCGCCAATAGCACCGTATGCGGCATTCTGTATACCTTGGACAAAGGTAAAATCAGTGCTGCAATGGTTATTAGACCGAACAGNCCNAGAATGGTTACCCAAATTCCGTCGTGCANTTCTCCGCTCCATCGCAACCAAAGGAACTATTTTAGACTATCAATATAATATCATAGATGAGTGATGGGCATGCTCATTGTTTTTTCAAAATAATTGGACCAATGTCCCAGGATTCTACGGAAGACCCGTGCCTAACTAACAAGAGGTTATGGCTGGCCTATTCGTACTGGTGTGAATCGGGTTGAAATGATCGATGGCAGTAAACGTCCCGTAGGACGGTTGGTGGTTATGATATTGCGGTTACCGAACTTCGCTACACCGGTTGTGGACCCGCTATGGGAACACTGNATTATCCTGGTNANCCNAGTGNAGGNGTGGTTGTTGATGTGTTGATTCNATGATCNGGAAAATTTCTGCCCNNCCGNCTGNCTGGGNATTTTTTAGCCGTNGCAGGGCGGGNNCTTTTTATTTAAACTTANGTTNTNGNTAACATNNTGCNCNTTCCGGNNCGTCCCANTCAAANTTCGATGTANGGGATCTGGCAGGTAGATNCCCGGATTTGCTACAACTGACGGCAGGTCNGAAAGTACCCTTAAAATGAAAACTCGCATAACGGAACTGTTNGACATTGAGCATCCGATCATTCAAGGNGGTATGCACTACGTAGGATTTGCGAAACTTGCGGCTGCTGTTTCGAATGCCGGTGGGCTTGGAATCATTACCGGGCTAACCCAGGAGACACCGAAGGATCTAGCTTCCGAAATCGCACGCTGTCATGAGCTCACCGAAAAGCCTTTCGGAGTCAACCTAACGTTTCTTCCTACAGTCTCTGCTCCTGATTATCCCGGCTACATCAGCGCGATTATTGATGGAGGAGTGAAGATTGTTGAGACGGCCGGTCGCAATCCTCAAGATCATTTACCGCGACTGAAGGGCGCTGGAATTAAGATTATTCACAAATGCACGTCCGTCCGTCATTCGTTGAAGGCGGAGACAATTGGTTGTGATGCGGTCTCCGTAGATGGTTTCGAATGTGGTGGTCATCCGGGAGAAGACGATATTCCAAATATGATCCTGCTTCCACGGGCAGCTGAAGAGTTAAAAATTCCTTTCGTAGCGTCTGGGGGAATGGCTGATGCACGAAGTCTTGTCGCTTCTCTGGCCATGGGTGCGGANGGCATGAATATGGGCACGAGGTTTATGGCGACGAAGGAAGCTCCGATTCATGAGAACGTCAAGAAGGCCATTCTGGAGTCGTCGGAGTTAGATACGAGGCTAGTCATGAGACCATTGCGGAATACCGAACGCGTCTTGAAAAACGCCGCAACGGAACGTTTGCTGGAGAAAGAGAAACGTCTGGGAGAAGACCTAAAAATCGACGATATAATGGATGAGGTGTCGGGCGTGTATCCCAAGGTTATGATTGATGGGGACATGGATGCTGGCGTTTGGTCTTGCGGAATGGTGGCCGGCCTGATCCACGATATACCAACATGTCAGGAGCTTATCGAGACCATAATGTCCGAAGCAGAAACGCTCATTCGAAAGCGCTTAGAGGGTATGGTTTCTGCCGCCGCTGCCTAATGACTGGTGAGAACTAGGCAGCTATTCCTTCCTCGAAACCGCCTGGCTTTAAGCTTAAATAATTTAGCTCTCGTTCACTTTGCCGCGACTTTTTGCCATCCCTCAGCGTAATCAGGAGCAGAGATTGTAGGAAGAAACGTTAGGTTGACTCCGAAAGGCTTTTCGGTGAGCTTTCATAATAGTCGTTGAAGTTGGAACTCGAGGCAATGAAGTCGCTGGCCCGATCATCCCGGCCTGTTGGCACCAGTTCCGAATTGGGATCGCCCGCGACTCTGGTGTGCCTTAGGATGCGAACCTCATTATAATCGTACGGCATCGCCCTATGAAGAACGCAGCGGTTATCCCACATCAAAACGTCACCTGCTTCCCATTTATGGCTATATGTTCGAGGTTCTTGGCAGGCGAAATTTACTAGTTCATCCAGAAGTTTTTGGCCTTCCTCTTTATCCATGCCAACTATTTCATACGCATGGCGGCCCACGAACAGCGATTTACGTCCGGTAACGGGATGTACCTTGACGAGAGGTCGACGCGGCGCGCCCTTGGTATGGTACCCGTAAGCAGATCCTGTCTTAATTTCGTAGCCAATCTTGGCTTGGGACTGGTAGAGAGAGTGATACGCCTCAAGATTACTTATTTTATCTTTCATGTCTTGGCTTAGCTCTTTATAGGCTGCTCTCATGTCGGCTACTTCGGTCTCGCCGCCTTCAGGAGGAACGACCTGCGCATACAATATGGAGGCTTTGGCAGCTAGCGGCATATACGAACTGTCCGTATGCCAGCCTTCATTCCCCCGAAGTGTTTTGTACCGGAAATCATCAGACTTAAGCACTGAGCCATCGTCTTTTTTGTTGGTAATCGCTACGGCCGTTGGTTTTCCATCCGGGTTGAGCGTTTCAAGGTTCCCAAACCGTTTTGCAAAACCCACTTGCGTATCTGCATCCAGATTTTGACCTGAAAAAACCAGTGCAGCATGTTCGTGGAACGCATCTTCCACAACTTTCCATGCGGCATCGTCCATGTTCCCGAGATCAATGTTTGTGATCTTAGCGCCGAGGGTCGCGTTGAGCGGTGCTACGGTTGGCTGCATGATCCTTTACTCCTATTCTGATGCATTCCGATATGTGCCTATTTCGGATTCTGTGNNTCTGGGTCGCATTTCACCGATTATCTGGTCAGATGTGTTGACGTATCCCTTGTTGGGGTCTCCCGTTCGGCCATAGGCATTCCAAATTTTGAACCCGAGTCGTGCGAGCAACTCTGGAGAGGCTCGATCTCGCACTTCGGGAGCAATCCCCAACGTGTAATTTTCCTGAGTGCGGAACTGTGGTCCACAATAGGTCGCAAGTATGCCGAGACGTGGCCCGTTTGACCGGTTGGCCCCGGTGCCATGCCACAGGCGACCCTCAAAAACGATTGCTGAGCCTGCGCTTGCTTCTGCACTAATGGAAGCCACCGTGTGGGGAACATCGGGTGGAGGTTGAAGTCCGGTAAGATGGCTTTTCGGAACCAAACGGGTCGCCCCATTAAGATCCGTAAAATCGTTAAGGCAATACATAACATTACAGGCGCAAGGCGGATTAATGTGCGTACGTGGGTCCCCATCCGCTATTCCATAGAACTCGCCTCTTTCGATGGTACCAGGCGCCACGTGGTGATCGCTTCTCGGCATAGGTCTTGGCATCCACCATTGATCCGTATGGAGCCCCATTTCTATGCCACCAGGCTTTGCGATGTTTGCCGATAATGTAGAAAGTAGAAAGTTCGGACCAAGGAGATACTCAATCAAAGGCGTCATGAATTGGTCGGTAACGAGATCCTGAAACACTTGTCCCTTGTTTACAAGCATCCATACACGCTGATTAACTCCACCGTTGGTTGCGGTAAACGCATCTTGCGGCAAGCGGTCATATTGCTTGGTGCGGTTTTGATTCACACCCTGGTCTTCAAAAGCAATGCCAGCTTCAATCTCTGCTTCGGCTTGAGCAGTCAGACGATCACGAACGCCTGCGGTCTGATCCGCATCCAACGCGTCCTCGATAATGGTATAGCCGAATTCCTTAAGGTCGGCGATGGCCTGCTCCTGGCTTCGCGTCGGCTTTGGGAGTGGATCACCTGGCTCCCAATGTGACATAGGCTCACTCATAGGCTTTGTTTCCAGAGGTAGAGATTTCCCCTCCGTTTCTAAATTCATTCATCATAACGTGGGACGGTATTCGCCTTCTTCCGGTTTCCGTTCTGCATCTTTATAAACGATCTCTCGCACGGTATCACTAGCGCGTTTGTGAAATGCCATGACTTCTGGATCGAAATCTTTTTTCGGTATTGGGGCATGAACAAAATGATTGTACCGATCTTCGCCGCGAACTAGGGCTGCACTATCCCACTCTGNGAACATTTGTTTGGTATGGGTTGGCATGTAGTGCAATGATAGTCCAATGCGTCGGTCGTTGGAGCTATTGGGTCCCGATCCATGTGCGCATTTGACATTATGCAAAGACACCTGTCCTGGTTGGAGAGGCATTGGCACCACGTTTTGGTCGCCCACGTCCACTTCGATTTCCTGACCGCGTGTCAGCATNTTGTCTCGGTGATATGTTTCCCGATGGCCNAGNTGTTTTTTGTGGCTTNCCGGCAAAACATTCATGCATCCGCTTTCGATGGTTGCCGGAGAGAGCGCAAACCAAACGCTTACTAGTTCATCATTATCGAGGCCCCAGTACTGCAAATCCTGATGCCAGCCAACATAAGAGGTGGTCTTGGCTTCTTTAATCCAGAAAACCGTGTTCCAGCAAAGTATATCTTNNCCTATTAAATCTTCGACNGNATCCAGTAGGGTGGGGTGNCGCATAAGNTCATCGACCCACTTAAACAAAAGATGATTCTTGGCGCGCTGAGAACCTTCAATAGGATGTCCTTGCTTAGATTCAAAGGTCTCTAATTGAGCACGTAGCCGAGCCGTTCTGTCCGCCGATATTATAGTGGTGGGAGAAAAATATCCGTCTTCTCGGTATTGCTCGATCGCAGCTTCACTCAGAACCTTTGGCATTCTCATTTTTCCCTATTTTCCAAGTAATAAAGATAGCCCGGTTTCGCTGATTTGAGAAGGGTAACTATTAAGATCATTATGGGTGAGAAATCGTTTCTTTTTTGCTAATCCAAGGCACTAGGTCTTTTGCTTTCTCTAATGCTGCCTCGGCAGACGAAAATACGATGTTGGAATATCTTCCTGTGGGGAACCAACCGCTAGTATCCTCGATATCCCGCCGGAACTCTTCGAAACCAAAGGTTGAATCTGATCGCTGAAAAATGTCCACGCATTTTGAATGATCTTGTGTTTCCAAGGAGTGAATCACGGTTTTATTTCGCTGTATCATAATCTTCGGATCTGTAGGCGCAGTTTCCTCCACATATTATTGTCTCACATTATCCTATCGAATTTGTCATATTTGGGCATCAAATAGGTACGATACACTGCTTGCGAACAAAGCGGTGCCCACGAAAAGAGGAAAAAAAAATGAAAANNGGAACGTATAAAGGCTANGAAACATCNCTGTCNGAACNNGGAGTTCTTTGGATNCGTTTTAATCGGCCNGAGCGAAANAATGGTACGACTTCTGTTATGAAACGAGAACTNATAGAAACNTTAACCCAGGCGCAGATGGNGGANGNAGTGCGNGTTATAGTATTTACCGGGTCCGGAGACTCTTTTTGTGCTGGTGACGATCTTAANGGATATGCTACCGCGATGCGAGAACAAGATGATGGTCAGGTCCCTCTTGTCCCGCCTGGTCATGATACGGGTATAGGAACATATACAGGCCTTCGTACGATTTCTCAGGCANTGAATACACGGATTCGNGAAATGGATAAGATAACGATAGCTGCGATAAANGGGGTTGCTATCCAGNCTGGGTTCTCTCTNGCACTTTCGTGTGATTTTAGAATAGCAGCCGCGGAGGCACGCCTTGGTAGCGGAACACTCAGATTTGCTTTGCTACCTGACGAGGGAGGACACTATCTTTTNGTCCAGCACCTGGGTGTAGCAAAAACTTTGGATTTCCTGATGCGCAAGAAGATTGTTTCTGCCGCTGATGCAAGAGATCTAGGTTTAGTACACGAAGTGGTTGGCAGTGAGCTACTCATAGCTGCAACAGAATCGTTGGCCAAAGAAATGGCAACAGGCCCACAAGTTGCCATGCGTCTTTTGAAACGCGNCGTCTACAATGCGGCNGAAATGAACTGGTTGCAGGCATTGGATGATATCGCCGGAAAGACAGCAGTTGCAGACCATCACCCGGATGCAATTGAGGGTGTTCAGTCTTTTAAGGAAAAACGGAAACCNATGTTCAATAAATGGTTACTATAGTTAAGGCCTATAGTTGTTGTATACGNACGGTTAGGGTTGGGATCGTCTTATTTTGAAGGGGCNCTCCCTCAAAAGGGCGTCAATCGTTGAATATAGGTTTNCCAGCCNGTATATCGGCCCGAAGTTGGTCCTGAATAATTTGGCGCATGTACCAGTCGGGCAACGGTTTGTTTTCACGCAACGCTTCCCGGGCTACAGTCCCACTAATTACTTTTAGGCCCCCTTGGTTTGAACTGAGTGGTTCATAAGTATCCGTTGTCGGGTTGTAACCAATTTCGTCAAAAAATATTGGCTGAATGCCAATTTCTCCTACAGCGTCAAATAGGTCACTTGTCATTTTGTTGGTATAAAAGCCACCGACACCNGCATGGTCACGGCCAACAATAAAATGGCTGCAACCCATGTTCTTGCGACATAGAGCTGTGAAAACGGCTTCGCGCGGTCCAGCGTAACGAGGGTATGTCATCAGNCTACCCAGAATTGCCTGNCTAAATGGTAATAGGCCAGACGAAAGAATTGTCTGATAGCTTTTAACAATTGCATCGGAGGANAAGTCGCCCATTTTTGTGGGGCCNGCCAAGGGACTCAATAGGAGACCNTCAGCCATGCTACTTTCAAGTGCAGANAACATTATGTGTTCGTGAGCGCGGTGCATAACGTTTCGTGTGTGAAATGCAACTATTCGTGCCCATCCTTTGTAGTCGAATATATAGCGGGCCTGGGTAGGAGTTAANTCATAGGTGCGTTGTAAAGAGGACGCTCGGTCAAATAAGCCGACGGTTCCCGATAGAAACCAGCCGCTTCCCTCAAATATTTCGGCAACACCGGGGTGCTCAGATGATCCCGTGCCATACCATTGTTGAGCAAGTTCCGTGAGGTCCATCCGGTAGGTATTTACATTTTCGATCGTCCCACGGGGAGTGTCGCCGGAATCCGTCAATAAAACTGTGTCTCCAATACTTGTCCGTGCCGCATCAGCTTCGCTGATCGCCAGAAGGATTGGCATGGTCCAAACCGTGTCATCTAATAGTTGGTATCGATTGAGCACACTTCTGAGCGTTGCTTGATCCATGAATCCTCGGAGCGGAGAAAAAGTACCAGCGGCTATCTGCTCACAGTCGATGAGTGCTTTCTCTTTGACCTTGATGCATTGGAGACTAGAAAGCGTATCTTGGTCGGGGGTTGGCTGTCGACAATTCACTAGTTCTCCACCATGAGGTTCGACAAGGAGAGACGTAGCGTTCGCCCCAAGTTTGGAACTGAATTGCAAAGTTTGTTGGGCCCGTTGTTCAAATTCTTGGACTAGTTTAACGATCATATTAGCACAGCCGATCGGATGGCTACCAATAGCGGTTTCCGCAGCGAGCACCAGTCCATCTGCCCCGTCAAGAAGAGTATTAAAGACATCGTTGACTTCAGCGCGAGTAGGTGTTGGGTCTTTCACCATCGATTCCAGAAGGTTTGTGGCGACATAGACTTTTTTCCCGTGGTGCTTTGCACGGGCGATAATCATTTTCTGTGCAGAAGGAATTTTTTCTATGGGAATTTCCCTAGAGAGATCGCCCCGATCAATTAACAAAGCATCTGCCTTATCGATGATGTCCTCCAAGTTGGTGAGAGCATTTTGGCATTCGATTTTTGCAATGACCGTTGCGTTAGTGCTTGCCAAGGTTCGAATTTGGTCAACATCGCTGCCACGGTTTGCAAAGGATAAAGCTACCCTGTCAATGTCGTAGGTTAGGCCAATTTCTAATGCGGTTCG
>PAVD01000056.1 GCA_002712985.1 Rhodospirillaceae bacterium
AAGTGCCGTTGCTAGTTCTTGCCCAGTCATCATGAAACCACCATCTCCCACAAAACTAACGACAGGCTGATTTGGGCGTGCTAGCTGTGCCGCTACTCCAGCTGGCACGCTATAGCCCATCGCTCCCACGGTTGGACCAAGTTCGGTTCTTGGTTTTTGAAATCGCCAGAATCTATGGGCCCAACCACTAAAGTTGCCAGCATCCACTGTTACAATGGTGTTTTGTCCAAGCCTTTCCTGTAGGTGATTAACTACAAATGCAAGGTCAAGGTCTCCCCCCAAATCGGTCGGAAGAAGTGTTGCTAGATAGTCTTTACGGGCAGAGTCAGCCCAACCTCTCCATTGAGAGGAATCCACAGGGTCTAATTGGCTTGCTAACAGTGAGAAGGAGGCCATACCAGACGGAATTGGGATATTTGGTTGGTATACTTTTCCAAATTCACCACTGTCGGCGTATACGTGAATTAAGTACTGATCTGGAACCGGTGCAGAGATAGTGGTGTAACCCTTTGTCGTCATCTCGCCAAGTCGCGCTCCAACCACAAGTAAAAAGTCCGAATCCTTAACGCGCTGCACTAGGGCGGGATCAACTCCGGTGCTTAGGTCTCCAACATAAACGTCGCTATAATTGTCAATTAGATCCTGGCGCCGAAAAGATACTGCGGTCGGCAAGCAATTGTCAGCTGCAAACTTAGCGATATTCGAGCAAGCTTCTGTCGTCCATCCGCCTCCGCCTAAAATCATCAATGGTCGCGATGCCTTTGCAAGTGCATCGCGCATCTCGTTTAGTTGTTCGGCTGCTGCAATCGGCTGAATGCCGGAAGCTATCATTCCATCATTTACGATACAGTCCTCTACCAACATATCTTCCGGTAGCGCCACAACAACGGGTCCAGGTCTACCTGACATCGCCGTGGTAAATGCTTTGTGCATTATTTCTGGGATCTTTACGGGGTCGTCGATTTGGACAGCCATTTTTGTGATGGGTGGTGCAAACATACGTCCAAAATCAATTTCCTGGAATGCTTCGCGTCCCAGCATGTGCCGTGCTACCTGTCCTACAAGAAGCAGCATGGGCGTTGAATCTTGCATGGCAGTGTGGACAGCGATTGAGGCATTGCATGCCCCGGGTCCTCGTGTAACAAAGCATACGCCGGGTTTCCCTGTCACTTTTCCATATGCCTCTGCCATAAAGGCGGCGCCTCCCTCCTGTCTGCAGGTAATCACACGGGTTTGGTTGCGTGCACCGTAAAGTGCATCAAGGGCCGCGAGATAACTNTCGCCTGGCACCATAAATACCGTATCAACGTGATTCAGTAAAAGCTGATCCACCAGAATTTCGCCGCCGGTGCGGAAGTTCTTATTTTTTACCAAATTTCTCTCCTCGACAATGACCGTAAGTTTAGATCAAGGCGGTCTTCTCTACTAGCTTCTACAAACTTAAAATAATCGCTATGGTATTGTTCTTTGGAATTTGTCGACCGCGACACTTTTTATCAATGCAAAGACATTAACCCCCGCGGTTAATTTGAGGTTGTCGCAAGCACGCTTCGTAACACGGGCATCTATAATAAGATCTCTATTAAGTGCTACTTTAACAAGTACAGCACCGGTACTTAGGTCTACGACATCGTGGACTGTGCCTTCTAGTACATTTAGTACACTGATATCTTGTGGCCGACTCAAGGCGAGCGAAACATCACGGGCGAGGAGACGCAACCGGACTTTGGATCCNACAGTTGAGACCACNCCAGGNACTTGAATCGATNCTGCCGCAGTTTCAANCGTACTCAGGCCAAAGGNGGCATCGNGGGAAGTAACGANACCCGATANTACGGTGGAAGGCTCGTTTCTACCCAACAAANGCTTTGCTTTTTCGTTGTTCAAGACATCNTCNGTAGAGCCAACTAGTTCNGTTTTCCCCCCATGAATCAGAGCGATTTGATCTGAAAGCGCGAGGACTTCGTCTAGGTTATGGCTTACGTAGACGATCGGCAGCCTCACTTGCCGTCGTATCTGATCTATAAAAGGAAGAATTTCNTCTGTTCGTGCTTGATCGAGACCCGTTAAAGGTTCATCCATCAACAACACTTGTGGGCTAGCTAATAATGCTCTTCCCAGTGCAACACGCTTCTGTTCACCCCCGGAAAGGGAACCGGGTTTGCGTTGCAGAAGATCTGTGATTCCCAGTANCTGGGTGACCTCTCCGAAATCGGTGTAACGACTGGCTTTTGGTTGCAGCTTCTGTCCGTACCTGAGGTTTCCTTCAACNGANAGATGGGGAAATAATNGATTATCTTGAAAAACATATCCGATACGNCGTTGGTTTGGGGAAGCATTAATCGATCGGNNNGAATCAAACAAAGTATTTCCATTGACGGATATATTGCCGTGGTGTGGNGTAATCAGTCCCGCAATCATATTTATGATAGTTGTTTTCCCGGCACCCGACGGGCCAAATAGAGCTGTCAGGCTTCCCGAATCTATTGTGAATTGGACCTCGATATCCAAGTTTCCTATTTTACCTTCTACTTCCACGTTGAGCATAAGTCAGTTTCCGACCTTTGCGCGAACGCGGCGCGCTAGGAGTTCAGAGAAGAACAACGAAACAAGGGCAAGTACTACAGAAATTACAGTCAGACGAAGCGCCATNGAGTCCCCGCCTGGCACTTGGGTGAAAGNGTAAAGGGCAAGCGGCAGCGTGCGGGTTTCACCAGGGATATTTGATACGAAGGTTATTGTTGCGCCAAATTCTCCAAGACTTCTGGCAAAAGCTAGTATGACCCCTGTTAGAATGCCTGGGGAAATTAATGGTAGGGTGATGGTGAGGAAAACGCGTATAGGGCCGGCACCGAGAGTACGCGCCGCTTTTTCTAGCCNCTGGTTGATACTTTCGAGNGACAAACGTATGGCTCGCACCAACAGAGGGAATCCCATAACGGCAGANGCGATGGCAGCTCCCTCCCATTTGAAGNTNACNCTGANGTTAAATGNTTCNTAGAGCCANTCTCCAATAAGCCCCTTTCGACCAAGTAGGACAAGCAGGAGATATCCTATTACGACTGGTGGNAGTACTAATGGGAGATGGATGATCCCATCCAACAACGTTTTCCCGAAAAAGTCTCTCCGTGAGAGAAGCCACGAAAAAAATAGCGCGAATGGGAAACTAATTAAAACGCTGCAAAAAGCGACCCTTAGGCTTAACTCAATGGCTGTCCACTCATCTGCAGATAAAGAAAACATAGGCTAACGTGTTGTAAAACCATAAGTTTCAAAAATTTTCATAGCCGTTTCTCCNGTGAGGTAAGAATAGAAGGATTCGACAGCAGGGCGGTGACCACCATTTACAATCCCAAAGCTATAAATGATAGGGGGGTAGGATTCGGTCGGGAAATAATCAACTATCTTTACGTAGTTGCTTGCAGGAACATCGGTCTCATAAACGATTCCAAGTTTCGTTTCAGCACGTTCAACCAATAGCAAGGTATTTCGAACATCACTTCCTGGGGCTAGCTTACTGGCTACTTGGGGCCATACTCCTAGTTGTTTTAGCGCGGCAACAGCGTACTGTCCTGCAGGAACAAAGTCCGGATCAGCAATGGCTAAACGGCTGTCACCCAGAGCAAGGGCGATGTCAAAGTTCGGCTTAATCGATAGGGTTATTTCTGTCGTAATTGGTGTTACTAAAACAAGCCGATTGCCCAGTGCATCTTTTCTGGTTTCGGCCTCTATTAAAGTATCCTTGGTGAGTACATCCATCCAGGCTAGGTTAGCAGATATGAAGATGTCTGCCGGTGCGCCATTTTCAATTTGCCGCGCCAGTGAGGAGCTACTGGCAAATGAGGTCAGAATCCGTCCATCGACAACTGTTTGGTATGAGTCAATTACCTCCGTCACGGCATCAGTAAGACTTGCCGCTGCTAACACCCATATGTCGTCAGCCTTCGTTTTTCCTGTCGATACATNGACTAGTATTCCGGGAAGGCAAACGAATAAAAGAAGAGCACGCACTTTAACCACTCTTTTTCGGTAAAGCGCGTGCCCTAAAATTTGGTACAACGTAGCCACTCGAAATCCTTATGTCAGCATAAACGAAGGCGCGCTCGTCGTATACCGACGTATATAGAGGCTCTATATATACCCATATATAACGATATATGTCAATACATGAAGTGGAACGTACGATCTGATATGCAACTCAGGTTTTATCGGGAGGCTGTTCCGCCAGGAGCTTAGAGAATCTCTTTAGGTGCTGGTCCACTGCATTTATCGCTATAGTTTCCATCGCTTCATATTTTTTGAGAACGGTCAGCCCAAAGTCCGTTAGCTTTGCTCCGCCTCCTCCTAATCCGCCCGGTGCTGCCTCAACTATCGGCTCTTGAAAGCAACGGTTCATGGTAGCCACAAGCATCCATGCTCGACGATACGACATATTCATTGATCTGGCCGCAGCCGAGATTGACCCTGTCTCTTGTATAGCATGCAGTAATGTTATCTTGCCTGGCCCCATAGCGATTTCTCGGCCATACAGCAGTCGCAACCGCAGTTGTTTTTCGTGTCTCACTTTAATTCCTTAAAAGTTTTTTGTGAAAAGACAAAATCATTTTTCGGAACTTTCATACTTTAGTAAATCAGTTTGTATCAAAAATTTCGTGTATTACCTTGTCTCCTGAGTTGATCCCNAGTTGCTGAGTCACGCCAGCATTTAGTTCGATCACTGCAAGAGTAGGGCCACCCCCCGCTATAGTTTGTAGAGACAGAGGAATGGTATTTTGGACAATCCTGTGGATCGTGCCATTTTTATTAACAAAGAGCATATCCAGTGGAATAAGAGTGTTTTTCATCCACATGGCAAGTCGAATTTCGTCGCCAAAATTGAATAGCATTCCCATATCACGTGGCATCTTCGAGCGAAACATAAGGCCTTGTTGTCGTTGCTTCGGAGTGACCGCAACCTCAACGACAAAATGTTCTCGAGTAGTTTGTGTTTCTATCCATATTTCGGATTTTTCAAACGAAATTTCCTCAGTTTTTGTTTCCCTTGAACTGTAGGTGACCATCATCAGCGCTAACAGAAAACATTTTACAATTGTTTGAAGTGTTTTCCACTTTAACCGGGTGAAATTTTGCGAGACGTTATCCTCGACGGATGGATCGCAGACTGTACTTCGCTTCAAAGAAAGAGCGGATCTGCTATCAGCAGCCATTAAAGAGATGAGGTCGGTGAAAGGCGAGATAGTCCCTGTTCAAGATCTTGAATTAAGTCATCCGGATCTTCTAGCCCAGCATGAATACGAAGTGTGGGACCTTCAGGCCGCCAACAGGTGGCAGTCCTTTGTTTCTCCGGGTCCGTGGGTATCATAAGGCTTTCGTACCCGCCCCAACTATACCCCATTTTAAACAACTGCATCTTATCAAGCATTTTGGCTAACATGGTCTTAGTTGTCTCCTTTAAAACTAGCCCAAAAAGTCCGCTGGCTCCATGAAAATCCCGAGACCAAATTGAATGACCCGGATCATCCGGAAGGCCCGGATGGAGTACTTTTGCGACTTGGGGTTGTGCTTGTAACCATGAAGCAATCCTAAGTCCGGTAGCCATGTGCCGGGCAAGGCGAACGCCTAATGTACGTAACCCACGTTGCGCCAGATAGACATCATCCGGGCCTGGAGGTGCCCCAAAATCTAGTGCGGCACGCTGAATGGGTTCAAAGTTTTTTGCATTAGTTGTGATAACACCAAGCATTGCATCAGAATGGCCTAGTATATATTTGGTAGCTGCCTGTACGACTACGTCTACCCCGTGCTCAAACGGTTTGAAGAATAGCGACGTAGCCCAGGTATTATCCATTACGACTATACAGTCATTTTCATGCGCGGTCCGCGAAATGACACCAATATCCTGAATTTCAAAAGTTTGAGATCCAGGAGATTCTGTGAATACCACCTGAGTTTCGGGTCGAATTAAATTTGCAATATCCGATCCAATTAAGGGATCATAGAATGTTGTAGTAACACCAAACCGCGTCAACAAGCCGTTACATAAAGCTCTGGTCGGGCCATAAGCTGAATCAACCATCAAGAGGTGGTCTCCAGACTTAAGGAACGCCATCAACGAGACTAAAATTGCACATTTACCAGATGCAACAGCAATGGCTCTGTGGCCACCATCAAGTTGAGCAATAGCATTTTGGAATGCAAACGTGGTTGGTGTCCCAAAGCGCCCATAATAGACAGTATTACTATCTANTCGTTGCTTTTGAGACTTTTCTANGGCCGCAACCGTTGGGAAGAGNACTGTGGATGCATGGTATACTGGCGGATTNACGATACCATGATTGGATTCTGGATCTCGTCCGGCTGTTACAATTAATGTGTCTTCTTTCATTACCATATGTTTCGGATAATTTTGCTAAACTGCTTAGTAAAGAGAGACCACTTTGTCACATACTGGATCTTTTACAACCATGGTTGAGCTGTTTGGTGTGAGCATGCTACCGTTATTGATTCATATCTATACTCGTATTGTAAATGGATAACGCCATGGCTGACAAAAAAATATCTCTCACTACGCAAATTTTGATAGCTATGCTTTTGGGTGCCATTTTTGGAATACTACTCAACGTCTTTGCCGAAAATTCAGGCTGGATACAGAATTTTGTAGTAGATGGTGCGTTGGGCGTAGTTGGTGCAGTTTTCATTGCCGCACTAAAAATGATGGTGGTCCCGCTTGTCTTTGTCTCACTTGTATGCGGTGTTACCAATATGGGAGATATGTCAGCCTTGGGTAGAATCGGGGGCAAAGCGTTTGGCATTTATATTATTACCACAGCCATAGCCATTTCCATTGCACTTCTGTTAGCGTCGGTGGTTTCTCCAGGTGCAGGTTTTGCAATAACTGATGTCACGGTGGACTTTGCTGCCAGGCAAGCGCCTCCGCTAAGTCAGGTTTTGATCGATTTAGTGCCTAGCAATCCTGTCGCGGCTCTTGCGCGTGGGGAGATGCTTCAAATCATTGTTTTTGCGCTATTGTTGGGGGTTGCAATAACGGCTTCCGGTGATCGGGGGCGTTACGTTCTCGATATCTTTACAGGCCTCAATTCAGTTATTATGCAGATGGTTTGGATTGTGGTGCGTATAGCGCCAGCAGGTGTATTTTGCCTAATCGCTCGCACATTTTCCACAGAGGGTGTGGAAGCCTTTATTCCGTTGGCCAAATATTTTCTCTGCGTTGTTGCAGCTCTTATAGTGCATGGGANTGTTACATACAGCCTTTTACTGAAAGTCGTTGGAAAGCTAAATCCGGTGACATTTTTTGTAAAGATGCGGGCCGCACAGTTGTTTGCATTTTCGACGGCAAGCAGTAACGCGACAATTCCCATTACCCTGCAATCAGTAACAAATCGGCTTGGTGCAGACAATGGGGTAGCGTCTTTTACTGTGCCATTTGGCGCTACTATAAATATGGATGGAACAGCGATTATGCAGGGGGTGGCTACGGTATTCATCGCCCAGGTTTATGGTGTTGATTTGGGGCTTGGTGATTTCCTTGCAGTAATTTTGACTGCCACGCTCGCATCTATAGGNACCGCTGGTGTGCCAGGTGTTGGTCTGATAATGCTTGCAATGGTCCTGCAACAGGTTGGGTTGCCGGTAGAAGGTATTGCGTTGATTATTGGCGTTGACCGCCTATTGGATATGATGAGAACGGCGGTCAACATCACCGGAGATGCTGCGGCAACCTGCGTCATTGCTCGGAGCGAAGGGTGTTTGGATNCGGCGGTTTTTACGGATCCCGCTGCAGGGTTAACATCANCAAAAGAGCCCCTAAAAGTATAAGGGTGAGTGGTCAGCTAAGGCAGATCAAAAGCAACGGTTAAGATTAGCGCTCGGCGTATCACCGCCAACGCAACTCTCAACTAGTTGCAATCGGGGTGTCGTTCCGGCCACCCCATTCAGTCCACGAGCCATCGTAAACGGCGCAATTGCATCCAATCAGATATAACGCAAGCGCAATATTGCAAGCAGTTATGCCCGATCCGCACGTCGTAATTACTCCTTTTTCCAGACTGACATTTGCTGTTGAGAATAAACGCCGTAGTTCACTTGCAGGCTTCATCAATTTTGTTTCTGAGTTATAGAGTTTCAGAAAAGGGAGATTTAGACTGTTTGGAATATGACCGCTCTGTAATTTAGGCCTTGGTTCAGGTTCGACGCCTTTAAAGCGTCCTTCAGTACGTGCATCCACAATTTGTTCCATTTCGGTTTCCAGATTGCTGCGAATGTCATCAATCATTCGCAGTAAACTCCGGTCCAAATGAGTCGTAAAAACAGATTTTTTAATTTTCGGCACTTGATTTTCTACAGGACCGCCAGCAAGTGTCCATGCGGGTAACCCCCCGTTTAGAACTGATACGCTTGTGTGTCCGAATAGTCGAAACATCCACCAAACCCTAGCCGCGCTGCCAACACCCGTTGTGTCGTAGGCGATTACGTGGTCGTCATTAGAAATTCCNANGGCTTCGATGTGAGTTGCAAAAACTTGTTCGGTGGGGACCATATGCGGCAGAGAACTCGTAATATCTGAGATAAGATCAACATCAAAAAAAACTGCTCCCGGTATATGTGATTCTTCGTACTCGATNCTCGGATTACGNTCAAGCGTTGGTAAGTGCCACGACCCGTCTACTATACGTATACTAGACGTGTCTAGCTTGGTCTTCAGCCAGTCAACANCAACTAACGGTTCTACTTTGACTGCAGCCATTAGTCCGGGGCACTGCTTTTAGTCAAAGCGACGGAAATGCGACGGTTGTGACGGCCTTTGTTTTTAATTTTTGTTACTTGTACCCGGCCTATTTCACCCGTTCTCTTGACATGAGTACCACCACAAGCCTGAAGGTCAANATTTTCTANGTTGATTAGCCGAACCAAACCACTTCCCATGGGAGGCTTGACAGACATGGTTTTAACGAGAGTTGGATTTCCTTCTAGTTCTTCATCAGAAATCCAACTTGGAGTTATCTTATGGTTTGTTTCGATGAGAGCATTGAGCGCAGCACTTATCCGGGATTTATCAAGATTTGTCACTGGAAGATCGAAGTCNAACCGGCTTTCTTGCTCTCCTACCTGNCCGCCTGTAACTGATCCGTCAATGACAGCAGAGAGAAGATGCAGGCAACTATGCATTTTCATGAATTGGTACCGTTGTTGCCAGTCAATTTTCGCTACAACCTTTGTGCCAAGCGCGGGTACAGTGGCTCCCAAGGCAGGGGTGTGAAACAAGCGACCGGTCGTCTTACTTTTGACGGTTCCTTGTATATCTACTGTATCGCCGNTATCAAGGGTGAGTATCCCTATGTCACCGGGCTGTCCGCCACTGGTGTAATAGAAAACCGTCTGGTCCAGTTCTATACCCTCTTCGCTGATGGAAATAACGCTGGCGTGGCAAGATCTAGAGTACGCATCTTCGCGAAACAGCAATTTAGTGCGTGTCATTGCTGTTAGGACATCCAGTCTGGGACAGGAAGGTTCTTTCCTCTGAGAAATTCAGGGTTGAAAACTTTGCTGGCATANCGACTGCCGCAGTCGCAAAGTATNGTAACAATCGTGCAGCCAGGTCCAATTTTCTTGGCAAGTTGTATTGCGCCGGCGACGTTGATACCGGTAGATCCACCCATCAGGAGACCTTCGTTTTTTAAAAGGTCGAACACAACAANTAGNGCGTCCTCATCTGTGACCTGCTGAAAGTCATCTATTGGTGCGTCTTCGAGATTCTTGGTNATGCGACTTTGTCCTATTCCCTCCGTAATGGACGNTCCCTCCGGTTTTGCTTCGCCTTTTGTGTAAAGGCTGAATAGNCCGGAACCCATTGGATCAGANAAAACGATCTGGATATCATCATTCTTCTCTTTGAGTGCCATGCCAACTCCGGCAAGAGTGCCTCCGGTACCAACAGAGCAGGTGAAAGCGTCAATACGTCCGCCCGTTTGCTCCCAGATCTCTGGACCTGTGCCTTCTATATGAGCCTGTCGATTGGCAATGTTGTCGAATTGATTTGCCCAGACGGCCCCCGATTTTCTGTCAGCGGCTATCTCTTCCGCTAGTTGCCCGGAATATCGTATATAATTTCCAGGGTCACTGTATGGTAGTGCTGGAACCAGTCGCAAGTCTGCACCGCACATTCTCAGCATATCTTTTTTTTCTTGGCTCTGTGTTTCAGGCATTACAATTACAGAGCTGTAGCCTAACGCCTT
The DNA here is from genome assembly GCA_002712985.1 of Rhodospirillaceae bacterium. Lineage (GTDB taxonomy): Bacteria > Pseudomonadota > Alphaproteobacteria > UBA7887 > UBA7887. The sequence goes on from PAVD01000056.1 coordinate 10,254, forward strand.
TCCAACCAGAGCAAGTCCAATNCCCGTGTTTCCAGCGGTTCCTTCGACAATCACACCGCCTGGTTTTAGTTTGCCTTCTCGTTCTGCTTTGCGCACGATATAAAGTGCAGCACGATCCTTAACTGATTGTCCAGGATTTAGAAATTCACATTTGCCTAATATGGTGCAACCAGTGACTTCCGAGGCCTGCTGCAGCTTAATAAGCGGTGTATTTCCTACTAGGTCCGTGAAGCTAGAATTTAGGCGCATCGAACACCTTCCCAGTTAAGATGGCCAGGTCTATTAGGTTGCTGCTTGGGGACCACGACGCACGAACCCTCTCTGTGGATCGTATCCATATATTGCACCGATCAAGAAGGCCAGCGTACACGCACATACCACGAGTGCACCCAATCCATAAAACTGTCCTTCGCTAGCGTATCGCACTAACTGTACACCATATGTAAAGGGATTAACATTTGCGATCCAGTATACAATGTCGGCTCCGCTTTCCTGTAAATACCAAAGTGGGAAAAGTGCCGGTGAAATGAAGAACATCGGAAAAATCACAAAGTTCATGGTGCCCGCAAAATTTTCAAGTTGCTTGACATGTACGGACAAAAGCAATCCGAGAGCACCCAACATCATTCCAGTCAGGACCAGTGCCGGAAAAACATACAACCAGGAAAAGGGGTCTGAAAATCCAACTCTAAGGCCGGTCCACCAATCAAATGGCAGGCAAATAACCAAAAATGCGTATGCTTGTAGGACCGATAAAAATGTCCCAGATAATAACTTTGCCGTGAGCAAGTACCAGCGTGGCAGGGGTGCTGTCAAAAGTAGCCTCATTATACCCATCTCTCGGTCGTACACCATAGACAGGGAAGACTGCATGCCGCTGAAAAGCAGTACCATGCAAGTAAGACCTGGTAATATATAGTATTCGTAGTTTACGCTTCGCTGCAGGTACGGCTCCCCTGCATCCACGCCGTATACGCCGCGGAACCCGACGGCAAATACGAACAGCCAAAGAGCAGGGCGCACGAACGCAGAAAATAGTCGACCTTTTTGTTGAAAAAACTTGATCGTTTCGCGTCGGCTTAGCGCCGAAAGGGCTGCCATCATATGACTGGGTTGCATTACGTTTGAGTCTCCACTCGTAGTTTCNCCATAGAGCGTAAAATAGATTGTCCAAATTTAAAAGTAATGTGTATTACTATAAAAACGTCGGCAGTTTTCATCAAAAATTACAGGTTGTATCCCGCTCTCCAAAGCCGATTGTGTCAAGGTCATTTGTTCGATGTCTAAACCCTTCGATTGGTGCGCGAGTAATGGTCCAGTTTTCGGTGGTCAAGAGAATCGGTTGCCGAAGTTGGTTGTTCCACGGTCGAATACTAAGGCCAGGGCCCTTACTTCCATCTATTCTCAATTCACCGCTCCGTAAATAATCTACTACTTTGACAGGGTCCGTCGTCTTCGACCTTGCGATGGCCATACCCAACGTTTTGAGAGCAACCCATGCCCCCCAATCGGGCTGACCCATTCTTCGGCCGTGCATTCGTTCGAATCTGCCATGCACCTGGGGTGCGCCGTGCCGAAGGTACGACCAATGCCATACCCTTGGTACAATGCCGCTTGCGCCNGTAACCGTGGCAGGGTCTTGAGTTGCAAAGGGGATACCTAGTGCGAATTCGCCGTCCGCATCCGCTACAAACACTGCATCATAGCGAGCTTTCCCGGTTAGGAAGTCAAGATCGTTGGTCTCTCGAGCCCGTGGGTCGTTTCCTAAAAGGAAATTTCNGGTTTTGATGATATTTAGACCAAAATGCTCAGCCGATCTTTCAAATGCTTGAGTCATTTTAAAATCTTCTGGNAGTGGTCCCCGCAAGACCAAAACGCGGTTCCATTTTTGTGAAACCAAATACTGAACTATCGCATCAGTTAGCATTGCACGGCTTGCGGCGAAATGGAATAGGTGCTGCTGACAGTCCTCGTTTCGAAGTGCATCACCTATTGCGGTAGTATTGAACAAATAGATCCCTTGGTCATGGGTTTGTTTCGCTACCTCNGACAAAATATGTTCTGGTGCATCAATAAGAAAAAATTGAACACCTGATTCCCGCATTTTTAGAATCTCTGCAATCATATCAAATGGGTCGGTCACGCTAACCCGTTTTAAGGAAAAATGTGCCTTGGCAATACGCTTGAANTGTTTTAGTTCCTCCACTGCCAACTGAGCTCCTGCGTAGGCCCTGTGGTCAACGATCGCAGTGGCTGACCGGATGTCTACGGGATGTATTCCCCAGTCCTCGTAGCGAACGTCCTCAATTAGATCAAGATGGCCAATTGTAATCGTAGGCAGTTCATCGTCGCCATATCCGATTTTTGCTGGGTATGAGGCGAAGATTACCAATGCTATTAGACTAAAANTNCTAAAAGTTGACTGCATGCNATTAGTCGTCAATTCGAACTGTATGTGGTGTGCGCCCAACTGCTACCGAGTTGACGGCAACCTTTTTATCCGTGTCAATAATTGTGATGTCATCGCTGGCGCCATTAGTTACGACGAGAAAGGCTTCGTCTGCTGTCAGAGCGGCTCCCCATACTCGATCTCCAGCTAGTACGTAGTCGGTAACTTCTCGGGACTCAACGTTCACGATCGCGACATGGCGAGCCCTGCCGAGTGTTATNTACGCGGTTTTCCCATCATCTGTCATTGCGAAGTCCACGGGGTTAATGTCTCCTTCCCGCATGCCACGTTTCTCGAAGATTATCTCATCGAGAACTTCAAACGTTTGTGCATCCAAGATCGAGACTGTCCCTCCAAGTTCATTGGTAACCCAATATTCCTTGTCATCAGGTGTAACGATGCCCCGGCGTGGACGGTTCCCGACCAGGACTTCATCAAGAATTTTCCCTGACCAAGGATCTACAATAATAACGGTGTTTGTGACTTCTGACGTTACAAACACAATCTTCCCATCGTTNCGGAAAGTTATTCCTTCCGGTTCAATGCCGACATCTTCAATTGTCCGAATCCGTTTTCCGGTATTTAGATCGGTAACAGTTACTTCGTTGTCGTCTTCGTTTGCCGCCACAAGAATTTTTCCGGTTGGATCAATGTTAAAGATTTCNGGATCCTCTCCTGCTTCAATAAAATTTACTATCTCTAGCGTTTTGACATCGAGGACTTCTATGCGATCGCTTCCGCTTGTAGCGATCAGGAGTTGGGTGTTTCCTTGATGCCACCGCATGTCTCTCGGGCGTTCCCCAGTATGAACTGTTTTTATGACTTCAAAAGTCTCACCATTAATGACCGANACCGTGTTATCTGATTCGTTNCTCACAAAGATATTTCCGGTCCCATCGGCAAAGGCAGGAACAGATAGAAAGACAAACAAGCAAGTTTTCCATGCTAGGCACGGCGTTGAAATACGCATTTAGACATTTGCTCCAAGTTTGATCTACACGGTGAAGATAATCTCTGCACTACGCCAACNTTCACTTTTCGGTAGTTAAAGAAACGAAAGCGTCGTGAAGGTTCTGGGTAGCAGTAGAATGCACCAACTGTTCAGGCGTTCCCGAAGTACGTATTTTCCCTTTATGGAGAATAATGACCCTATCTGCCTGTTCTGCTTCGTCAACCAAGTGGCTTGCCCACAAAATTGCCATTTTCCGTTCCTGTTTAAGTTCAAGAACGTGGGAAAGTAGATCGCGTCGGCTGCTTGGATCAAGTCCNACGGTTGGCTCGTCCATTATTAAAAATTTTGGTTGATGAAGTAGTGCTCTGGCAAGTTCAATGCGTCGTCGCTGTCCGCCNCTTAAAGACCTTGCTCGATCTTTGCTGCGATCTAAAAGCTTTAATTTTTCTAACTCTTCATCAATACGTTTCTTAGCATTGTCGCCACTTATTCCATGAAGGCTNGCATGAAACCGTAAATTGTCTATCACACTGAGATCAAGGTCTAGCGTCGGTTGTTGGAAGACTACGCCGATTCCGGCAAGTGCTGGAACAGCATTCTTCCGAATGTCGATTCCATCTATTGAAATGGCTCCGGNATCAGGCACAAATAAGCCTGTCAATAGTTGGAAAAGCGTCGTCTTTCCTGCGCCATTTGGGCCTAAAAGTGCTACAAATTCTCCCGGCTGGATCGTGATATCCACCGAATCAAGAGCCTTATCCGAGCCATAGGATTTAACTACCCCTTTTGCGTTTAGCACCGGGCTNTTTTCTTTTGTTGTCTCGTTATCCACTTTGTTCAATGCACAGTCCTAACTTTCTAAACATNAACTTACCANCTACGAAGTTGCCATATTGTNGTCTAAAGTATCTAGAGAACTAGACGCTATCCCATGAAGCAAAGAATCGTGTTGCGATAGCAGTTCACGGCGGAAATGGTCAGTAGCGGCATCTTCAATTTTCCGGGGGCGAGGTATAGTTACTGTTTTTTCCAAGATAACTTTTGATGGTCCCCGTGATAAAAATACTATTCGATCGGCCAAATATATTGCTTCTCTCAAATCATGGGTAACAAAAATAACTGTAGTGGGTCGCGCTTGCCAAAGCTCAAGGAGAAGTTGGCGCAATAGATTTCCCACAGGCAGGTCTANAGAAACAAATGGTTCATCAAGCAAAAGCAACTGTGGTTGTGTGGCAAAAGCNCGAGCAAGGGCAACTCGGCGTTGCATGCCACCTGACAGGCGGTTGGGAAATTCATCAAGTGAGTCAGACAGTTCCATTTGGTGGAGTAGTTCTTCGGCTTTTCCCATATTAGCTGTTTCTTCGTCCAAAACAACACGGACATTTTCTCTAACAGTCATCCAGGGAAGAAGACGCGGTGTCTGAAACATGTATGACACACGCATCGATTCTATCCCTTCATGATTGGAAGTTGTAACCGCACCACTGACGTCGTTGTCTATTCCGGCAATGATATTCAACAGGGTTGTCTTTCCACAACCAGAAGGCCCTACAATGCACAAAAATTCACTATCTGATACTGTTAATCGGAGGTCTTTGATCGCAATTCGTTTGTCTCCCCCNGNACTCATCGNGTAAGCTTTTTCGTCTATTTCGATTCTCAGTGAAGAAGTGCTCATTTTCGCCACCGAGTTGCGTAGCGGTCCATTGGGCCGATCCATGCCAATTCNACAACTAACATGACGATCACAAATGCTAGGGTATATGCGAGAATACTTGCAATATCGAAAAGTTGGAAAAATACACTCAACTGAAATCCAATACCATTGCTACGGCCGAGAAGTTCTACCACCAACACAATCTTCCAGATCAGTGCGATTCCTGAACGGGCGGCAACCATTATATAAGGNTATAACTGTGGAAGGAAAAATTTAAAAAATGTTTTTCTGGGGCCCACTCGAAATACCTGCGCTACCTGGAGCAGGTCATGGTCTACCGCCCGAGTGCCCTCACGAAGAGTGACTATTACGTTTGGAAATTTGTTNAGGGAAACCGCAAGTATGGCCGCGACTTCAGTTAAACCAAACCACACATAGCAAAGAATTATCGTAACCAGTGCCGGTATGTTTAGAAATAAGATTAGCCAACCATCCAATAGTATGTCTAAACGTTTCCGTAATCCCATCAATATCCCGATTACTGTTCCTATGACCATGGCCAGCACAAACGCTGCTATCACCCTCGACAAGGTGATTCCAAGATCATAAATAAGACTGCCATGGACAAGGTGGTCGAAAAACACCAAAGCGACAGCCCAAGGATCGGGGAGCACGCGGCTCTGGGCGACGAGGGCGGATAACTCCCATATAATTATCAGTAGCAAAAACGAAAGCGTGCGTAGCCACCCAGCACTCAACCCATTACTGGAGTTGGCGTCGTCTACGGTCAATAGGCGTCTCCCCGCCACAAGGTGCCGGGCGCCAAGTCCTTGTTGCGTCCAACCAATTTTCTGCCACCTTGCTCGGCAACAATTCGGAATGCGGCCCGTATCGCTTCTGCTTGNCTACGCCCATATTTTTTAGGNACACCTTCCCTGTAGCCNATTTTTAGCGCTTCCAGCGTTGCATCATCCTTTGCTCTGGTCATTGGNCTAAGGCGTTCCCATTCNTCGTCCGACTCCATCATGATTTCCCGAGCATCTGCNGATGCTTTGAAAAAAGCTGTTACAGCCACTAAGTTTTTTTGAGCCCAGGATTCNCTGAAAACATACCCTATTAGAGGAAGTCTTCCTGGAACTCCCAGCCCAGGCAATAAATCTTGAACCTTAATTAATTCGGTCATGTTAGATGCTCGAAGACGAGCTGTGTAATTCCAGTAATTCAAGATCGCATCGAATTCTCTTTGTTTAAATTTTTCGTTTAGGAGGGGCGGTGCGGCGTAAGCNGGTTTTGCAATGGTGGCGAGATCTTCGCCAAACATCTTAAGTGAGTAGGCACGAAGTAAGAGCCAACTTTTGTCAATCGGGCTCCCCGCCACACCAATCGTTTTTCCACGGAGATCTTCCAATCGATTTATCCCACTATCCGGGTGCACCATGACGGATCCCGCCGCCTCTGAGTATGGCACAAATGTGAAGTCCGCTCCTGAGTGTCGTTGTCGCGACGTCCAGATCCAGTCGGTAACAATCATGTCCACATCACCGGCGTTTAATGCAATAGNAGTGGCATCCTTATTGGCAAGACCAACGACGTCCAGGACAAGTCCCGCTTGTTCGTCGAGTTTGTAGTGCTTTATTACATTTAACTCCCAGTTGACTGTGCCAAACTTAAGAACTGCCAACCGGATGTTAAGGGCTTCGTCCGTATCGGCCCAGGCCGGGAACGAGATTGCCATGGCAGAGGCCATAATCAGGAGCAAGATCTGTCTATATTTATGACCGACTGGCAACAGGTTCATGATTTCCTCGAGGTAGTATTTTGATGGATATATTTTTCAGAGGGTACTTCGTATACAATTACTGGTTTTTCTTAAGGTCTCTTAAGTTCCTTATACAGAAGGGTATGGCCCAGTAAAAGACTGGTTTCAAGATGAAAGCAAGACAACCAGGGGAGAAAAGGCTACAACTAGCCTACAAGCGAGAAATTTGGCTATGAATACTGTAAATGCCCGTTTCACAGTTGGAGAGGTGGTCCATCACCTTTTATTTGATTATCGAGGCGTAGTATTTGATGCTGATGCCTGCTTTGCAGGTACGGATGCTTGGTATGATCAAGTCGCAAAGAGCCGACCACCAAAAGACCAGCCTTGGTATCACTTATTGGTGGATGGTGCCTCGCATACCACTTACGTCGCGGAAAGACATCTAGAGAAGGATCTGGACGTAAGACCGGTTAATCATGTCTTGGTATCGGAAATGTTTGAGCGCTTTGAGAATGGTGTTTATGTTCCGAAGATGGCTGCCAATTAGTGTAGACATGATGCAGCGTCGTGACGAAGTCGTTATTCAACTTTTCGAGAACTTATCTGTTACATAGCACTTTGAGTCTGGATTGATCTTGGGAATAGCACCTTGACCATCGAGTCACTTAATCCCACCAAGCTAGATACTAGTAAGCCGGAAGTATTGCATCATTTGTCGACTGGTGCGTTGGTAATGCGTCTGGTGCGGGGGTATATCGGGCCTTACCGTTTTGTACTAACTGGCGCGCTGCTATGTATGGTTGTAGCCGCGGCCTCCCAACCACTTTTGGCGTGGCTGATGGAGCCTGTTGTGCGAGATATTTTCATCAATCGTGACCAGACAATGCTGTTACTCGTTCCGCTTGCGATTATGGTTGTAATGGTGGTTGGTGGTGCTGCCAATTTCGGTCAGGCTGTGTTGATGAATTGGGTCGGATTACGAATAGTAGCGGACCTACAGCGACGAGCTTTTTCACACCTAATACATCTCGATCTTGCGTTTTTNAAAGGCACTCAGACTGGAAAACTTATTGCACATCTTACGAGTGACGCGTATCTGATCAGGCAGGCAACTGCAAGTACTTTGACTAGTTTGGTAAAGGATCTACTTACTGTATCTTTGTTGGTTGCCCTCATGTTTTATCAAAACTGGCGTCTTGCACTGGTNGTTTTTTTTGTATTTCCGCTGGCTGCGTGGCCCATTAGTCGACTTGGACGACGAATGCGTAAAGTTGTCGGCGTGACCCAAGAGGAAGTGGGCGGTCTCACCACCTTCTTGACCGAGACTTTTCAGGGGGTGCGGCACGTTAAGGCGTATGGAATGGAGGGGTATGAGATAAGTCGTGCCGAAAACATAATCGAGCGCTTATTTACCTTATACATGAAAGCCACCCGAACGCGTGCGTTAACTACACCAATGATGGAAATACTTGGCGGGATCGCAATTGCTGCGGTTATTTGGTATGGCGGTAGTCAAGTGATAGCAGGTGTTTCTGAGCCAGGGTCGTTCTTTGCTCTCTTTACAGCATTGTTGTTGGCGTACCGGCCGATAAGAAGTATTGCCAATCTTAATACGTCTCTGCAAGAAGGTCTTGCCGCCGCGCAAAGGGTTTTTGCAGTTCTGGATCAAAGTCCCAATGTTGTAGAGAAAGAGAATGCCGACAGCTTAACAGTTAGTTGTGGGCGAATTGATTTGGACGCGGTAAAGTTTAGTTATGCAGATGANGTGGCAGCGCTCCAGGGGGTATCATTAGAGGTTCTTGCGGGGCAAACAACGGCCCTGGTTGGTCCATCAGGAGCAGGAAAATCCACCATACTAAACTTAATTCCTCGATTCTATGATGTGGGATCAGGGAGTGTGCGGATTGACGGACAGGATGTTCGTTCATTAACGCTTTCGTCGCTNCGGGGCGCAATNGCACTAGTTAGCCAAGACGTAATTCTGTTTGATGACACGGTTCGAGCAAATATCGCGTATGGCCGNCCAACGGCGACAGAGNATGAAATTGTAGATGCTGCGAANGCAGCGGCCGCTCACGACTTCGTTACCGCGTTCCCTAAGGGTTATGACACAGTAGTTGGTGAGCGTGGCGCAAAATTGTCCGGTGGAGAGCGCCAGCGAATCGCGATTGCCAGAGCTTTGTTGAAGAACGCTCCTATCCTATTGTTAGATGAGGCAACTGCAGCCCTGGATGCTGAGTCTGAGCGCGAGGTTCAAGCCGCCTTGTCTGCCCTGAAAAAAGGGAGAACAACCTTGGTTATAGCTCATCGACTAGCAACTGTACGTGATGCGGACCAAATTTACGTTCTTGATAATGGCNTCATGGTGGAGAGTGGCTCGCATGAACAATTGATTTCAATGCAGGGGCTTTATAATAGACTATATGCACTGCAATTTACGGATCAAAATACAAACAGCGCGGGTTAGAACGTGAAAAACAATCAATGCCTATANTTGGGCTGCCAATGCTGAATATCAGCCACGACAGGAGGTTCTCGNCGTGTTCTGGCTAGCAGTTGGTGATATATCGTTTAATGCTAAGTCTTTATAGATGGGCGACTATTATGTTGGGTCCGGTGGCAAGAATGTTCTTGCGACGGAGGGCGTCCCGGGGGAAAGAGGATCTAACTCGCCTTGAAGAAAGGTTCGGCTGGGCGTCTATACCACGACCACAAGGGCACCTGGTGTGGGTCCACGCTGCAAGCGTGGGTGAATCCCTATCTGTTTTGCCCTTAGTTGTACGGATGCTAGAGGTGCTTCCCAGAGCACATATTNTATTTACAACAGGCACTTTAACTTCGGCACGGTTACTTAAGGACCGCCTACCAGATCAGGCGTTCCATCAATTTGTACCCATCGATCACCCCGTTTCTGTGAGACGCTTTCTGGATTACTGGCTCCCGGACANGGCNATCTGGGTTGAGTCTGANTTATGGCCTAATTTGTTACGGGAAACCCACCTTCGCAACATCTCAACGGTTCTCGTGCAAGGTCGTATGTCAAGAAAATCCTATCTACATTGGCGGCGGGTCCGTAACTTGATAGCGCCAGTTTTGAAAGGGTTTGACAGAATTCTAGTACAAACTCATGAGGACGCAGCTCGCTTCCAAAATCTAGGTGCGGTCTCTCCTGTGATTACTGGAAGCCTAAAGTATGCGTCGTCCCTTTTAAGGGTCGACGAAGAACAGCTGCATTCTCTAGAACACGCGGTCGGCTCCCGCCCTCTTTGGTTGGCCGCAAGTATTCATCCCGGCGAATTTGAACTTGTGTGTCAAGCTCATCTGAGCCTGCGTCCACGTTTTTCTGATTTGCTTACTATTGTTGTTCCTCGCCATCCATCCAGCGTCAAAGAACTTGTGGGCTGCTTAAAGTCTTACGACCTAAAGTTTTCACAACGTAGTACTGGGGGACAGCCTTCCCGAGACACCGACGTGTACGTTGCAGATACTATGGGGGAGTTGGGCCTTTTTTACCGGTTGTCGAGGCAGGCACTGATTGGTGGAAGTTTTATTGAACATGGAGGGCAAAATCCCTTAGAAGCGATTCAACTAAATTGTGCCGTAATAACCGGACCATCAATGTTTAATTTTACTGAAGTAGTTGCGGATTTTAACAGCTGTGATGCGTCGTTTTCTATGGCGAGCCTGGAGGAGGTCGTAGAGAAGTTGGCGGTTTTGTTGGCTACGCCAGAACTAGCTATAGTGCTTGCCGAAAAGCAGAAAAGTATATTAGCGATGAAAGCTGGTGTTTTGGATTTAGTTTTNGGATCNGTTTCAGANTTCTTGCCAGCTACGGAATAAGTTATGCGAGCACCTGCATTCTGGACCAAAGATGGTGTAGCCGGAAAAGTACTGAATCCGGCTGGAGTGATTTTTGGTGCCATTTGTCGTTTGCGCTGGTGCTGGACTTCTCCCGTGAGCTTATCGGTCCCCGTGATTTGTGTCGGTAATCTTGTTGTAGGTGGGGCTGGGAAGACCCCTGTCGCACTGTCGCTCGGTGAGCGCCTACGAAGGAATGGTCAAACCATTCATTTTCTCTCGAGAGGCTACGGCGGGACAGAACGTGGTCCATATCGTGTTGATACACGTTTTGATATTGCCGCCAATGTTGGCGATGAAGCTTTGCTTTTGGCCGCGACTTCGCCCACATGGGTCTCTCACGATCGTGCAGCAGGTGCTAAAGCAGCCGTTGCCGCCGGTGCCGAGGTGGTCATAATGGACGATGGTTACCAAAACCCCTCGCTTCGGAAAGACCTATCTCTACTGGTTGTTGACGGTGCATATGGGTTCGGCAATCAGCGTTTGATGCCCGCTGGTCCGCTTCGTGAATTGATGAAAGATGGTTTAGCTCGGGCTGACGCCGTGGTGATTCTGGGTGTCGATAAAGTTGGTGTACGCGCAAGTTTACCTAACCATCTACCGGTATTAACTGGACGAATTGTGGCGGAGCCCGGAAATTTACGACTTGCCGGTAAACGTGTCGTTGCGTTCGCAGGTATCGGCCGGCCAGGTAAATTTTTCGAATTGTTACAGGAACTAGGCTGCGAACTAGTAGAATCCCAAAGTTATCCGGACCACCATATGTACAGGGAAAACGAGGTATTTGTGCTCGCTGAGAAGGCCGCTAAATTAAACGCTCTGCTCGTTACTACGTCCAAGGATGCCGTTCGTATTTCTGAACCCATGAGATCTATGTGTGATGTGCTCACGGTGACAGTCTCTTGGGATGATGAGAGTGCCCTTGATAAACTCCTTAGCCTTCTGGGTTCTTGAACGGTTATGGATCTGACCGGCCGAATACCCCCACTACGCCATGTGCGGTATTTTCTAGAGTATCTTGTTCTGCGAATTTTGTTTGCTTTATTTGGGTTACTGTCTCTCGACAATGCATCTGCGGTTGGCGGGTATCTCGGAGCAAGGATTGGTCCTAAATTACCGATATCTCGTCGCGCTGTATCCAATCTCAAGGCCGCTTTTCCAGACTGGGAGAATGTTGAAGTTTCTGAAACGGTGAGGAGTATGTGGGATCACTTGGGTCGGATGGCAGGGGAATATCCGCATCTCAGAAATTTCAATTTTTGTGATGACGATGATCGAATTGAGATCATAGGGTCAGAATATATTGACCAGTTACGCGACGATGGCATTTCTGGAATATTTTTTTCAGCCCACTTAGGCAACTGGGAATTATTGCCGGTCGCTGCATCTAAAAGGGGTTTGCCTTTGGTACACGTGTATCGGGCTGCCAATAACCCATATGTTGAAAACTTAATTAAGAATCTTAGAAGCCCAATTGGTTCCAGGCATTACCCCAAAAGCAGACGGGGTGCCAAAGTGCTTTTGGAAACCGTAGATAAGGGGGGGCATCTGGGGTTGTTGGTCGACCAGAAATANAATGAGGGAATTCCTATTCCGTTTTTTGGAAGAGACGCGATGACGGTGACAACGCCAGCTGACCTTGCTTTGAGATTTAACATTCCTTTGGTNCCGGTTCGCATCGAGCGCACGACTGGTGCCTGCTTTCGGCTAACTATTTCCCCCCCACTTTCTTTGCCTAAGGANTGTGACAACAAAGCCAATTCCCGCGCTATAATGACCGAAATCAANTCTTTGTTTGAGTCTTGGATACGAGAAAGGCCAGAACAATGGTATTGGTTACACCGCCGGTGGCCGAATAATTAATAAGTNGTTGACTAATGTTTGCCACTTTCTAAACCCAACAATTTATCCACAAGTTGAGGGTCGAGGCGGATATCAAACCAATTGATTCGCCAATCTAGGTGAGGACCTTTCGTCCTTCCAGTTTCNCCTACGCGGCCAATTACATGGCCNCGACCTACATTGTCATTTGTTTCTACNGTAATACTTTGCAAATGGAGATAACTAGAAGAAATCCCATGACCGTGGTCTATGATTATTGTTTTTCCCGACAGATANAGCTCGGACGCTAAACGAACAATACCATTTGACATTGCCTTTACCGGCGTTCCCGGCGGTGCGGCAATATCTATCCCATAGTGCGGTGTACGTGGCTTCCCATTTAGTATTCTTCGACTCCCATAAACACCAGTAATTGGACCGTTGACTGGCCAAATGAGGCCCTCCTGGATGTGTGGGATCAGGGTCAAATNCGAACGCGCCCTAAGGACGTCTGATGCTTCATGTGAAATGCGATCAAGCAGTTCTAAGGGGGGGGTTACCGTTTTGACTGGGAGGTCATCAATATATTGTTCTTCGTACTGACGTTGCTGGACAATTTTTTCTCGTNTTTCCGCGGAACCGTCTGTGAACTTTGCTTCGACAACTAGGGTCTGCGGGTGATCACGGCCCAGACCAAACAAAAAAACTCCGGTATCGTCNACGTGGACTCTTCGGCCATTTACGGAGATGTNAGTTCCAGGAGCGACTTTCCCCAAGATTAGCGCACCCTGTTCTATATTTCCTTGAAGAGAAAGTTCGCTGCCAAATACTGGTAAACCCAATACCACTAGGATAAATAGTAATGGAAAAGCAAACATTACAGCAGTTCCTCCTGCTCTCCACCCTGAGTATTTTTATTTTTTGCTAGCCGATCCCTTGATTGTTTCTTCTTGCGAACGGGCTTACTAACACGAATGTCCCTTATCTCATCGGCGAATTCTACCGTTGCGTTGGCTCCGTCTGCGATTTGGGANGAGCGTGCGACGAGNTTGTCATGCTNGTCTCTTATGACGGTAAATCCACGTTCGATTACCCTCTGATAACTGTAACTTTCAAGTAGCATGGCTATCGTGTTCACTTTCCNGGAAGCATCTTCAAAGATACGTTCTATAGCCCGTTCACATCTATTGTACTCCGTGCATCTACGCCAATTCTGGACGCACNNTTTAATTATCGTGTCGGTAGAATTTACCAATCTCTTGGCAGCGAATANGAGATTTTTTTCGGCTCCCACTAAGCGTTCTCGCGGGTGGGGTAACTTAAGTGCATTTGCCTCTAGGCTTGCTTTGCTTCGGTCAAAGTAGGCGGAAAACACTCGTTGAATAGTTTCGTCTCTCTCATCGAGCCGTTGAATAGCATCTCCAATTAATCTTTCCGGTCGTGGCAGACCACGGGCTAAACCTTCTATTGTTCGTCGAAGTTCGATTATGTTTCGACTAATCGCAAAAATCATTTGTCTATCGAGTTCCGCAATATTTATTATGAGGTCGGCGCGTACCGGCACTGCCATTTCAGCTGCCGCCGTGGGTGTAGGGGCTCGTCTATCTGCCACAAGATCAATCAACGTATTATCAGTTTCGTGTCCAACCGCGCTGATAATCGGTATTTTACTTTGTGCAACGGCCCGCACCACGACTTCTTCATTGAAAGCCCACAGGTCCTCAACGCTGCCACCGCCGCGAGCTACTATTAATAGGTCGGGACGCAAGACTTGGCCTCGCACCTCAAGTTTATTGAAACCCGCTATCGCCGCAGCGACTTGCTCTCCTGCACCTTTCCCTTGCACAAGTACCGGCCAGATAACGACGTTGCGTGGAAAACGGTCGCGTAGTCGACGGAGGATATCTCTGACGACGGCACCTGTGGGTGACGTGATAATGCCGATTCTCGAAGGTAGGTAAGGAAGAGTTACTTTGCGTTCTTTATCAAACAAACCTTCGTTACTAAGTTTTTTTCTCCGTTCTTCAAGGAGGGCCAATAAGGCGCCGACGCCGGCTGGCTCTAGCCGGTCGATTACTAATTGGTATCGAGAGCGCGCAGCATAGGTGGTTATTCGCCCTTCCGCGACTACATCAAGCCCATCTTCAGGCGCAAAACTTAGACTAGACGCCGTACCTCTCCATACGACCCCATCAAGGACCGCCTTGTCATCCTTAAGTGTCAAATATACGTGNCCCGATGCAGCACGTTTCAGCCCCGAAATTTCACCATGTATCCGCACNCTTTCAAACGCGTTTTCCACAGTGCGTTTCAGCGCGGAAGAAATTTGGCTGACGGTGTATTCCGTCAGATTACTGTCAAAATGGTTATTATCAGACATATAAATGTTTTTAATTTTTTATGATATGCCATGATAACGGTCTAACAGACTTGTTGGAAGCTAGTCCTTTAGTCAATTTTCGTTTCCAATAATGTGGAGCGTATGTTTGCAGGGTTTGGATANACTGGTCTCAGGGAAATAGGGGAAACCATGAAAATATTGGTGGTAGGGTCTGGTGGCAGAGAACATGCTTTGTGTTGGGCCATTTCGGCGTCGCCAATATGTGATGTGATTTATTGTGCTCCTGGGAATGCGGGCATACGGCNCGAGGCCGTCTGTNTACCAATTAGCCCGTCGGATATTAACGGACTAGTCGCATTTTCAAAGGAAAAGGATATTGACTTTGTAGTAGTGGGGCCAGAGGCTCCGCTCGCCGCAGGATTGGTCGATCATCTCGAAGCCGCTGGTATTGCAGCTTTTGGTCCTACGGCAAAAGCGGCTCAGCTTGAGTCNTCTAAAGGCTTTGCACGAGATCTGTGTAAGCGCCATGGAGTTCCCGGCCCAGATTATGNGCGTTTTACAGAACCNGCTGCGGCANTGAAGTATGTTCAGTCTTGTGGTGCTCCAATAGTTGTCAAAGCCGATGGTTTAGCCGCAGGAAAAGGCGTGACTGTAGCGGCAACGGTTTCAGAGGCAGAGGCGGCCATCGCAGAGATAGCGGANGGNAGGCTTGGAGTGGCGGGATCTGAAATNGTGATTGAGGAATGCTTGCGTGGAGAAGAGGCAAGTTTTTTTGCCCTAATACATGGNGAAACGGTGCTTCCCCTGGCTGGTGCACAGGATCACAAACGTGTGGGAGAGGGAGATGTGGGACCCAACACCGGTGGCATGGGTGCTTATTCTCCGGCCCCAATCATAACCGAGAGGCTAGAGAANCAAATTCTCGAAGAGGTTATCGCTCCAGTGGCGCGGGCTATGGTTTATGAAGGATGTCCGTACACGGGTGTGTTGTATGCAGGTGTTATGATCACGGAAACTGGACCAAAGGTGCTTGAGTTTAANGTCCGCTTTGGAGATCCAGAATGCCAGGTATTGCTGCCCAGGCTGAGGTCAGACTTATTGTCTGCATTGATCGCCACGCGGGATGGGGAACTCACACATTTTGATTTACGTTGGTCTCAGGATGCAGCTCTATGCGTGGTGATGGCCACTAANGGCTANCCTCAAACTTACGAGACNGGCTCAGAAATAAAGGGTTTTGAGTTGCTTGATAGTCTACATGACGTAATCGTATTTCATGCGGGAACAACTATGGANAANGGCAAGGTTCTGGCTACAGGGGGCAGGGTACTGGGAATCACGGCGCTAGGTTCGACTGTGGCNGAAGCTCAGTCGCTCGCATATCAGGCGGTTGATCTAGTCGATTGGACTTCCGGATTTTGTCGCCGTGACATCGGTTGGCGTGTCACTTCTAGTTCTTGAGGGGTATAACTTTTGGGAAGTAGCTTACACGAACTGGGCGCTCTTGAGGCTGCAAAGAGAATTGGTGCCGGTAAAATAACGTCAGAAGATTTAGTTAGAGCGTGCTTGGACCAAATAAAAGAGACTGATCCAGAAATCCATGCCTGGGAACATCTGGATGGTCCAACTGCCGTTGCTCAGGCGAAATCCTGTGACGATGGGCCAAATAGAGGGTTGTTGCATGGCGTGCCGGTCGGGGTGAAAGACCTTATAGACACAAACGATATGCCAACCCGATATGGCTCTAGTATTTATGAGGGTCATCGACCATTGCGGGATGCGGATTGTGTAGCGAGCCTTCGGGAAGCTGGAGCAGTAATATTGGGAAAAACAGTGACGACAGAGTTTGCGACATTTACCCCCCCCGTTACGAGGAATCCCCACAACATTGATCGTACACCAGGAGGCTCTTCAAGTGGCTCCGCAGCAGCAGTTGCNGATCAGATGGTTCCGCTGGCACTTGGAACTCAGACGGCCGGTTCCATCATCCGACCTGCAGCGTTTTGTGGAGTTTACGGTTTCAAACCAACATTTGATTTTGTTTCGATTAAAGGTGTTAAACCTATTTCGGAGCGCCTCGATACGGTCGGTATGTTTGCCAGAAATGTAGAAGATATAGCGTTACTTGCAGGCTGCCTGAAATATCCGAGGAGTACGGTATTTAATCTACAACCAAAACTTCCAAGAATTGGTTTGTTCAGGGGACCTTATTGGGACCAAATTGAGTGTTCCTCACGGGTTGCGATAGAAAAAGCTTGGGGCCAGCTCGCCACGTCAAGTTCAAAAATAATCGGACCCAAGGCTACTGTTGATTTCCGTCAACTAACCGAAGCTCAACATATTTTAATGTGCGCAGATCTAGCAAAGTCTTTGCGGTTTGAATTCGATGAGCATTTTTCTTCACTGAGTATCGGATTGAGGCAACTGATCGAGTCCGGTTTAATGTTGGATGTTGCCACAGTTCGTTCGACCAATGAGTACAGCATCAGTGCTCGTGTTTCCGTCGAAACACTTTTTGAGGACTGCGAAATAATAGTTACTCCATCGGCGCTCGGTGAGGCACCCGGAATAGAAACAACAGGGGATCCACTACTGAATAAGGCTTGGACACTTCTTCACCTTCCTTGTTTAAACGTCCCGATTGATTTTGGCGTAGATGGTTTGCCAATATCTGTCCAATTGGTTGGGCGTCCCCACGAGGACGAGGTTTTAATAAATAGTGCAGCAGCGATTTCAGAGACGTTATCTAAGCAAGATTAGTTAAAATTTCCTCTAGCTTATCGGACGCTGTATCTCCCCTTTAGACGCTCAAGTGCTCGCCGGTCATATTTTGTGGGTCTTCCCTTACCGGGGTCGTGTAGGCCTGACGCTTCTACGATTAGTTGCGTGGGTGCTTGAGGTTCCGGTGGTTCCAAGTCCTCGTAGAGGGTAGCTGCTTCACTTGCAGGCCCTCGTCGAACGCCCAATGATACAACACGCACCACACGTATTCGTTTGGCTTGAGGGAAAGTCAGTATGTCCCCAATCTTAATCGGAGAATGGGCCTTGTCGATTCTTTTTCGGTTAATACGTACTCGACCCGCCACACAGAGATGACTTGCTAAAGTTCTAGATTTTAAAAACCTTGCGTACCACAGCCATTTATCGAGTCGGATTGACGAATTATTTTGGGAGCCGGTTGTACGGTTTTTCATTTGGCTTGAGATCTCAGAGACTGCAGTACCCTGAAAGGTGACCCATTATTTTGGGAAGATGGTTCATTCATTTTTTTCTTGGGACGATCCCTTTTTGTTTTCCGCTTTGAGATATGGAAATAAAGAAGGTCTATATTTGTTCCGGGCTCGCCCTTTTGATGTTTTTGCTTTGGTATTGGGCGGTAGCCCAAATACGTTAAAACATGTCCGAAGTCGTTCGTGTGTGCGCCACATAAGGAGAGCAATTCTGCATCAACGCAAAAGGGTCCCCGACGGGCTCGGCGCCGTAATATCGCTGCAAGCCTTTCAAGAATATCGACACGAACCGCCAACGGACCCAGCGGGATATAGCCCACGGCGCTGTAATAGGATTGGGGAACATTTTCCATTACTCGCAATGACACGCGTCCGGAGGGAATTGTCGTGTGATCAGTTTCTGTATAAATTTTCCATAACTGGTCCCGGAGTCTCATAGGCGCCATTTTCAACATGGCGGGCATATACAAATTTAACGCTCCTATACGGACACCAGATTTTGCAAGATGCTCTTTTTCCCTTTTGGATAGTGACTTGACTAATAGCTCTGAAGGTTTTCGTTCTGTGTTTCCTAGACCCTCTANCAAACGGAATGTGATGCCNCGGACTGGGCCAGATGAGCGTTTCTTGTTTTCCTTAAGAAGTGGTGCGAANTGTCTACCAATGTGGCTTATTACCCATTTTTCTAATCGGCCACGAACGACATTTCTCATGTGACCATCCAACATTTCTCCTGTTATCGGGACTATTTTTGGTGTCAAAATTGATTGGCCTGCTACCAATCGTCCAACGGTCCCGTTACGCCAGATAACGCCCGCGTCATTTGCCAGATTAAAAGCACCGTCATTATCTTCAGAAAGAGTTCTCGCGAGAGCCACGACTTGCGGCATCAATACATGTCTAATAGCACGTGTAACGTTACTAGTTTGATGTTTTTCCTGAGGGTTGCGAGGCGTAAAATCTAAGCCGGCTAGTTGACCAACCAGTTCACCGTCGACAAGAACCCGCCCGTCTAGCGGTACGTTCACCGAAATATCCTGTGGGTTTCTGGATTTTTTAACTAATACCGCTGCGCGGCGGTCCACAAACCGCTGAGTTAGCAGTTTGTGAAGAGCATCTGACAAATGATTCTCGATTGCCCGTGTTCGTTCCTGAAGCGCTGAGGGATTGGCAACCCACTCGGGACGATGCGCTATATAATTCCAGGTTCGAATATGGGCGATGCGTGTTGCTAGTGTGTCAATGTCTCCCTCGGTTTGATCGAGGCGACTTGCCATCTTCTGGACCCAGTCTCCAGGCAGAAAAGACGCCGGACCCGACAAATGAAGATAAATCTTGGTGAGTAAATTAATATGTTCATCTGTCAGTATTTTTTGAAAGTCGGGGACACAACATACATCCCAAAGTAGAGATACCGGTTCATAGCTATCAGCACGAGCGACGACATCCGAGTCATTTGTCAATGCGCGTAACGATTTAAGATCTTCGGATTCACGTGGCTTAATCAAGTGACTCGAAGGTGCAACTACCTCCAATGACTGAAAAAGATGTTTTAGAGTTTTAAAATCTAGTCGAGAATTGCGCCAATATATTTGGGGAATTGATGGAAAGGTATGCTGTTCCACAGCCTCTATGATTTCTGGATCCAGAGAACCTACGTCAGAAGTTGTGCCAAAAGTACCGTCTTGCATATATCTTCCTGCTCGCCCGGCAATCTGTGCCACCTCTGTTGCGACTAAAGCGCGTGTTTTTTGGCCGTCGAATTTTCGGATTTCTGCGAAGGAGACATGGTCAACGTCTAAATTAAGGCCCATCCCGATGGCATCGGTAGCAACCAAATAATCTACCTCACCAGCTTGAAACATTCCGACTTGGGCATTTCGAGTTCGTGGGCTGAGCGCACCTAGAACGACAGCAGCCCCGCCGCGGAGGCGCCGGAGAGACTCAGCTATCATGTAAACATCTGCGGCGGAAAAGGCGACAACAGCAGAGCGAGATGGTAAACGGGTAATTTTCTTCT
>PAVD01000057.1 GCA_002712985.1 Rhodospirillaceae bacterium
AGTAAGCGTGGCGGAACCATGGCATGTCTGGCTTTCCAATCCAACACTAGCTCACAGCGTCGATTTCCTTGCAGTCCATATCCTCCCGTATTGGGAGGGAATCCCCGTGGACCAAGCGATCCCGTACGTGGATCAGAGGCTGAAACAGGTCCAAGAAGCATATCCAGGCAAACCCATCCTCCTAGCAGAAGTTGGTTGGCCTTCAGCAGGGAAAANCCGTGGGGCAGCAAAACCATCTAAAGGGAATCAAGCTTATTTTGTCCGTACATTTATCGCACATGCCAAGAAACACAATATTGATTACATTTTGCTTGAGGCCTATGACCAGCCTTGGAAACGCCAAATAGAAGGTCAAGTAGGTTCGCACTGGGGCGTATTCAATGCNTNCCGNGANCCAAAATGGCCTTTAGCCGCTCCNCTCAGGCCAAACAGTCAATGGTTGCCGTGGGCNTTCATTGTAGTTCTTGTTGGTGGAATATTTCAGTTTATCTATCTTTATCAGTGGCCTCACCTACGTATTTGGCAAGCTGTTATCTTNGGNCTTTGCTTCCAAGCATGGACCATCGGGCTTCTATGGCCTTATATTNCNCTGTCCAATCAGTATTTGAGCTATTTAGGACTTATAGTCTGGGTTGTATTGAGCATGGCNCAATTTCTGCTATTTGCTCTTCTTGCCGTTGATCTCGTCGAATTGGCAAACGTACTTTGGCACAAACCTCTCCGGTGCCTGCAAAATATGGGCCTACCTTCGACATACGAGGAACCGTTTGTTTCTATTCACGTAGCGTGCAGCGACGAACCTCCCAACATCGTATCCCGAACCCTGGCAGCGCTATCCCAACTTGACTATCAGAATTACGAAGTAATCGTAGTTAGCAACAACTGCAGTAATCCAAGTCGCTGGAAACCTATTCGCGACCATTGCTCACAACTGGGTCCGAAGTTTCATTTCTTACATCGTGATTATTGCCCTGGATATAAAGCAGGAGCACTCAATCTAGCGTTGAACGCCACAGATCTGAGTGCAGAAATTATCGCTGTAGTAGATTCTGACTACGTGGTTGATTCTGAATGGCTGCACACTCTGACGCCAGTATTTGAAAACCCTGATATTGGCATTGTGCAATCCCCCCAGGACCACCTAGTGCCCAAACAAAACGAGTTTCAACGAAAATGCTTCTGGGAATATGCTGGGTTTTTCCAAGTCGGCATGATTCAGCGCAACGAAGCAAATGCAATAATTCAACACGGAACTATGGTGTTGATTCGGGAAACCGCGCTGAGGCAGGTCAACGGTTGGAGTGAATGGTGCATCACGGAAGATGCGGAGCTCGGGCTTCGATTGCTTTCCGCTGGCTGGGACTCGCTGTACGTACCGAGATCATTTGGGCGTGGACTGCTACCATCTGATTTCAGTGCGTACAAAACACAGCGCTTCCGATGGGCGTATGGCGCAATGACAATTTTAGGTCGATTTGGTCCAGCACTATTAGGTTTTCGGAAAAATCGCCTGAACATTGCACAAAAATATCACTTCATTGCAGGTTGGCTCCCGTGGGCCGCCGATGCGGGCGGGTTACTGTTTACGTTAGCCGCACTGGTCTGGACGGTTGCCATGTTGGCACTCCCTGATCGACTCAGTCCCCCTCTGGCTTTATTTTTGGTGCCTGTCTTAGTTGCTTTCGTGGCACGACAACTGCGGGATTATGTTCTTTACGCAATACGCGTAAAATGCTCCCTGAAGGATAGTGTCCGTGCCACCATAGCAGGGCAAGCGCTTGGGTACACTGTGGCACGAGCCGTGTTTGCGAGCGTGTTTCTAAGAAATGTAGCATTTCAAAAAACGCGGAAGCATCTATCATTCATCAGCCCGAACAAGGCTCTACGCAATGCAACCACAGAAATTGCAATACTTATCACGATCACGGCCCTGACACTCTTATATGGCCTGCGCAGCGACTTGAGAGATTCATCCAATATGTTGTGGCTGGCAATTTTAACGATACTGGCAGTACCCTACGCCTCTGCCTTCATGATGGCCTGCGGTGATGCGCGGGCCCGACTGCGAAGTCCATCTTCACCGGTCAGCATTGAAGAAATTCAAATCCATGCGCACACTGAAGGAAAGGACAAGAATACGGCTAACGAAGGTCATACAACGAAAGCCACAGTATGAAAATTAGGGGCATTCCATACCGGACAATTTGGCTCAACGAAGATGGTTGGCGCGTGAACGTTATCGATCAAACAAAACTACCACATGAATTCAGCACCATTACCTTATCGTCCGACAATGACGTGGCACATGCAATTCGCACAATGATCGTACGCGGCGCCCCTTTGATTGGTGCGGCTGCAGCTTTCGGCATTTGTCTTGCAATGCGAGAAGATGCAACTAACTCCAGTCTTGTAACTACCTGCAAACTACTTTCACGAACTCGGCCAACGGCCGTTAACCTGCATCGCACACTAAACGATATGAAAACGGCACTAATGAATGTAAGTGAACGCGAACGTGTCGCCACAGCCTATACGCTCGCAAATGATATTTGTTTAACAGATATAAAAACCAATCAGGCTATCGGCGAACATGGGTTTGAGGTTCTGAGAAAGTTATACACAAACAAGCCGCCGGACACTCCTTTAAACATCCTGACTCACTGCAATGCGGGTTGGCTCGCTACGGTCGACTGGGGCACCGCAACCGCACCAATGTACTCCGCTCATAATGCCGGTCTACCAATTCACGTTTGGGTTGATGAAACTCGCCCTAGAAATCAAGGATCGGCATTAACCGCGTTTGAGTTGGCTCAGCATGGGGTCCCACACACCGTTATTGTGGATAACGCCGGAGGGCACCTTATGCAAAACGGAGAAATTGATCTTTGTCTCGTCGGGACGGATCGGACAACGGCGTCAGGAGATGTAGCAAATAAAATCGGCACCTACTTAAAGGCACTTGCCGCAAAAGATAACAATATACCGTTTTATGTGGCACTACCCTCTTCAACCATAGACTGGTCAATAACGGATGACATAAATGAAATTCCCATTGAGGAGCGATCAAAAGAAGAGGTGATGTATGTTAGTGGCCGAGACGAAGAAGGGCGACTAGCAAAAATTCAGGTCACTCCAGATGGCAGTAATACCGCAAACTACGCCTTCGATGTGACCCCGGCTCGTTTGATAACAGGTTTAATAACCGAAAGGGGAATGACTGAACCCTCTGCAGAGGGTTTGGCAACTCTTTTTCCGGAGCATGTTACACAGGATCATAGGACTATTTAACGTCACGAAAACCGCGCTCATACTCAATAGCTCTGGTCTCTGCTGGGCGCGAAAAGGGTTCCGGCGCAGCCTCTCCTACCGTCCGTTGACGTCCTATCTGGGCAAAGAATTTTTCCAGACCTGGTGGTGCAATCACCCACAACATGACGAGTTCTTCATCAAACTTGTTTATAATCTCATGAGTTACACCGGGACCAAGAAAACAGGTGGTGCCCGGTACCAATGGATGCTCTTTCCCAGACACGAGAACCGTTCCTCGGCCTCGGAAGCAAATTTGTAACTCTATTTGATCCGCATGCGAATGCGCCCTTATATGGCCACCCGAAGCAACTGTCTGGAATCCTGATGCCAGGGCGTCAGAGCCGGTATTGTCGGGGCTAAGCACTATCTCGCTAAAGCCATTTGCCGGTACCGGTTGCCAGTAGGACGGCCCCTCATCTGGCTGAACCACTACTGCCTGGTTTCGCGCCGCTTGAATATTCATTCTGATGTCCCCCGTTTTACTACTANNTACACATGGATTGCACAGCCGTTCATGTGCCACTGGTGGGCCACACGCCAGCCTGCCCTGCTCCCGGCCACGCAACTGGACCACCTGCTGCCTCTGCCGACTCGGACGGAGATAGTGCCGGATCCCAGAAACGGCCAATAAAACGACGTCCATTGATGCCATCGGACTTCGNCGATAACAGCCATTTAAGAGGTGGGCCCATCACCTCGGGCTTAATCATCGTATCCCGCGAAAACGGCAGTTCCTTGCCGAGCATTGCCGTATCTGTCGGACCTCCTGGGGTCAAAACGTTCACCGTTACGCCGGTACCATCAAGTTCCTGTGCCCAAATTGCCGTCGATGCCTCCAGAGCCGCTTTGGACGGACCATAAGGACAAAATCCTGACCGATGCATGGTATCCATACTCGTCGTTACATTTACTATCCGTCCCCAACCGCCCTTTGCAAGAAACGGTAGTGCCCCCTTTGCCATCAGGAATGGACCTTTTGCATTGATATCGAAAAATTGGTCCCAATGATCAGAACTTACTTCGTCAAAACGCACCGGCTCTACCATATGAGAGTCTCTTATCACCACCATCCCAATACCAGCAGCATTCACTAAACCATCAAGCCTGCCAAATTGGNTGATNACTTGCTCTATCGCGATGGTACAGGAATTTTCATCTGCAACATCCACTATACATGCAAGGAGCCCATCTCCTTGATTACACTCCTTCAGTTCTGAAATCATTTGATCAAGTCGACCCTTGTCACGATCCAACAAAGCGACTCGATACCCGGCATCCAACGCTGCAGCTACTAAAACACGACCGATGCCTCCGGCCGCGCCAGTAATAATTACTACTCTTCCGGTATCATTTGCACTCATCTTACTATCCAATCCCCAGCGCTCAAAAACCTAGATAATATATGATTTACTTAAATTAAGGCGCCAACACTATAGCATGCGGAGCCGTATTCTCCGGCAGATAAATGCAACGAAAGAATTTTCCAATCCTAGCGATATTTACGCAACCGAACAAACAATCGCTCTTTTTTTGCGTGTACAAACCCGTTGGAGCATTCTATCAATAATACGTTCACCATCAGTACATAACGAGTTGAAAGTGTATGCGATACTGCACAAGACAGAAAGAAACGAGGATATGGTAGAAAAACTAACGGGCACACAGATCGAAACACTTCTTCGTAACGTAGACGGTTGGGCTAAAGTAAAGGACCGGGAGGCAATTTATAAGCACTTTCAGTTTCCAGATTTCGTAAGTGCCTTTAGTTGGATGACCCGAGTTGCGATGGTTGCGGAGAAAATGGATCATCACCCTGAATGGTTCAACGTATACGACAGAGTAGAAGTAACACTAGCAACACATGAGGTGGAGGGCCTGAGCCAAAGAGATTTTGAGCTGGCCCGTCTCATGGACGCCGCATAGTGGCATTGAACATTCACCATAGTTTTCGGGAAGTCCCGTCCGGGATCTTGGTTGTTAGCTTTGTTGGTCTGGGCACCATCTACCTATTTGCCCTTTTGATGACCTTTGGGACACCGGTGTTTGCAATCAATGCATACCTGCAACTGGTTTATTTTAGTGTTCTTGTTCTAAGCTTTCTCGGTGCCACCAACTGGGGCATAGCCATTTCCGCGAGTGCGCGCGGGATCTCCGTATCGCTTTGGTGGTATCTTGTTACTGCTTGCCCTATGGCGCTTGGATGGTTGACGCTTGTCGTTGTGAGCCCAACGATCAAAATCGTATTATTGTCGCTAGGATTTTTTTTCACCTTTATGTTGGACGTTTCCGCCTCAATACGAGGCTACGCCCCACCTTGGTACAAGAACTTTCGAAAACTGATGACAACTGCCGTGCTAATAGCCATGCTTTTGGCATTGGTGGCAATTCGTTCCAGTATCATGAACATCAGCTTGGGCTAGACTGACACCACTTATTTTGGGTCACGGATTTAGGTTTGCCGACTTGACCGGAGAAACGTTCTGACCCTGCCGAGTTTCTCGATGGGTAATATAAATAGAGCTGGAGACAATTACGGCAGCGCCCACCCATGTCCATACATCCGGTGTCTCGTCAAATGCGAAAAACCCGATTAACGCAACGAATGGCAGGCGCATAAATTCAAACGGTACTACAGCCGTTGCATCAGCAAGTGCGAAACTCCTCACCATCGACTGATGGCCCAGGGTTGCAATTAGACCAAGGCCCACCAACCAAAACCATTCCACACCAATTGGTGAGTGCCAAAACGTCACTGCCGGCACAAACGAGAGGGGCAATACCAAAAATACTAACCAGAAGACAATGGCGTTGGGATGATCTTTGCCGGTAAGATATTTTACCATCACTTGGTTTACTGCCATCAACAAAGCTGCGATCAAAATTAGCATACTACCCGTAGTAAATTCAGTGAACCCGGGCCGTAACACAATCAGCATTCCTAAAAAGCCCACTAGGATCGCCGTCCATCGGCGGCGGCGCATAACTTCGCCCAAGAGTATCACTGCAGCGACTGAAGAAAACATGGGTGTTGTAAAGCTTAGTGCAACCGCCTCCGCCAATGGCATCTGGGTTATGCCATAAAACCAACAGCACATTCCCACGACTGCGACTAAACCTCTGATCACATGTAGGAACGGTTTTTGAGTCCGAAGGGAAGCAAGTCCTGACCGCAACAGAAACGGCGCCATAGCAACCAAGCCAAAAAGGCATCGGAAAAATACTACCACGATGGGTTCGATAGATTCACCGAGATGGCGAACAATTCCATTCATTGCCGCAAAACAGAGACAAGCGAATACCATCCAGTAGGCCACGCGAACCATAACAACACTTGAAATAGAAGCTATCTGAAACAAAGTGCCTCCATATTAATAGGACATCCACTCTTCAACGATGATGTGATTTTTTTGGGAAAACGGCATAATATTTTCTAGATAGGTCAAGATAAAAATAACGGTATAAGTTCCAGTTGCCCAAAACTGTTGNAACCATAAGACGGCTGCTTTCAGAGCTGTTTTGAGGAAACACACCATGAAACGAATCGTCCCTTTATGGGAGCCAAACAATCGCCGTATCGCACAAAGCAATATGAAGCAATTTATGGATACGGCCAGCACCAAGACGGGCCGAGACCTTAGTAACTATCGCTCATTACATGACTGGTCAATTAACAATTCGGCATCCTTTTGGCGCCAACTAATAGAATTTTCAGGGCTACAAGCCAGTAGTTGGGGCGAACGTGACCTCATCGACGGCGAGAAAATGCCCGGTGCACAGTGGTTTCCTGACGCATCGCTTAACTATGCAGAAAACATACTTTGCAAATCAGATGAGTCAGACGCGATTTTGTTTTGGGGAGAAAATGGACTTCGGAGAAGACTAAGTTGGTTGGGACTAACGCAGCAGGTTGCTGTTCTATCTAGCGTGCTCCGGAACTTCGGTATTAGACCCGGAGATAGGGTCGCTGCCATGATGCCAAACATCCCGGAAACAATCGTCTGGTTTCTGGCAACGGCGAGCGTGGGCGCTATTTGGTCCTCTTGTTCGCCAGACTTCGGAATAGACGGGGTTCTGGATCGTTTTACCCAGATAGCGCCCCGTATCCTAGTGGCCTGCGATGCCTATTTTTATAACGGGAAACAACATGACGTCCTCGCTAAGCTTACCGATATTTTGGATGGCTTGCCGAGCGTCGACACATGTGTGTTGGTACCGCATGTGAATCCTAAACCTTTGATAAAACGTATCAAAAATACCGTGTTGTTTGAGGAATTTATCTCTGGGAATCATGAAACGGAGATTTTTTTCGAACAACTACCCTTTTCGCATCCTCTCTATATTCTCTATTCGTCTGGCACGACGGGACGCCCTAAGTGCATCGTGCATAGCGCCGGTGGGGCGTTGCTAACACACATAAAGGAGCATCAACTCCATTGTGACATAAGCCCTGGGGATCGAGTATTTTATTTCACTACGTGCGGGTGGATGATGTGGAACTGGCTGGTATCAGCGCTCGGTTCCAAGGCGTGCCTTGCACTCTATGATGGCGCGCCATTCCATCCAGATCACAATATTCTTTTTGACTACGTAGATACTTGCAAAATCACGTTGTTTGGCACATCAGCTAAATTCATCGACTCACTCGCAAAAACGCCGGTGTCTCCAATCGACACTCATGACCTCAGTTCTTTGAAAACCATAACGTCTACGGGTTCTCCCTTATCAGCAGAATCATTCGAGTATGTCTACCGGTCAATTAAGAAAGATGTCCATCTAGCGTCCATCGCCGGTGGCACCGATATAGTAGGTTGTTTCATGACTGGGATCCCGACGGAGCCTATTTGGCGTGGCGAAATTCAGGGACCTGCCTTGGGAATGGCAACCAAAATATTTGATTCGGCCGGCAACTCCGTCGTTGGCAACAAAGGGGAGTTAGTGTGTACTCGACCATTCCCCTCAATGCCGGTGCACTTCTGGAATGATCCGGATGGCAGTCGTTATCATGCCGCTTACTTCGACCATTTTCCGGGGGTGTGGCGCCACGGAGACTGGGCCGAGGTTACGGAACGCGGTAGCTTTATTATTTATGGACGCTCTGACGCCACACTTAATGCTGGAGGCATTCGAATTGGCACGGCGGAAATTTATCGACAAGTGGAACAATTGGCTGACATTATTGAAAGTGTCGCTATTGGCCAAGAGTGGGAAGGAGACATTCGGATAATTTTGTTTGTAACGTTACGTCCCACTGTAAAATTGAGCCAGACATTAATTGAAAAAATTAAGGCAAGGCTACGTCAATATTGCTCTCCACGCCACGTGCCCGCTCTGGTCCTCTCTGTGAACGACATACCCCGAACAAAAAGTGGAAAAGTGTCGGAATTGGCCGTCCGAGACACAGTGCACGGCAAAGATGTCGAATATATTGAAGCTCTGGCCAACCCCGAATCCCTTATGCAGTTCAAAAATCGTCTCGAACTGCAATCTTAAACCCTGAAGCCCCAACCAAACACAAAAGTCCAACTCCCAAAACAAGTATTCCTTGTTCGTACTCAAAGACCAATACTGAGCCCTACTTAACGACGGGTCTCTAGGACGACTTTTCCGGTTGCCTTACGTTCATATAGCAGCGCCAAAGCCTGATCTGCCTCCCCTAGAGAAAAAGAAGCTGAAATGTGCGGTGCCAACTTATCTTCCTCAAACCAACTAATCAGCGTATTTAAAGAATTTAACAAAACCTCAGGCTTCCTCTCATTATATGGACCCCAGTAGGCACCGACTGCAGAGCAGTTCTTAAGCAAAAGATAATTGGCTGGGATCTTTTGGATCGTCCCAGAAGCGAACCCTATTACTATTATTCTACCCTCCCAGTTCATACACCGAAGGGCCTGAAGAAAAGGGTCACCTCCCACTGGATCATAGACAACATCAACACCACCCACCAAACTCTTGACCTGATCACGTAGATCT
The DNA here is from genome assembly GCA_002712985.1 of Rhodospirillaceae bacterium. GTDB lineage: Bacteria > Pseudomonadota > Alphaproteobacteria > UBA7887 > UBA7887. The sequence continues at coordinate 9,280 of PAVD01000057.1, forward strand.
TGTTCTGAATAGTTTATCAAATAGTCCGCGCCATGATCCTTAACTACTTGGAGCTTCTCGTCGGTAGAAGCAGCACCAATAACTGTCGCACCCATCGCTTTCCCAATCTCAACAGCAGTCAAGCCTACACCCCCAGAAGCCCCCAATACTAGAAGGGTTTCGCCCGATGTCAGGTGAGCACGGTGGTCCAATGCTAAGTGCGAGGTGCCGTATGTAACCGCAAAGGATGCCCCTGTTTTGAAATCCATCGTTTCTGGTATTTTTAAAGCCCGCTCGGCCTGAATGACAACCTCTTCGGCGAAACCCCCTTGAGAGACCATGGCCAACACACGATCTCCAACCTTAAGACTCCTTACCTCCGGAGAAATCTCAGACACCACACCGGATACCTCACCACCCGGCACAAACGGCAATTGAGGCTTGGCCTGGTATTTTCCCTGTACAATCAAGACATCAGCAAAATTGATTCCGCAGGCATAAACGTCCACACGCACCTGTCCTTCCCCCAAACTTGGTGCATCAACGTTGTCTACAATCAGCTTTGGTGGCGTACCATATTCCTTGCAAAGTGCAGCTCGCACGACAAACCTCTCTTTATTGCTTTATCCCAACAATGTGTCACATCATAGAGTGGAGTGGAACAGAGAGCCAACCAATGACTGACCAATTGAAGACCACACAATCCCCTATTTCTCGCGGCTATTTTGGAATTGGAGTAGAGGGTATATCAAAGCCCATGAATTTAGGGAATTTGTTCAGGTCGGCACATGCCTTTGGCGCGAGTTTTGGTTTCACTATAAATTCCGAGTTTTCACGAAAATTAGCAAGGTCCGACACTTCTCTTGCTCCAAATAACATCCCGTTCTACCAGTATGTACGCCCAGACGAACTTATTTTGGCCGATGGGTGTGACCTAGTGGGTATAGAACTAACTGATAGGGCCATTGATCTACCCAGTTTCCGACACCCCCGCTGTGCGGCGTACGTGTTGGGGCCGGAAAGGGGCGAACTTAGCGACAAACTGCTAGAAAGGTGCGATAAAGTGGTTCGCATTCCGACACATTTCTGCATCAACGTTGCGACAGCCGGTGCCATAGTCATGTATGATCGTCTACTTACTATGGGTCGGTTTGCTGAACGGCCCGTTACAGCACACGGCGGGGCTGGGGTGTTACCGGTCCACGTGTACGGAGCTCCTCGTCGACGCCGACCAAAATAGCCAAGGTATGCGTTATTTTGAGAAAAGACGAACGGATAGGTTCAAAACGTGTTCAATCGTGGTTACTATAATGATCGAAACCTGACGACTATCCCCTATAAACAGAGTTCGGCTATGAATCAGTATCCTACCTATGTGTTGAGTTTCATTGTTATTGTCATTGTCTTTTTCGCTATTTCAAAGCCCGCACATGCTGAAACGGAGAAATGGCTTGGGGAATTTCAGGATTGGACGGCGGTGTCATTTTCTGAGGATGGCCGACACGGCTGCTACGTTGTTAGTAAACCAAAAAAAGAGGAAGGTAATTACACGCAACGTGGACCTGCATATGTGTTAGTTACCAGAAGGNAAGGNGCTAGCACTGATGTTGTAAGTTTTCAGGCAGGATATCGTTTCAAGGAGGAGAGTGATGTTCAGGTTACAATAGATGGTAAATCCTGGAAATTGTTTACTGACTCTGAGATCGCCTGGGCATATGACGGCGAGGACAAAATGCTTGTTGACCGTATGCAACAGGGGAAGCGAATGGTGGTCGTTGGTACGTCATGGCGCGGGACCGAAACTAAAGACACTTACTCGCTTTTTGGCTTCACGAAAGCATACACGGAGATCTTAGATGCATGCCGTTANCGGCCTTTTCTTACCACTAAAATGTTAAAGAAACGCTTAATTCATTCTGGGTCTCCAGTTTTGTCGCGCACTAACGGCCGTCATTTTAAAGATGATCCGCCTGTTTCATTAATTGGCCTGGACCGGGCTTCTTTTGAATCAGCTCTTGTTTCCCTTGGGCAACCTTCCTACAGGGCCAANCAAATTTGGCACTGGATATACTATCGAGGAGCCAAAACCTTTGAAGAAATGACTACGCTGCCTAAGACACTGCGCTCACGNTTATCTGAGACATGCGATATTAGCCGACCCTCGATCAATCAAATACAACACAGTGACGATGGCTCCCGCAAGTGGCTGCTAGGATTTGTAGATCAAGGAGAAGTAGAATGCGTACACATTCCCGAAGAAGATAGAGGCGCTTTATGTATTTCGTCACAAGTAGGCTGCACACTCACCTGTCGATTCTGTCATACGGGCACGCAAAAATTGGTTCGAAATCTNGAGTCAGGAGAAATTGTGAATCAGTTCCTTATTGCTCGAGANGAAATTGGCGAGTGGCCCTCNCCAAANGATGGACGCATGATATCGAACATAGTGATGATGGGAATGGGGGAACCTCTCTATAATTTTGAAAATGTTGCCTGTGCATTAAAAATTTTTATGGATGGCGAGGGTATCGCAGTGTCTAGACGCCGGATTACCCTATCAACAGCTGGTGTTGTTCCACTAATTGAACGCTGTGGTGTAGAGTTAGGCGTAAATCTGGCAGTCTCNTTGCATGCGGTAGACGATGANTTGCGNAATGAAATTGTACCTATCAACAAGAANTACCCCATTTCAGTACTCCTAGACGCATGCAGGAGCTATCCCTCAGGTCGAAATTCGCGNCGAATAACCTTTGAGTACGTCATGTTAAAGGGCGTAAATGACACAAACNCCGATGCTCATAAGCTCGTCCAGCTACTANAAGGGATCCCAGCGAAAGTGAATTTGATACCTTTCAATGCATGGCCCGGTGCACCCTTTGAGTGTTCTAGTAATAATCGCATGCACGCTTTTTCTAAGATCGTGAATGATGGCGGGTACTCCGCACCAATTCGCGTTCCGCGTGGCCGGGACATCCTGGCTGCATGTGGGCAGTTAAAATCCGCAAGTAAAAGAAGTAGGACTAATTTAAAATAGGTTACGAGCTTTTTAGGTTAGGATGGCAATAGATGCCCAAATTATCAAAANTTGTGCTGGCTTATTCAGGTGGTCTCGATACCTCCGTAATATTACGCTGGCTTCAAGAGACTTATGGTTGCGAGGTNATTACTTTTACGGCAGACCTCGGCCAAGGCGAAGAATTATCNGCCGCCAAAGCCAANGCACAANCCATGGGNGTAAAGCAAATNTTTGTTGAGGACCTACGAGAATCTTTTGTNCAAGANTACGTCTTCCCGATGTTTCGTGCTAACGCGCTNTATGAAGGNACNTATTTGCTAGGAACCGCNATTGCTAGGCCCTTAATAGCCAAGAGACAAATTGAGATAGCTCANGATGTTGGNGCAGACNCAGTAGCGCACGGTGCTACGGGAAAAGGNAANGATCANGTTCGGTTCGANCTTGGCTACTANGCNTTAAATNCAGNTATAAAGGTTATCGCTCCGTGGAGGGAATGGTCATTNAACTCTCGNACTGCGTTGATTGACTACGCAGAAAAAAANCAGATNCCAATTCCNATGGANAAACGCGGAGAACCTCCNTACTCAACTGATTCCAACCTGCTACATATATCTTATGAAGGAAAAGCTCTGGAGGACCCTTGGACAACGCCGAGCGAAGAAATATTCACTCGCAGTGTCAGCCCCGAATCAGCCCCTGATCAGCCGACGTGGATTGAAATCGGATTCCAAAAAGGGGACCCANTTTCCGTTGACGATGAAACACTATCGCCTGCCNCCCTGTTGGAAAAGCTCAACCATATTGCTGGCGCCAACGGCATTGGAAGAGCNGACATCGTCGAGAGTCGATTTGTAGGAATGAAATCGAGAGGCGTGTACGAGACCCCAGGTGGAAGCGTCTTATTACCNGCGCATAGGGCCATGGAAAGTATTACGCTTGATGGGAAAGAACTGCACTTAAAAGACGAGCTGATGCCACGCTATGCGGAGCTAATTTACAACGGGTTTTGGTGGTCCCCCGAACGCGAGATGTTNCAAGCNGCCATAGATGAAACGCAAAAATCGGTGACAGGGACAGTCCGCCTCAAGCTGTATAAAGGGAATGTCGTTGTAGAGGGTCGGAGATCCNCCAACAGTCTTTATGACAAGNATATCGCGACGTTNGAATCGGATCAGACATATAATCANGCGGACGCAGAGGGGTTTATTCGGCTACACGCNCTGCGATTGCGAACTCTGAAGAAACGGCAAGGTTGAACGCCTGAGTGAGGGCGATTGGATCGCCAANCACCTGGAAATGCTTATTCCTACTAGTCCCTCCAACAATAAGTGTGATCCGGCTTGGCGGGACACCACAAATTTNTGAAAGTTGTTTTATTATCGCTTTATTTGCATCGCCCTTTGTAGCTGGAGCCNGAACGGCAATACGNAGGGANTGGTTGCTATGATCGTCTACATAAANNCCGAACAGNCCCACACGGCTGGAGTTTGCTGTTGCACGGACATCAAGCAGAATCCCATCTCTTATGGGGGTAAAAGGTCGATTNNTCATACAACTAGTATCTTTTCAGGCGCGGAGTATTTAACCTGCTACGAATCTCGTTAACCAGCCCAATACAACGACATCCCGAAGAAAAACTAGGCCCAAAATTGCGACTACAGGCGAGATATCGACCCCACCTAAATCTGGCATTCTCCTCCGAATGGGTTGCAAAACAGGACTAGTTAACCTTCTCAACGCAGTGCCAATCGTGTAAACAAACTGATTCCTCGTGTTGACAATATTGAGGGAAACCAGCCAATTAAGCAGCACATCAATGATGAAAATCCACATATAGAGTTTTATACAATACGCGATGAAAAAAATTAGCTCAGGCATTTTCTTGTTTAAAACCTGTTAGGTTTAAATGACAGGGATTTACGCTCGCTTTATACCCTTATATAAATCATACACTAAGAAGGAGAAACCAGTCCAAAAAGCTTTTGAGAATACCCGGTGGACTACAATCCACCGTAAGGGGCCGTAGCTCAGTTGGGAGAGCGCGACGTTCGCAACGTCGAGGTCAGGGGTTCGACTCCCCTCGGCTCCACCAATCCCTCTATAGGTTTCCAGAGTCTCCAGAAGTTCCCGGAGCATTACTCCCCA
>PAVD01000058.1 GCA_002712985.1 Rhodospirillaceae bacterium
CTAGCGAAGTTTATAAATCTGCGCCGGCTCCACGTTGGTCAAGAAATTCACGTCTTGTTCTATGCCCAAGAAAATGGTGATCAAACACTAGCCGGACTAATAGTTCCCCGTTCCGGGAAAACACCCATTACGGTAGGAAGGCGGAAAAGCGGTAGTTTTACGGAGGGACAGCCGAACTCATTTCAAAAAAACGATAGTGTTTCAGACATAGCCGCTACAACTGTTCCACTTTCTACTCCAACTCAAAGCCTTAAAGACAACCGCAGCGAGCCCAATCCGAAAACCACATCCATAAGTAAGCAACTTGCGTCAATACCGACAACCGTACACATGGAATTGTTTAGCGTGAATGGGGGCGACACCTTATCGCACTTGCTAAATCGCGCCGGAGCCCCTGTTAAAGAGGCAAAACGAGCGATGCAAAGCATGCGCAACATTTATAATCCAGATCTTATCCGAGCTGGGCAAGAACTAGTAGTTGAACTGGATGTCGATGGCGAGAGCCGACGACTAATTGGCTTTGTCCTTGGAATCAACAAAAATACCGCTGCAATCGTTGAATTTTCTGAGGGTGGGTTTAAAGCACGGAAAGGAACAGGCAAGGCTTTATCGCAAGCAATTACCTTGACCGACAAACTGGCTGCTGCGCGATCGGCTCTTGCGACGGGAACCTATAGTGAAAACTCCCTAGCGATGTACGGTTTTGACACCGCCGAATCGGATCTAGTCGATCTAAAGGATGCAGAGACGATCCAGTTTGTACTTCGCCCAGGCGACACATTACTCGAAACAATGATTAATGCAGGAACTTCCATAGAAGATGCTGACGCGGCAATCTTGTCTGCAAAAAGGATTGTTAATCCGCGAAAACTAAAGGCAGGCCAGGGTATTACCTTGGCCTTCGTAGAAACCAATGAAGCTGGTGGTAACGAAGTTGCCCCGAAACTGGCCGAAGTTGCTATCGATCTGAGCGCCGAACAATGGNTACGGATAGCTCGGCTTAAAAGAGGAAAGTTTGTATCGGGACTAGTGCGCCGCCCACTGAAAAAAGAATTTCGTAAGGCAAATGGCTCGATTACGCATAGTCTATACCAGGCTGCGGCTTCCTCAGAAATGCCAACAGATATCTTAATCAAACTGATACGAGTGTTTAGCTACGACGTAGACTTCCAACGGGATATTCGAAAAGGAGATGAGTTTGAGGCTTTCTATGAAATCTATGTGGACGAGAAAGGAAACACGGTATCGAACAACACCCTCCTCTACGCATCTATGACGCTAAGCGGCACAAAACTAGGTTTGTTCCGGTTTGCGCCAAGTGACGGAGCGACAGATTACTTTGACGTACAGGGACAAAGCGTAAAGAAAGCTCTTATGCGCACTCCAATAGATGGCGCTCGTTTAACGTCACGGTACGGCAATCGCCGACACCCTACCCTTGGATACACTAAAATGCATCGCGGGGTTGATTTTGGGGCTCCAAGAGGCACCCCTATCTTTGCCGCCGGAGACGGAAAGGTCGAACGCATCGGGAGATACGGAGCCTACGGTAAATATATTCGGCTGCGACACGGGCCAAAGTACCAAACCGCGTATGCGCATCTCGACTCTTACGCTGGACGCCTCGGTAGAGGAAAAAGAGTTAAACAGGGGCAAGTGATTGGGTATGTTGGGTCAACAGGGCGCTCCACGGGACCACACCTACACTACGAGGTTTTGGTAAACGGAAAACAAGTCAATCCGTTGGGTGTAAAATTACCCACCGGACACTTCCTAACTGGCACACAACTCGACGAGTTTCTTGAACGACGCGATGAACTCATAAGACTCCAGTCCAGCCTGTCCGCCCCAGGTGCCGTAGCAGATACTCAAAATTAAAAATCCTCCAGCCTATTCACTGTCCAGAAAATAAGTGTTGGCAGTTAAAAGCCAAACATATGGTCTAAAGAAAATGCACCTCGACCATTTATAAGTCCGTGGTACCCAAAAAGACGGCAATTTGTGTCCCTCACCTGAACGTAACAGGTAGCTCCAGCAAGGTTAAATAAATCTGAACCGAAAAACTCTTCAATATAAATCAAACGTGAGCCGCTACACGGTATTTCAATGTTTTTCGCAGCAATGGCAGCACCGGTCGAATCCATCAGCGTAAGGGTGGTATTAGATTGCTCCCGCCATTTCGCGGAAGCCGGATAAATGAGAACACAAAAGGTATCAAGCGGGGCTACACCGAGTCGCAAATATAATTTTGTGCTCAGACCTGGTGGAGGTCCCCCGTAAGACTGAGGTTCGTTGTAATAAGTCACCGGTATATTAAATATATGGGAGCCGAAACTGGTTTCGGCTACGTGCCCGGATGAATGATCTTCGTAGCGAAATAGCGCATGCAACCAACCATCAGCTTCCCCACCGGCAGAAAAATCATAAACTACCTCAAAATGACCACATACATTGGATTTGTGGTGGCCTACCTCCTGCAATAGCTCATTCAGTGAGAGTGCTGTCGCATGATCTCTTGGCAAACGACCGAGGGGATGGACGAGTATTTCTCGACCCTCCGCGTCATACACCAGTAGNTTNGTTGGCAGTTCAACTTGCTTGGTCGACATTGGTGTAGGCAACACAACATTTTCAAAACTTTCCGTTGGCATTAACGGCGCCGGAAGAATAAAACCTTTCCCGATAAAGTTTCCTAACTTGGCTATTTCCTTGTCCAGCGCCAAGTCCGATCGTTCAACATTGACGTGCGCTATTCTCTTATTCACCCGATTTTCTACCTCGTACCGGGGCCGCACCATGTATTTTCCAGCCTGAACCTCTATTTGTTCTGGCCAGGACAGATCCGGCAACAACGCACCAACATCAAGTCCGTGGCTTGCGAAAGGTGCAATATCCTTTTCAAACCAAAATACGTCTCGACTACCCATTCTGTTTAACCCGATTGAGCTAGAAGGAATTTTTGTGGGGTGGCTGTTTTGAAGCCATAAAGTTACCCGCTCACCAGCGGCAGGGGCAGGCAAACCAGCGTATAATTCCGCCGGCCACGCATTTGCGTCATGCGTACAGGATAAGATATTTCCATCATCGCCGTATACGTCCAGAGCATACTTGACCACATCGTGCCCCGAAACATTAAGGACATGAATGAACAACTGCCCAGTAAATGGTCCTGTATCGTAAGTCTTTCTTATTTGCTCGCTATCAATCGCAAAACCGGCCGCGCTATCGGGCAACCGCTCTATCCATGAAGCTAGTTCGTTACCTTTTTGATCAAATAAACAAAGCCATAACCGCACACTGCACGAGCCATATCCGAACCAGTAGTTGGATGACACTAAGCGTGTATGGAAACCCCCTTCATCACGAAAAAACGCAAAGTTGGTGGCAAAATTCAGTGAGCTCAGATAATTCTTCTTGTTAGTCAACATATCTTCCGGCAAACGAGCCGCATCGAGCGTTAGGACCTTCACTCCCTTTGGTAACAAATGCTCTATCTGACGCACCAAGCGCTCGGAATCAAAGGCAACAACGAAAATAGTCTTTGCATGTGTGCTGACGATGTCTGAAACAAGCTGCACCCGTTGGTTGAGGATAGTGCGGCGTAATTTCTCTATTTGCTGAACGTAGACGTCACTAACCGTGACCGATTCAAAACTATAAAACGCGGCTACACTGGTGACCACATCTTTAGGATCATAAATTGCTACAGGACCGCTATTCTCTAACTTTCTGACCAATGCCTGAAACTGGGACACTACCAACGGATGCCCGAGAGCCTTAAACAGGCACTCACCGCCGCTAGTTTTGCTATACGTTGAAATTTCTAGTGACATTAAGAATCAGGAGGTCGCCCGAGTATTCAAGTTGAGAGAATGTGAATTCTATAATCCTATACGACGTTTGATCTCTTGGGCAATTGCTACCGCATCATTGATTGGCACGTAACTACTTTCAGTCAAGGTGGAAGCCGCAAAAGCTTCAGACAGCGGTTGCGCGGTTCCATTGTCATACAAGAGTTTATGCAAACGTTGATGTTTTGGTGCAGTAGCCTCAGAAGGAGCAAAAATATACACTGGACGCCCAGTTGCGCTCGCCTCGGTACACATTGAAGTGGAATCCCCCGTCACTACAACGGCGTCACTTAAGGCTAAGTATCCCAAATAGGGATTTGCACGAAATTCATCGCGCCAAACATAAACTTCAGTTTTCGTATCTATATTGTCCAATAAAGCCGTACGCGCAGAAGGGTCGGTCCGACGACTGGTTGAGACCATCAATCCTCCCTCCCATTTATCGACCAGTTGTGAAATCTGTCGGGCAAGTGTCTTAGCCATAGTAGTAGTGAAGCGGTGACGCCGAGTATTGCCCCCAACCAATAAGGCGATCCTTGGTCGAGGTATACCACTCAATTGTTCTCCCCACTCGTCCGCCGCTGCAGCCAGGCGTTTTTTCGTAACGTTATGTGGAGCACCGATCGTACGAACCAAATTTGGTCGTTCGCTGACGCGATCATGAAATGGGGTGGCTATTAAATCTAAATCCGTAACGGGATAACCGGGCCACATAGTTTGCACCAAAAATGAGCGGCCCCGCGACGCACGCTTAATAGCTCGAACTATGGGTACGGTTCGTCGACCAGCCGAGATAACTATGTCCGGCCATGGCGCCACAATTGGAGATGGTTCTTCACGACGCACGTGAATAAATGTTGCCCCGAGAAGCACATTTGGGAGTCGTGCAAAAGCATTGTAGCGCACCCTTTTGGTTTGGTAGGGAAATCCCAGTGCCTCAGCCACGCCGACACATTGGTTGAAGTTACCTATGTACTGATCTGCGAGTACCCAAATGCTTTTCTTTGTGGATGTCATACACCCAGACCCAGTTTGATCCCCGAGAGTCTACCACTAATTTGCAGAGTTTTTACCGGTAAATTATCTTTATAACTTCGTACGAACGTCCACCACTCGGCGTTTCAACATGCACCAAATCGCCAATGCCACGACCGATCAGTGCTCGCGCTACTGGTGACGTAATGGAAATACGACCATCAGTCACGTCAGCCTCATCCGCACCAACCAACTGGTAAGTACTTTTTTCATCTGTTTCTTCGTCAGCCAGAGTCACCGTCGCACCAAACTTTATCGCCTTGCCCGATAGCTTGCCAACGTCAATAACTTCAGCACGTCCCAACTTATCTTGTAGTTCTCGAACACGCCCTTCGATAAAACTTTGACGTTCACGTGCCGCGTGGTATTCGGCATTTTCTGCAAGATCACCGTGTTCGCGGGCGGCACTAATGGCCCTTATCGCATCCGGCCGCTCAACGGTCTTAAGTCGCTTTAATTCAGCTTCAAGACGCGCATACCCGTCGGCTGTCATAGGGACTCTATCCATATTGATTCTTTCCAGCTCGTGAAGCACTCAAAACGGCCCCACCCAGGCACATCCTTCGAGGTTAAATGATATTTAAGTGTAAGAATGAAGGGGGGCTACTTCAAGGGCACCTTGACGTAAGGCAATTATGCCGTTGACTGCAGCGCGACTTCCAGCAACCGTCGTAAAATATGGAACCTTATTTATCAGGGCAGCGCGCCTCAGGCTGAAGCTATCGGCAATCGCACGCGTCCCTGCCGTTGTGTTAAAAATAAGGTCAACTTCACCATCTGTGATAGCATCCACCAGATGCGGCCGACCTTCACGGACTTTATTTATAGTTCGTACAGGAAGCCCGGCAGCCAAAAGGGCCGCAGCAGTTCCTCTAGTGGCAATTATTTCAAAATTCATCTCTATTAATTCTATACATAGTTTTATAATTGCGGGTTTATCGTCGTTCCGCACGGACACGAAAACTGATCCACCACTGGGCAATCCTGTCCCACTAGCCAACTGAGATTTCACGAAAGCACGGGCAAAATCTCTGTCCAAACCCATTACTTCGCCAGTAGATTTCATCTCCGGACCCAGCAAAACATCGACACCCGGAAATCGAGAAAAGGGAAACACCGATTCCTTTACAGCCACATGGCGTATACATAGGTCTTTTAACTGAAACTTCTCCAACTTCTCCCCTGCCATAATACGAACCGCTATTTTTGCCACTGGAACACCAGTGGTTTTGGCCACAAAAGGCACTGTTCGACTGGCCCTTGGATTGACTTCCAATATATATATTTCATGCTCACCAGCAGCCTGTTTAATAGCAAATTGAATATTCATCAGGCCAATTACGTTCAGTGCTAGAGCTAGAGCCTTTGTTTGAGTTCGCAACCCAGACACAATCTCCGAGCTCAAAGAGTAAGGGGGCAAAGAGCACGCAGAATCACCAGAATGAATGCCGGCTTCCTCGATATGCTCCATGATTCCAGCAATATAAACATCTTTTCCATCACATATCGCGTCCACATCAACTTCAATTGCATCTATCAGAAAACGATCTATCAGCACTGGGGCGTCTTCCGATAGTTGCAAAGCATTGTCCACGTAGCCTTCCAAGGTCTGCCGATCGTGGACAATCTGCATCGCTCGACCTCCGAGCACATACGATGGACGCACCAAAACCGGAAAACCGATACGGTCGGTGATTTCTAATGCCTGCTCAACATTGCGGCACACTCCGTTCTCCGGCTGTTTTAAATCAAGTTCACGCAAAATGTTNTTGAACCTCTCCCGGTCTTCGGCCACATCTATGGCCTCCGGAGAAGTCCCTATAATATGTAGTCCGGCTGTTTGAAGGGTTTTTGCAAGTTGCAAGGGTGTTTGCCCTCCAAACTGCACGATAACACCAACTAACGTACCCGATGCGGCCTCTGCATGGGCAACTTCTATCACGTCCTCATCTGTCAGCGGTTCCAAATACAAGCGATCAGAAGTATCGTAGTCCGTGGAAACGGTCTCAGGGTTACAGTTGATCATAATGGTTTCGTAGCCCACTTCTCGGAGCCCGTATGCCGCGTGCACACAACAATAGTCAAATTCAAGCCCCTGACCTATTCGATTTGGGCCACTACCCAATATGATAATTTTTTTTCTATCGTTTGGTTCGGCTTCACTGGCTGCAGAATTAGCGGAGAATGGTGGTTGATAGGTCGAGTACATATAAGAGGTCCGTGCCGCAAACTCTGCCGCACAAGTGTCAACACGCCGATAAACAGGGCGGACTCCGCAACTTTGTCTCAGTCTGGTAATTTTTGCAACCGAAACCCCAGACAAAACAGAGAGTCGCGCATCAGAAAAACCTAAGGCCTTAATCATTCTCCAACCTGAATCATTAGTGGGCAAACCAACAGTTTCGACTGCTCTTTCGGCGTCAACAATTCCCCGAATTTCAGCAAGAAACCACGGATCATATCCTGTCGTTGTGTGAATATCCTCTAGATCAACGCCTAGTCGAAAGGCTTCAGCCACCAAGAGTAACCGTTCTGGCGTCGGACGAGCGAGAGCGGACATGATAATATTTAAGCTATCCTCCCCTCCAGATCCGGGGATTTCGACAGGATCGAAACCCGTCAAACCTGTCTCCAACGAGCGCAGTGCCTTCTGCACGGATTCTGAAAAAGTAGCACCTATCGCCATGGCTTCTCCAACGGACTTCATCGCAGTTGTAAGTATTGGCTCCGCACCAGCAAACTTCTCAAAGGTAAATCGGGGAATTTTGGTAACTACATAGTCTATCGACGGTTCAAACGCGGCTGGTGTCACCCCTGTAATATCGTTGTCGATCTCATCTAGCGAATAACCAACTGCAAGTTTGGCCGCAACTTTTGCAATGGGGAAACCAGTCGCCTTCGACGCTAGCGCAGATGACCTCGAAACCCGTGGGTTCATTTCAATGACGACTAGACGCCCACTATCCGGATCAATTGCAAACTGGACATTTGAACCTCCCGTCTCCACTCCAATCTCACGTAGAACTGCGATCGATGCGTTGCGCATCAGTTGGTACTCTTTGTCTGTCAACGTAAGTGCTGGGGCAACTGTTATACTATCTCCAGTATGCACGCCCATCGGGTCAACGTTTTCGATGGAACATACAATGATGCAATTATCAGCAAAATCTCGCATCACCTCCATCTCAAATTCTTTCCAGCCTATTATGGATTCCTCCACCAACACCTCGCCTGTNGGTGAAGTATCCAGACCGTTTGACACAATGGACTCAAACTCTTTGCGATTGTAAGCAACACCCCCACCTTCTCCGCCTAGAGTGAAAGAAGGTCGGATGATGGCTGGCAGACCAACNTGCTCCACCGCTCGTTGTAGATCATTCTTCTCACGGACGATGGCGCTACGTGGCATATCCAGCCCAATCCGAGACATCGCCTGCTTAAACAACTCCCTGTTTTCAGCTTTTTCTATGGCTTCGTAGCTAGCTCCTATCATTTCAACGCCATACTGGTCCAACACACCACTTTTGGCCAAGGAGAAACCAACATTTAGGCCCGTTTGACCGCCCATAGTGGATAGAAGGGCATCCGGTCTTTCCTTGGAAATTATCTTCGTCACAAACTCCGGAGTAATTGGCTCAATATATGTGGCGTCAGCAATGCTTGGATCCGTCATAATGGTGGCGGGATTGGAGTTAACCAAGATAACTCTAAAGCCTTCTTCCCGGAGCGCTTTGCATGCCTGAACACCTGAATAATCAAATTCGCACGCCTGGCCAATTACAATTGGACCTGCACCAATTATTAGCACACTATTGATATCTGTTCGTCTGGGCATAACTCAGAAACGCGTCACTTGGATCAAGTCCGAACAACCAAAGGCGACGTTGCTAGTTTGTTTCTTCAATGAACATCCATTAAATTAAAAAAATTGTTAAAAAGGTAATGACTATCTTGTGGTCCGGGAGATGCTTCCGGATGGTACTGCACAGAAAACACAGGTTTACCTGCAAGTGCGATTCCTTCTATGGTTTTATCAAACAAAGAGAAATGAGTAACTTGAGCACCCTGAGGGAGGCTNCCTTCAACGACAACAAAACCATGGTTTTGGCTGGTAATTTCAACTTTTCCGGTAACTATATCCTTTACAGGGTGATTGGCACCGCGGTGTCCTTGAAACATTTTTTCTGTTCGCGCACCTAAACTCAGCGCAAGCAACTGGTGTCCTAGGCAGATACCAAATATCGGAAGACCGGTTTGAAGGAGTTCTTGCAAAACTGGCACAGCATATACACCTGTGGCTGCGGGATCTCCCGGACCGTTCGAGAGAAAAATGCCATCGGGCTTGTACCCAAGAATTTCTTTGGCACTAGTACCGGCCGGCACGACCGTAACTCGACAACCTGCGCTAGCTAAGCAGCGCAGAATATTTCTCTTAATGCCATAGTCAATAGCCACGACATGACAACGTGCGTTATTGAGTGAGCCGTATCCGCCTTCTATATCCCATCTTGTTTCTAACCAAGTATAGGCTTCAGTGCATGTAACTGAACGAGCGAGATCCTTACCTAAAATACCGGTCCAACCAGCCACTTCAGCGCGTAACTNGCGAAGATCAAAATCTCCCGTNGGTTCGTACGCTATTACCCCATTAGGAGCCCCACCTTCCCGAATTCGCGTTGTAAGCACTCGGGTATCAATACCGGAGACCCCCACCAATCGGTGTTTCTTCAACCAATAGTCGAGTNGGCCAGCCGACCGAAAATTTGATGGTGCCGTAATATCTGCACGCAGCAATAAACCTTTTGCAANCGGCTGCGGCGATTCCATATCTTCATCATTGACCCCCGCGTTCCCTATGTGGGGAAAAGTGAAGGTAATTATTTGCTCTGCATAGGACGGATCCGTAAGTATCTCTTGATAGCCCGTCATAGAGGTGTTGAAACAAATCTCTCCCACTGCAGTTCCAACTGCCCCTACTCCGTGGCCATAAAACGTAGCCCCGTCAGAAAGGACTAAGACCGCTGTGGGGGCGGGGCTCACCAGTTGATGGGTAAGCAAGGCTGGATCAGTCATGCGGTTGGTTCATCTCCGCTGTGCCGGACCAAATCTAAGAATCCAGCCGCGTTCCAAGGTCGGCCGCAAAGTACGCACCCGATCACATGTCGTCAAGATTCNCANCTGGAGGTTCTACGTTATATTTCAATCAGTTAGAAAATAATAGAAGATTCTCTGTCNTCACCACCTTGAATCTGTATTATTTAAACCCAAAGTTAGGTTACCGGTGGTCTAAGACTATGTCCGGTAGCCTGGTNGTTGCAGATTCGATGAGTCTTACCAAGATAGGCGATAGCTTCTAGTTCCAACCAGCTTATTTAAAAGTGAGTGGCNTACTAATGTTGCGAGAACAACTTGCCGACGATCTGAAATCGGCGATGAAACTTAAGGCATCATGCCGTATTTCAACTTTGCGGCTTATTTTAGCGGCCCTGAAGGACCGAGACATCGCGGCTCGTGGCGAAACCAGGACGAATGATGACTCTTTGGAATCAGATGATAAAATCATCCAACAAATGCTTTCAAAAATGGTTAAGCAACGTCGTGAGTCTATTGACGCATACGAATCGGGTGGCCGAAGCGACCTAGCTGCACGAGAAGCTGCAGAAATAGAGATCATCGAGGAATATCTACCACGTCAAATGGACGAAAGTGAAATTGTCAACGCCGTCCACAGCGTTATAGAGCGGCTTGGATCCAATCGCATTAAAGACATGGGGCGCACGATGGCAGAGCTCAAGACAACCTATCCTGGACAGATGGACTTTTCCAAAGCTAGTAATATTGTGAAGGAATATTTGACCAGCATCAGATAAATGTCCATTTCTCCCCAATTTCTTGACGATATCCGTGCCCGGGTAGCACTCAACGAAGTCGCTGGCCGTCATTCAACACTACGGCGTCAAGGAACAGAATATACCGGCCTTTGCCCATTTCACGACGAAAAGACTCCATCTTTTACTATCAATGAAGACAAAGGGTTTTTCCATTGCTTCGGATGCGGTGCGCATGGGGATATTTTCGGCTTCNTAATGCGGGCAGAGGGGCTAAGCTTCGTTGAAGCAGTACATCGGCTGGCAACTGAGTGCGGCCTAGATGTTCCTCGTCAGAGCCCTCGCGATGACGAGAAAGCTCGTCGTATCGATTCACTCCTCAAGGTTAATGAATTGGCCAACGGGTGGTTTCAACAGTGCCTCTATGCCGACATTGGAGAATGCGCCCAAAGATATCTTTCAAAACGTGGCCTCGACGACAAAACTATACGGTATTTTGGGTTAGGTTTTGCACCCGAGAAGGGGAACCAACTACTCGAGTTTCTTTCAAAAAAGGGTGTGGATGAAACAACATCATTGGCCGCCGGCTTAGTTCGTAAGCCCGATGACAATCGGCCTTGTTACGATTTTTTCCGCGGCAGAATTATTTTTCCAATTTCTGACTATCGTGGAAGGATAATCGGTTTCGGAGGCCGATCTATCAAGGAATCAAAAGCTAAGTACATCAACTCCCCAGAAACCGAAGTCTTTCGTAAAGGACATGCCCTTTACAACCTATCAAATGCNCGCACCCCAGGTCGCCAGACTACTACCATGATCGTTGCCGAAGGCTACATGGATGTTATTGCATTGTGTCGCTCTGGATTCCCAAATACTGTGGCCCCACTTGGGACTGCATTAACGGAAAATCAAATACAGCAACTATGGCGTTTCGTACCAGAACCCGTTTTGTGCTTTGATGGTGATGAAGCGGGACAGCGCGCCGCACGACGAGCTGCAGAGCATACCCTGCCAAATCTAAGCGCGGGACTTTCCTTGAGGTTTGCGTTTCTGCCATCCGGCGAAGATCCGGATAGCATGATTACTAAAGGAGACCGTGAAATTCTTGCTCGTGCTATTCAGAATCCGATCTCGTTGATAGATTATATCTGGTCATGCGAAGTAGACAACCGTCCACTGGACACGCCCGAACGCAAGGCCTCTTTTCAACAAAGACTTAACAAACTAGTATCTCAGATTAAAGACAAAGCTATTCGTGACGGTTATTTCCTGCACTTCAAAGACAAGATGAGGNGCCATTTTACTACACGACAGTTTTCGGCTCCACCAAAAGGTGGAGGTTACAGTCCCANCGTTAGAAGAAACGTGCTCCAGACACATNCTCGNGGCCATCAAAGAANNGGTGACCCGAATCACCGGGAACGAGTCCTAGTGGCAATACTCATCGGTCACCCAGAATTGTTGGTTGAAGTACGTGACGATTTTGCCCGACTTGAAATTCATAATGGCTCTCTCGACCTACTGCGATCAGCGTTACTGGAGATCTCAACCAAGGAGTCCGAAATGGATTATCAGTCGACCAGAGCACATCTGTCCGATCGCGGTCATGGAGAAATCTTAGCCAAGTTGTTTGATCGCAAAGAATGGAATCAAACTATTACGGAGCGATCTGTACGCCCTGAGACCGATACTGAGTCCGCATTAATTGCCTGGCGAGAGGCATTTGCGATACATTGTGAGCGGGGGAAAACTCCGGGTCTTTCTTGAAACTCGCATAAGACGAGCTTTACGTGTATGTAGGGCGAATGTAGTTTAAGTGGTGTGGCAGGTTGCAGCATCGACAAACATTGATATCGTTACCTCAATAAGTGTGCAAAATGCGGTGTTTGAGACTAGATAACAATTTTTGCAGCCACTTCCAGGATCCATGGATTAACAAGGGCATAGGTCTTTAAAGCTCATGTCAAAACAAGAAGCAACAGTGCCGGCAGAAAATGCCCGGCGCGATTCAAGTGACGTACCTCTAGTTGACACTGCTGGAGCTGCTGTCAAACAACTAATCCAACTGGGCACCCAACGTGGGTACATTACTTATGAAGAGTTGAACGCAACCCTCCCGCCTGACAAAAACTCCTCGGAACAAATTGAGGACATCATGGCAATGATCTCAGAGATGGGGATCAATGTAGTAGAGGACGAGGAAAATGATGACGCGCCCTCTACAGCTAATGGGGCCCAAAATTCAGCTGGAAACACAAAAGGGGAGGAGGAGTTAGGTCGTACCGACGACCCCGTCCGCATGTATTTGAGGGAAATGGGCACCGTTGAGCTCTTGTCCCGTGAAGGTGAAATAGCAATAGCGAAGCGCATAGAGGCAGGACGAGGAATGATGATTGGATCCGTCTGTGAAAGTCCGGTCACACTTCAAGTCATCGGCTCGTGGCATGAAGCAATTACCACGGAACAAATGTTACTTCGCGAAGCCATAGATTTAGATGCTACATATGGTAGCTCAAACAATAACACCGACAATAGTCCCAATGGCTCCTCGAACGTGGCGGAAGCAGCGGAGGAGGAGGACTCTGAAGATGACGGTGCAGATGACGATACAGAATCCGACTCTGATGAAGGGAATGTGCCTCTCTCAACTATGGAGGAGGCACTCCTTCCGACACTCGTTCAAACCTTTGGGGCTATTTCTAAAATTGCAAAGAAAGTGGATCGAATTCAAGGCCAAAGGTTGGATGCCGCTGCGGTTAGACAAACACTAAAACCAGCGACTCTGAGGCTCTACGGGAAACTGAAAAATGAAGTCGCCGAGTTAATGGATGGCATAGAAATTAATAACTTTCGAATTGAGGAACTAGTAGATCAGTTATACGGCTTAAATCGCCGACTCATGACTCTTGAAGGTAAACTTTTTCGATTAGCCTCAAAATATAGAATTAGCCGGGAAAATTTCCTGAAACAGTACATTGGCAATGAGTTGGAAATCAATTGGGCTCGCCGAGTAAGTCGCCTGAAGGAAAAGGGCTGGAAAGCATTTGCCAGGGAACGCCGGGACGAGATTAAAGAGTTACGCTCCGGAATTCTCGAGATTGCAGCAATTGCTAGTCTGGACATTCCAGAATTTCGTCAAATAGTTTCCGCTGTGCAGAAGGGTGAAAGGGAAGCTGGGCTCGCTAAAAAAGAAATGATTGAGGCTAATTTACGTTTAGTTATCTCAATTGCAAAAAAATATACAAATCGGGGCCTTCAGTTTTTAGACCTTATTCAAGAAGGGAATATTGGACTAATGAAGGCTGTGGATAAGTTTGAATATCGCCGAGGCTATAAATTTTCAACCTATGCTACATGGTGGATTAGACAAGCTATAACTCGGTCCATAGCTGATCAAGCAAGAACCATTAGAATTCCCGTACATATGATTGAAACCATAAATAAGCTCGTACGTACTTCCCGCCAGATGCTGCACGAAATCGGACGCGAGCCAACCCCGGATGAATTGGCGATAAAACTGAGCATGCCGATCGAGAAAGTGCAAAAAGTCCTTAAAATTGCTAAGGAACCAATTAGCCTTGAAACCCCTATAGGAGATGAAGAGGATAGTCATCTCGGGGATTTCATAGAAGACAAAAATGCGGTTATACCACTTGATGCCGCTGTCCATTCAAATCTGCGGGAAACTACTACGCGTGTATTATCATCGCTAACTCCTCGCGAGGAACGTGTTCTCCGAATGCGATTTGGCATCGGAATGAATACGGACCACACTCTCGAGGAGGTTGGCCAGCAATTTTCTGTTACGCGCGAGCGTATTAGGCAAATTGAAGCTAAAGCGCTACGCAAGCTGAAACACCCCTCTCGTTCACGCAAACTACGAAGCTTTCTTGATACCTAATACCCTATATTGTTAGTGGATCATGGAATCGTTTCAGAAGGGCTATAAATTCTGGCCATAGGAACTTATAGCAAGTCGTTTGCACCGACTTAATCATTGCCCCTGCCTTCGTATATGGTTTGGGCCCGTAGTTCAGCTGGTTAGAACGCGCCGCTCATAACGGTGATGTCGCAGGTTCGAGTCCTGCCGGGCCCACCAATACCGCCATAAGCAAATGGCCCTAAACAAGCATCATTGTTGCTAACAGCGGCGATCGCCGTTACCAAAGCCTACTACGTAATTTACCGCGAATGTATTGGAAAGGGCCTTGAGAGGCCCCCTCAAGCATTAAATATCACTGTAAATTCCTATTTTAATATGTTTAAAGCACCTTCATACTTCTTCGAGCGACCGTACCTTGCCCAGACAATACCCTTGAGTTAATGTGCCCAGAAATTACATCTGAGTAACCCGGGCTGCCAGCGGTTGGCTGAACACGGAATTTTCGTGGGCAGAAATTGGAAGTTGGCATCACAAAGAATTGGCGGGAACTGGTCATGGAAGCAAAAGTCATCTGGTTGTTCGTGTTCGTGGCGCTGTATTGGGCGTACTGCATTTTCTGGGGCGTGCGAAGTGCCATGGNAGCAAAGACGGCCTCAGATTATTTTATAGCCGGCCGAAAGCTGTCAATTTGGGTNTTTGTCTTGGCGGCTACAGCAACGTCATTTTCTGGATGGACCTTCATGGGGCATCCAGGGCTCATCTATAGAGACGGCTTCCAGTATGCGTATGCATCCTTCTACGCTATCACTATCCCGTTTACCGGCGTTATGTTTCTGAAAAGACAGTGGATGCTTGGAAAGCGGTTTGGATATGTAACTCCTGGAGAAATGCTCGCGGACTATTTCAGGGGAGACATGATCAGAATTTTAGTAGTAGTCGTGGCATTGTTATTCTCCATCCCATACCTTGGTGTTCAACTGGGCGCATCAGGTTTTCTTTTCAATGTCTTAACCGATGACATGATACCACGGGAGTGGGGCATGTGGATTCTTTCATTGGTTGTATTAATTTACGTTGCATCCGGCGGACTGAGNGCTGTGGCGTATGTGGATACACTGCAATGTATTCTACTTGCTTTCGGCATTATCTCGATCGGATTTATAGCGTACAACCAACTTGGTGGATGGAATTCCTTTAACGATGCGATGGCGGCGCTTGGTAAGACAGATCTGGGAAGATGGGGTGCCACTGAGGACGGACACAATGCGTATCTCGCAATTCCNGGCGTTATTCAATTTACTGCAGGACTTGGCGTGGAAACTCCGGTGGGAGGGCTATGGACCGGGATCATGGTATTGACCTATATGTTTGCGCTGATGGGTATTCAGTCNGCTCCGGCATTTTCAATGTGGTCCTTCTCAAATAACGACCCAACACCCTTCGCACCACAGCAGGTTTGGGCTTCTTCTTTTGGTATTGGNTTAATCCTATTTTTCTTTACTGCAGCGCAAGGCATGGGAGCCCATTTCCTGGGAGCCACACCGGCAATAGGTGATGCAGCAGGAATCTCAAACGTATTGCCAGATTTGACCGCCAATAAGCAGGGAGGGCTGGTGCCACATTACATCAATTTGCTGGGGAATGTAGCACCATGGTTTGTAGGACTTCTGGCGGTATGTGCACTTGCCGCTATGCAATCGACTGGCGCGGCATACATGTCAACGGCTGGCGGAATGCTGACCCGTGACCTATACAAACGTTATCTCAACCCCACCGCTAGTCATGGGACGCAAAAACTATTTGGCCGATTAGGCGTTGCATTCATCGTTATTGCAGCTTTGCTAGTGGCAACATTCTCTCAGGATGCGTTAGTGTTGTTAGGTGGCCTGGCAGTCGCATTCGGATTCCAAATGTGGCCATCATTGGCTGCGATATGTTGGATACCTTGGATAACAAGACAAGGTGCAAGCTGGGGCCTGGTAGTTGGATTACTCGCAGTAATTTTCACTGAAAAATTCGGAATGGCAATAGCAGGGACGTTTGGCATCGACCTACCTTGGGGCAGGTGGCCCTGGACTATCCATTCTGCCGGCTGGGGAATCATCTTCAACTTGGCCGTATGTATTGTAGTTTCTGCAATGACACAAACCGAAGCCGATCGCACTCACCGAATGAAGTTCCATAATTTCCTTCGCGAACACGCTTCTCTTTCTCCGCAAAAGAAAGGACTGGTGCCCGTCGCCTGGATAGTTACCCTTGCATGGTTGTTCTTCGCCATCGGCCCTGGAGCGGTAATTGGCAACACAATATTTGGCGCTCCAAATGAAGGTCCAGAGGGGTGGACATTCGGTATACCATCTATCTGGGCTTGGCAGATCCTATTTTGGATTCTGGGTGTAGCAATGATGTGGTTCTTAGCGTACAGGATGGAAATGTCTTCCCTCCCATCTAAGAAAATTGAANCACTTACCGATGATATTGGAGATGCGGTAACAAATCCTGCCCAACAAACGTAAAATTGTGTTGTGGCTTGAAACGACGAATGCATAAGAAAACTATATGCAAAAGGGGGCTCAAAGCCCCCTTTTCGGTNCANGNATCANCCAGTCTGACAATTTACGNGTTGGGTAACGGCNACAATCTTGCTTTCCTCTGACTACTTTATGTTATGGGCATGTTTGCTNGCTGTNGCACTCTGGATACCACTGCGCCATTTAATATGGNTATTGTCAGTGCGACGNCTTTTACGAAAAAAGTTATCGGCAAGCGAAGCGTTACAAAGCAGAATGAAAAAACGGGCTGGCTATACAGCAGCAGTACTTTCGTTGGTTTTCTCAATTTTTTATACCGATTATCTGCTGAGGATACTTTTATGAGCCCGAATGTANTGAAACGGTTCACGGTCATTATGTTTTTGGCGGTTCTAGTCACTGGAGGGGCTACCCTCTTTTATGACAGTTTTTTTGACAGACCAAAAGGAGATTACGAGACTGAACGGGGCGGAATTTTTCTGGCAAGTGGCGATTTTGATGATGCAATGAGTTATTTCAATAAGGCACTCTCACTGTCTCCGAACCACCGAGGCGCCCTCATGGGAAGGGCACTGGTGTTCATTCAAACNGAACAGTACCAAGAAGCGGAGGCAGAACTTGACTATCTANTNGNATGGCTTGAAAAGANNTTATCANCTGATGACCAAACAGGCNGGGGCGTATTAGCGGCCGCCCACGCNAATAAAGGNATAATACTTGACCGCCAAGGCGCNCACGAAAAGGCTCTNGAAAATTATGTTATNGCGCTACAGACAGACGAAGANTCCGTTGCNGGTCCGGGNCTTGTNCATAAAATTCTATACGATCCAAGGCCCTCAACTGTTCGCGANCGTGCNCGCTATCTTTACGAACAACTGCAATTACCAAAAGAACAACGGGTTATGCGGGTACCAGAGCTTGATGCAAAATCGCGCATGCATAAACCCTGACCGAGTTTTAACCTTAATGAAATTGGACAACTCCCAACACATCTTGAAAAAGCACCAAGACAAAAAACATTGCCGCTATACAACCGAACAGTAATCTTACTAAATCTGCATCCCCTTCAGAATCTCGGTATCGGATTCCGTGGTAAGCAATCGCTCCTGTAACTGCGAGAAATAAAATATTTAAAAGCGTTTCATATTCTGACGGTAAATCAAACATATCAATTCGATGCTTATTTCAAACCTAGCTTCCAGTTTTTATTGAGTGGGTTGACGTTAATGTAGAGGACTGATCTCCGCTTCTTTTGCCCCGAGGTCGTTATCAGTAAGGCAGGGAGGAAAATAAGTGGTGCAGTGCCCATCGTACCGTACCGTGTACAGTGCTAACAAAAGAAAAACAAACAACACTCCCAACAATAGTGAAATTATTTTCACAAAATTCCTTACGTCAATCGACCTGTTCACCCTGAGCGAGTTGAGATCGTGTATGTTGAAACGGGAAGGCTGTTCGTGGAAGTTACACTCAACGTCTCCGAAATATATTCTTCGAGATAAATGTCTCAAGAATGTTGGCGTTTTCCCTAGAATAAAGACATCGTGGAAAAATTCATCTTGTTCATAGGGTTGCATCTCCCTGCCGTACCAGTGTCTAAAGGCTATTTGGAGAAACTGAAATTCGCCGATATCAAGTAGGTTGGCAACGGAGGTGACCATCGCCCGATCCTGCTTGTTAGTAACATCAGAACACAAAAAGGCCTTAAGAAACTTCATAGTTCCGACCCATCAGTTGATGTCAGTGCTTAACCTGAAAGCAATTTTAACATTTCAACGACTGTAGTAAACTTAGTTCGGGGCCTACCATTGACCACCCCCCTCATTTCAGCTTCGTTAATCCTTCTCCAATCTGGCACTGCTACAACGTGCACCTCTCTTGAAGATAATAAATTGTCGAGGCCTGCCGAGCCTTGCCGAAAGGCAGTTGGAGAATCGCCGACAATCCGATCTACCACTTCTCGGGAATCCACACGGTTAGTTCC
>PAVD01000059.1 GCA_002712985.1 Rhodospirillaceae bacterium
CAAAACAAATTTTACCATGTAGTTCTCTAGATAGAAGCAAAAACGCTTTATAAATGTGACCTCACCAACCTATTTATGCCTAAACACAATTCTCCCCTTACTCAGGTCGTAAGGTGTCATCTCAACCGTTACCCTATCACCGGCCAGTACCCGTATCCTATTCTTCCTCATCCGTCCTGACGTATGAGCAAGAATCTCGTGCTCATTCTCAAGCTTTACCTTGAACATTGCATTTGGCAATAATTCAGTAACCTCACCCTGAAATTCTAACGCTTCTTCTTTTGCCATTTAGTCACCCTATTTTGTTTTACCTTCCAAACAAACTAAGATCCAAACTGATCTCTTTGCGGTCATTTAGTCCAGACTTTCTTTATATTCGTATATCTGGACCCGGCACAACCAACGTATTACTACTGAAGTAATCTTTAAGTCTATTTAATAAGTTATCTCGAACTCTTTGATAGGCAGCCAGCCGCACATCGCGATTTCCTTCCACAATAGANGGATCAANGGTATTCCAGTANATTNCTTGACTAGTNGAGATCTCTGCTANATTCGCGGCATGNCNCTGNGCCTCANGCGTCAAGCTCAGTATCAAATCAAACGACTCAGAAAATAAACTGCTAAGACACGTTGGACGATGGCCCGATATATCAATATCAATCTCACCCATTACCGAAACGGCAAACTGATCCAACACACCAGTTTCTATACCCGCTGACCGCACATAAACAGTGTCCCCCTGCAAAAACTTAACCATACCCTCAGCCATTGGAGAACGAAGGGCATTAGTATTGCAGCAAATCAACATACGTACTGGTATACTTGGTGGCACCTCCATCAACCCCGCAACTGAAGAATACAAATAAGGGTGAACAACCTGCGTGCAGTACTGAAATCAACGCTAATCTTACCCCTGAGCCGTTNTAAAAGTAGGTCTGATCCTTCATCGTGCAAACTACGGCGACCCATATCTAATGCCTCAATTCGCTGAGGGGGAGAATGTTTTATCGCGTTGTAGTACGTTTCGCATACGGTAAAATAGTCTTTAATGAGGCGGCGAAACCCCATTAAAGAGAGAACAACCGTCTCTTTTCCGTTACGCGGGTCCACAGAAGTGATTTCGAAAATCAATCGATTTTCTTGACTTTCCAAGTATAAATTAAAAGGCCCGATCAACCCGCTTTCTGGAGCAAAGTAATTTTCTTCGATCAAATCATAGATAGCGACTCGACGTTCCCTGTCGATCTCTGGATTCCAGCGAACGATACTTCCTTCATCCAGTTTTATTTCAACGATCTGAAAATTCATATCCTAAGCAGTGTCAACACCGAGAAAACTATGCAATACGAAGCAGCGTCATTTCAGGAAGTGTTACATTTAACTAGCCCTTCCCAATTCTGATACCTATCGACCGAGCATGAGCTCCCAACCCCTCGAGCTCAGCCAGCTTGATTGCAACGGTGCCAATTGACTTTAAACTCTCGGGACCACATTGCATTACGCTTGTCCGCTTTAGAAAATCTAGTACAGACAGCCCTGACGAGAATCGTGCGCTTCCTCCCGTCGGCAAGATGTGATTAGGACCGCCAACATAGTCACCAACCGCCTCAGGGGTATAGCGGCCAAGAAAAATAGCCCCAGCATGGGTTATTTTCTCCGCCAAGTCGTCCGGGTTGTCTACCGCAAGTTCAACATGCTCTGGGGCAATTTTGTCGACTAACTCTGGCGCTAGAGAAAGATCGTCAACAATAACGATTAGACCGTTATTTTCCCAGCTGGAACGTGCAATTTCCCTCCGATTCAAGCCGCCCAAATGCTCTTCGATGGAGTCTTCTACCCGATCTGCAAAGGATGGATCATCGGTCACCAAAATAGACTGAGCATCGGAATCATGCTCAGCTTGAGCCAACAAATCGATAGCAATCCATTCAGGATCGTTATCGCGATCTGCAACAATTAGAACTTCGGTTGGCCCAGCAATCATATCGATACCTACTGTACCGAACACCTGCTTCTTGGCAGACGCAACATAGGAATTTCCTGGACCCACGATCTTATCCACCGCCAAAATAGTCTCTGTTCCATATGCCAAAGCACCGATCGCCTGCGCTCCGCCTATTCGATAAATCTCATCTACTCCACAAAATTTCGCGGCCCCCAACAGCAAAGGATCTATCATATTTTTCGGCGTTGGAATTACCATTGCAACTCGCTTGACCCCCGCCATGCGCGCCGGAATTGCATTCATGAGTAGAGAGCTCGGATACGCCGCCGATCCGCCGGGCACGTATAGACCCACGGCGTCAACTGGCCGCCAACGCAACCCCAGCCGCACCCCCACTTCATCTGTGTAAAAAAAATCCTTCGGAACTTGGTGTCGATGAAATTTCTCGATGCGTTGCGCTGCAAATTTGAGAGCACTAATTACATCTGAATCTATCTTAGCATATGCTGATGAAATTTCTTCGGCAGAAAACTTGAGTTGCTGTTGGCATATCTTTATTCCATCAAAACGTTCCGTGTATTCTATCAAAGCATCATCGCCACGTTCTTTGACTTCCTCAAGAATAGATGCAACGACGCTATCCACATTTTCGGCAGCTCTATTACGTTCCAACAACGTAGCAAGAAGGACATCGTTGAACCCTGGATCGTTTTTATTAATTCTTTTCGCCATCAATTACTCTTCTAAAACTGTCTACCAGTAGATCCAACTCTGCAGTTTGGGTTTTCCAGGCAGCCCGATTGACGATCAACCGTGCACTCACTTCCGTAAGCAACTCCACCTCTACTAGGCCATTCGCTCTTAACGTTTCACCACTTTCCACGAGGTCTACAATTCGGTGACACAGCCCTAACAACGGTGCCAACTCAACCGCACCACTCAACTTAATACACTCAGCGTGGACTCCTCGTGTAGCAAAGTGACGTTTAGTGGCTTGCGGATATTTTGTCGCCACACGAACATGGCTCCAACGCGATGGATCATCTTCGGCCGCCAACTGNGTGGGCTCTGCCAAGGACAGGCGACAACGTCCAATCTTAAGATCAAGTGGAGCATATACTTCCGGGTAATCAAACTCTAATAAAGTATCCTGCCCCGTCACCCCTAACTGTGCACCGCCAAATGCGACAAAAGTCGCCACGTCAAAACTTCGGACTCTTATCAGGGTCAAATTTTTNATGTTTGTCTTAAAGGAAAGTCTCCGAGAACTTCTATCGTGGAATTCTGGTTCTGGCTCNATTCCTGCGCGCACCATAAGGGGTAGGAGTTGTTCCAACAACCGACCTTTTGGCAACGCCAGTATTAAACCATTTTCACTCATCATTGTACCGGCCTCACTGGGTGACGGGGAGAAAAATCACAAAGCCGAGGATCTCCTACATCTTCCAGAAAACACACGATATCCTCGCCTTCTAATCTTATCGCAGCACTTCCTGAAAATACCAACGTCACAGTGTTTAGGTCAAAAACGATTGTCAAAAGTTCCAGTATCACTTCCTTACATTCTTGATCAATTCCCTGTACGTGCACGGAGGCAATCCCGTCAAAACACAAGCCGGACTGGACTTGAAATAGCATCGGGCTATTTTTATTTATTTTTGTCGAGTGTTCCCAAACGAAACGATCTAGAACAGCCACAAAACGCCTATCAGAACGCAGATATTCCATCTCACCGAGTCGAAGAACCGAATCCTGCAAACACGCCGCTATAACCCTGAAATCTTCTTCATCTTTTGCCTGTAACCGTAAACTTTTAGCNGGAATTGTGGTCATGAAGGCAACCTCTCAACGCTCGCACCGCAACCACACAATTTCTCTTCGATTCTCTCGTATCCCCGATCGAGATGATAAACTCTATTCACGAAGGTTTCACCGTGGGCTACAAGCCCAGCCAATAACAGCGATACACTTGCCCGAAGATCGGTCGCCATGACCGGTGCACCGCGCAAACATTCTACACCCTGCACCGTTGCCACGTTGCCCTTCACCGAAATATCTGCACCCATCCGAGCAAGCTCCGTAACATGCATAAAACGGTTTTCAAAAATATTTTCCGTCAAGTGTGACGTGCCATTGGCAACTGTCAACAACGCCATCATTTGAGCTTGCATATCAGTTGGGAAACCCGGATATGGTCGGGTCTCGATATCAACACCAGCCAACCGATCACCTAGAAATTCTACCCGCACTTTATCTTTAAGGGCCGCAATGCGCACACCTGCCTCACCCAACTTATTTGCCAGCCCCTGGAACAAATTGAGTTGTGTTCCAAGCAAATCTACGGAACCGCGGGTGATTGCCGCCGCTATTGCGTAGGTGCCAGACTCTATTCTGTCTGGTAGCACCTCGTGCTCCGCACCGTTTAACCTGGCAACACCCTTAATTTGCACTGTCTCAGTACCGGCCCCCGTTATATCAGCGCCCATCTTGATAAGACATTGGGCAAGATCAAATATCTCAGGTTCGCGGGCCGCATTTGAGATCGTAGTCTCTCCGGTAGCCAACGAGGCTGCCATCATCAGGTTTTCTGTCGCNCCAACGGACGCACTCGGTAAAAATATGGATGCGCCGGTCAAACCACTCGGNGCAATAGCCTCTATATACCCATCGCGCAGTGAAATTTCAGCTCCAAGTTGCCGTAAACCGNCCAAATGAAGATCTACAGGCCTCGGTCCGATGGCACAGCCGCCAGGCATTGATACGCTAGCCTGGCCAGTACGAGCAAGCATCGGCCCCAGAACCAGTATAGACGCCCGCATTTTACGAACCAAATCNTAGGGNGCCTTTCTAGTCGCCAGTGCTGCAGCAGAAAGCGAAAGTAATGAACTGGTATCACTATCGTCCTGGGCAGCCTCTCCATCGGATTGCTCTCCTCTGACGACCTCAACTCCCAACTCGATCAGCAGTTCCTTCATTGTCACAATATCGGATACACGAGGTAGATTACTAAGAACCAATGTAGCTTCAGTAAGCAAACTCGCTGCCATCAATGGTAGAGCCGCATTCTTGGCTCCCCCAATTCGCACTTGCCCGACCAGNGGCTTTCCTCCTCGGATCCAAAGTTTATCCATTGGATAACAAATACCCTTCACTACAACACAGAGTCATTCTCACCTGCCCTCAAACACAGATAGTTTTTCAGAAAATGTATCCCCATCCTTGGTATCAGAAAACAAGGATCACGTACCGACAATAGTCNAGGATTTCGCACAGGCACCAGCTTATCATTATTTTTGATGGCAAAAGACAAACGACTATCGGATATACTGGTCACCNAGCTTATCGAAACCGCGTTCACACTATCTTTGGGTACCCTTCTTATCAACGCTTGGTATGGATTCTTCTAGCTGTTTCTGAATTGTCGTGTCGAGTTCCCGCTGTCGCCGTTTACGCTTATATAGGTTCTCACGTAATAGTTCTTCTTGGGTGCGTTTCCCATGCTTATTCCTACTCACTCGTTGCACACCTGGAAGAGTCATAGGATTTTTTTCTTCTATCATAAATATACTCAGTTACTGGTATTTCAATGTGTTAATGTCATACCCTCAACAAAGTTGTCAAATAATATTCAACAAGAGTCGGTTGCGCCACCATAGGGTGTGTGGCATTGTCCGTCACCGCTGTTGTTGGGGTAACAGGCCTGATTAAGGGACGGGACACCCCAACATACGAGCCGCCGTAGCTCAGGGGTAGAGCACACCCTTGGTAAGGGTGGGGTCGAGTGTTCGATTCACTCCGGCGGCACCATTTTGCCAAAGGATGGAAGTCCCCTGTGGCGATACGACGTAAGTCTAGACATGACGCAATTGACAAATGGTAGGACAGTATGTGGATACGACATGCNGTGATATTCGCCTTTCTTGCATCTTTCCCAGCTTACGCCGAACCTCTTGTTGAACGACAATGTTCGATAAAAACGCTCGAAGGTATAGAAGCNCAGGAAATGATGGTGAAGGGAGTTATAATGCACAGCGAGTTTGAAGGAACTACAAATGAAGTATCAGGGGGTAGAAAAATATCTTTTATTCACACATTGCGGGCGGATTGGACTATCTGGATTTGCCTACAAACGCTTTCTCTTTCTGAAGGAAGCCCTCAGTCCCTAGAACTCGTTTGTACCGGTTGCAACTACGACTAAACTATTTGAACACGGTCACTGAACAAGAGCACTTATGTACTTACTTGGGGTCAAGGCAGATATGCATAAAACATCGTAGAAATTTCGGCTAATCTAAATGCCATANTCTTTAAAAAAAGCTANATANATAAGCAGCCCAAGTATAACCAACTTNCCGTAATCTAGGTCAAATGCCGTCCCCTCACCAAACTGGTTTTGAAACCTTCGTAGAACGTCTCTCATCAGGTACCATCTCCTCTGTAGTTCCAAAAATCCGATAGGCCAATAATATACCTTATTGAATGTTACAGGAGTAGCACCAATTAAAATCGAAAGAGTAACAACAAGCCAATACGAGACTATTTTATCGCCCAAGACTTTGAGTGACTTTTCCAGTTAGTACCAAGTTAATCTTCTGTGAAATTTAGTTTCTGTAATTAACAAAACAACGCGACGGAGTAACCTGTGGCAAAAAAGGACCGGTTTTACTTGAATTGTCCATACAATGAGAAAGACGATTGTAAGAACCGTGGCGCATACTGGGACGCGGATATAAGGAAGTGGTATGTACCAGAAGGACTAAATATTGATGATTTTAAGCAGTGGTGGCCTGACGAGAATCATAACGTCATAGAACAGGTGACAGCCATCGCAACGGACAGGTTTTACCTAAACGTACCTTTCGAGGCAAAAGATGACGCAAAAGCAAAGGGTGCCAGATGGGACCCTGAATTAAAGCGCTGGCACGTCCCCAACAATCTTGACCGCAATGACTTTATCAACTGGTGGCCCCTGACGGAGGACGAATAGTATCGCCGTCCAGACAGCATGAGTTAACACCGACCATACCTGGTGTCCGGCCCGCCACCCTGGNATATCAAACTTGACGGCTGAATATTAAAAATCCTCAAGCCAGGGTCTAAGCTCAATCTCCCAACTCCAAATACTACGATCTTGCTGCAGAAAACTCCAGTAAGTCTTTGCAATATCGTCTGGATTCAACATACTATCCGGCCGGTCAGGCGGCTCGCTANCCANCCTATTTCTGATGCCACCATCAATAACGAAGTGACCGATATGTATCCCTTTTGGGTGGAGTTCTCTGGCTAAGCTTTGAGCAAGTCCACGTAATGCGAATTTTCCCATAGCAAATGGTGCAGATTGCGCATAACCCTTTACCGATGCAGATGCCCCCGTAAATAAAATGGCCCCATGTTCATTGGGAAGCATACGTTTTACAGCTTCTTGGGCGGTCAAAAAGCCTCCGTATGCCGTGACCATCAATCCCTGCTTCACGCTAGTTGGGTCAAGTTCTATAAATGGGCCACGGTCACGAGCACTAGGATTGTATACGACCACATCTGGCGGGACAGCCTCTAGAGATTTGAACAAATTTGCAACGTCGCCTCCATTGGAGGAATCACAAACAATGGACGTAGCACCTGCTTCTAGACAAAGATCCTCAAGGTCGTCCACCGTTCGTGCCGCGATAGTCACTTGTAGACCGTTAGACGAAAACAACCTCACCAACGAGGCAGATAAGCCGGGCCCAGCGCCAACTATCAGAGCGTGATGATATTTTCTGATCATAGATGGAACACCTTTATCACAACATCGTCCATGTTCATGGAGAAGAAAATTCAACGAATTGACCAAATTCGTCGTAGCAGCAAGACGAATCCTCGCTTGCTTAATAAGCTCAAATTTGAAACCGATGCGCACAAACAGTTCTGGAGCACCAGCGCCGAGATAATAATAGCTCTATCTAAAAACCGCAGCCGCGAACATTATTGACTAGGTACGGGATTCCCCTGGCTGCACCGCGGTGCACAATTGAGTGTCGTCTGTTCAGTTCTCCGAAGAACCTTCACTTGTGTCGTTTTTATTGTACCTCCCGAAGGACTCACTGTTTTTTCTCCTCCTAGCGAAGAAACAACCATTACATTCGCATGCAAAATTTCTTCCCTAGCTTCGTCCAAAACAAGCAAGCTCGTTTCCCCAGTCTGTAGGCCAAGAACGAAAATAAGGCGCGGAGAATCAATAACAACATCCGCGATTTCTGGATTCGCGACTAAGACCACATCCGCGTCCGCACTCAATCGCATGATTTTCGCCTTGTTTACCGCTACCTGTACTGTGTCCAACGCTAGAGACGTATCAACCTCTTCCGCCTCAAGCGCTCCGGAACACCAGGAAATCGCTACAATAACTATTGCTATCGTTGCCAAGTATAGTTTCATGCCTCCCTCCCCATCAGGCAATCTACTGTCCAATCGGACCAGGGCGCTTACTGTATAACATAGTGTGCACCTTGTTTCAGGCCACGCACCCCTTTATAAGAATCCTTCAAACTCCGATTCAGATTTCATCCTAGCATGAACCCAGAGAGGAAACCATTCAGCAGTCACAAAATAATAGGGTTATTATAACCCATGGAGCAAAACTTCCCGATTTGGTAGCTATCGCTTATTCTGGCTGTATAATTGTGACTTAATAGTTGGCTAGCGCCATCTCTATAACGAGCCAAAAATTATGAGAATCGTAGTAGTCGGGCTTATCTTATTATCACTGACAGCCGCCGGCGGTACCCTATTATTGGTGAAACAGTTTTTAGAAGCTGAATCACAGAATCAGACGGCTACAGCGCCTGTCGAGCAAGCCCAAGTGCCCGAACCAACAACTTCTGTGTTCGTTCTTACAGCAGACACTGATATGCCCGCCGGTACTACAGTAAAGAAAAGGCATTTGAAGTGGCATAACTGGCCAGAAGACATGGTGACAGATGCCTTTGTTATAAGCCCGAACGAAGATGCTGCAATACTAGAAGAATACGTCGGAGCAGTGGTNAGGCGTGAAGTGCTTGCTGGAACTCCAATGACCCCAAACATGATTTTCCACCGATCAAATGCAGGTTTTATGGCAGGGCTACTCACACCAGGCATGCGTGCAGTGTCGATCGACATTAAACCAGAGAGAGGTGCAGCCGGCTTTATCCTGCCGGGAGATCANGTAGACGTTATTCTTACNCAGGACATAAGGGGAAGCACCGCTAGGGACTCCTCAACAACGAATGGAAATATTAAACGTTATGCGGCAGAGACAATTCTCAGCGATATCCGGGTCGTTGCTGTAGATCAGGAATTTGATGATACGGGAGAGGAAGCTCTTGTAGCCAAAACAGTTACCTTGGAGTTAACCCCTAAAGGGGTCGAGGTCATTTCTTTAGCGCGGGAAATGGGAGAGATTTACCTTTCTCTTCGAAGCTTAGCAGTTGAACCTCCTTTTGACGAACGGGGATTCACCACCGACTACGAAATAAGTCGGTCGCTATCAGCGTCCTTAATTGAAGGGAATAGGCAGGCTTCACCGACAGGTAGTGCGATAGAGGTATACCCTGAGATAGCACAACCGACTACGAACGGGATTAAAGTGTATAGGGGCGTGAAGGAAAGTATTCGTGAACTACCAAACTAAAAACGAAATGATTCACGTTTCAACTTGGCAAATTTGGCACCTGCCCATCATTTGTCTGTTAGGGCTGGTATTGACCATGTACCCAATGTCAATCAACGCGCAGGAAGAGAACGTTGCAAGTCCGCAAGACAGTGTTCCATCTATCGTTGAGCTCCCTTTAAATAAAGTTCAACCTATTGACCTCAAACGGAATGTCCGTGATGTAATTGTAGCTAACCCTGAGGTTGCCGACGTCATCATTAAAACTCAGACCAAAGCTTACATCATCGGTCGAACGACCGGGGATACAGATATACTTTTCGTCGATGAAGCAGGAAACGTAATAAATCATATTATCGCTCGGGTCGACCTGGACGTAGCCGCAGCCACTGCCGCGATCCGCGCAGTGGTGCCATCCGCCAACGTTACTCTTAAATCCATCAATAACAGTATAATGATAACGGGCGTCGTTCACACAGCACAAGAGTCGGCTGATATAAGTACGGTTGCAGCTCGTTTCGTGGAAGAGGACGACGCCATTGTTAACCTCGTGAAGATTTTGGGGGATCAACAGGTCCTACTCCAAGTACGAATTGCAGAAATGCAGCGAAACGTATTAAAAAACCTTGGTTTATCCAGTAGTTATGACTTCAAAATCAATAATGGTGAGTACGTTTTTGAGCTTAGCACTTTTGGCTTTGACGCCTTAAACCTAGCCGGCAGTGGACAGCTTGCGTTTGGAACAACCAACATCCCCACTACGACGTACAGTGCCTTAGAACGGCAAGGATTGGTGAAGACTTTGGCTGAACCAGTCTTAACTGCAATTTCAGGACAAACAGCGAACTTTTTGGCAGGTGGTGAGTTTCCTTCTGTTGGCGGTATAGACAGTACGGGGAACGTGATTATCACGTTTCGTGAATTCGGCGTTCGATTAGAATTTACGCCCGTAGTCATGGCAAATGATCACATTAGCCTTCGGGTTGCCGCTGAAGTTAGCCGGTTATCAGAAGAAAATAAGCTTACTATCCCCATAAATGCGGGAGCCACATCAATCGATGTCATTGGTTTGTCCTCTCGAACTGTAGAAAGTACGGTCAACTTACCAAGCGGTGGTAGCTTAATGATCGCGGGATTACTTCAAAATGACGAATTTACCCAAATTGACGGTATCCCGTGGTTGCAGGATATACCTATATTAGGTGCCTTGTTCCGAAGCCCCTCATTTCAACGCAACCAGTCGGAATTGATAATACTTGTTGAAGCACTGTTAGTTCGTCCAACCGATGACCAGCAGCCCCTAGCACTCCCAACGGACGGTTTTATTACTCCTAGTGACTTTGACCTTGTGGTACTTGGGCGTTTGTACAAGCAATACGGCGGTGATAAGAATATTGATATGATACCACTTATTGGTGGCCCAATCGGCTATTTCATGCGCTGACTGAGAAATTCAGAAAANAGTGTGGAAAAAGGGTACGGAAAATTAGAAATGCAGCCAGCTCTTCAAACGTCTACTGCTTGGCCGATCTCTTTTTTGGGAGTGATTGTAACTTGCCTCGTGGCCTGTTCTCCCCCACCTACCGGTACCAATGACTATCGTAAAACGTATCCGATCGAGGTCGTGCATAAGACATTCTCTACTGAACTCGGTTTTTCCGACTCGGACGAATTGATAGCAATCAACGACCCCAAGGTATTCATAGAATTTATCCAAAATTTTCACCGAACTTCCAAGGGGCATATAACGCTTACCGCCCGAGAGGAAGGAAGGGATACTCAAGAGACCAATCGAATAACTTCGGTGATCGCGTATCTTGAAGAGTTTGGGATTCTCCCCTCGGAAATAGATGTGCTGGTCAACGAGGAACTCCCAACAGAAAATACTGCTGATATATCACTGAGCTTTCTTGGTTCAGTGGTTGAAGTCCCCAANTGTGGAGACTGGTCTGGTGAAGCCGGGTATAACCCAACAAACTTGCCTACCAAGAACTACGGCTGCGCATACCAAAGGAATATCGGTCTGATGATTTCCAATCCGCAAGACTTACGACAGGCAAGTGCAGGTAGCATCGCAGATTCTCAAATGCTAGAGCGAATCATTCAACTCTATCGTGCAGGCGAAGAGACGTCGATACAGGGTGTTCAACATTCTCCGGCTTTATCAGCACAGTAGCATCTTAGGAGCACCAACATTCTCAAACTTAGCATTCATGCCTTCTTCGTTTCCGAGCAGAATGAAAGACTCCTGGAAAGCCTTTCAAGGCACCAAAAACTGCGGCGATGCAGTGTTTCTGTACAAGCCGGCGATATTGAGAATGCGGCGGACGCTCTAGGTCGAGGAGCTACCCCGAATCTGGTAATCGTCGAGTCTACGCAAACGAAAGAGCAAATTCTGAGGCAACTTGNAATCTTGGCACAGCAGTGTAGTTCGGAAACGAGGGTCATGCTACTAGGGGCCGCAAATGACATACACCTCTACAAGCAGTTAATCGCTATGGGCCTAACCGACTACTTCTCCGGAGACACCCATGCAGAACAGGTTCTAGGCTCGATTGAACGGACGTTTTCGGACATAGATCCAACCACACAGGCACGTGTCATTGCGTTTATTGGAGCGGGTGGTGGTGTTGGAAGCAGTTCTATTGCGGCGAATACGGCGTGGGGCTTGGCAGACACATATGAAGAAAAAGTCACGCTGGTCGATTTAGATTTGGCTTTTGGGACTTCCTCGCTTGAGTTCAATATCGATTCAAAACAAACGGTGGCAGATGCATTGGATCAACCGGACCGATTGGATAATGCTCTGGTAGAGCGCTTCCTGTCCCCCTACAACGACCATGTATCCGTTCTGACGGCTCCCGCCAATCTTGCAGAAAGGCAGAATATAGGGATCGAGTCTATTGAGCTGCTGTTAGGCCTAGTCCGAAAACTTTCAAATTTTGTTGTCCTCGATCTGCCAAACGTTTGGCATTCCTGGGTGCAAGAACTTCTTTTACAAGCGGACGAGACAGTCATTGTAGCCTACCCAGATTTAGCGGGTGTTCGCAACACCAAGAACATGCTGGAATTTCTTGAAGATGGACGTGGTGTTGACACCCCGGCGCGACTTTTGTTGAACAAGATTGGAGCTTCCAAGAAGACCGAACTGAGAGTCAAGGATTTTGAGACTGCGGTNGAACGTGTCCCACTATTTTCCATTCAATATGAACCTATCGTGTTCGGCACAGCAATGAATAACGGTGAACTAGTGGTAACAGCAAACAAGCACGGCAAGGTGACCCAGAAACTTATGCGACTGAGCAAAGAAATTAGTGGTCGATTGGATCCTGAAAAAAGTCGACCGAGCTATTCTTTTCTGCCTTTTCTCCGAAAAAAATAATCCTCGGGCTATAGTATCATGTTTGGAAAAGACTTTGGAAAACGAACGACCTCAGAAGAAGAAACAGGAATCCCAACCAAGAATGATCCCTCGGTAAAATTATTTCGGCATGATTCCGAACCGAAGGAAGGGCTTGCCGCGGCTGAGGCAAAAAATGACGCGTCTCTGCANCGACGTGATCCACTTCAAAAGGTGCGTCTCAAGGAGCGCCTACAAGAAATAAAAGTTAATATTTTTAATGACCTCATAGAGACGGTTGACCTTGCCGGCTTGAGCAAGCTCTCCGAGGATGCGGTCCGCGAAGAAATATCCGATATCGTGAGCGAAATTGTAAGTATGAGAGATCTGGTCCTAGGTAACCAGGAACAGCAACAGGTCATAAATGACATATGCAATGACGTACTTGGTCTTGGACCTTTNGAGCCCTTGATTGAACGTGACGACATAACAGACATCATGGTCAATGGGCCTAATAAAGTTTACATCGAGTCTAAAGGAAAAATTTCACTTACAGATGTGAAATTTCGTGACGATGCCCAACTAATGAACATCTGCCAACGTATTGTTACAGCAGTGGGACGAAGGGTGGACGAAGCAAGCCCTATTTGTGATGCCCGATTGGCGGATGGCTCTCGCGTCAACGTAATAGCACCACCACTGGCTATTGATGGAGCTGCACTTACAATTCGTAAGTTTAGTCAGGACAAATTGGCACTCGATGATCTGGTAAATTTTGGCAGCATTTCACAAGAAGGAGCTGATTTATTAGCGGTGGCATCGGAAAGTCGCTGTAACATACTTATATCGGGAGGTACGGGCTCCGGGAAAACTACTTTACTCAATTGCCTGACTGATTTTATCGACCTTGGTGAGCGTGTCATCACCTGCGAAGATGCCGCTGAACTACAGTTAAAGAATCCACACGTGGTACGACTGGAAACGCGCCCGCCAAATCTTGAAGGAGCGGGTCAAATTACCATGACAGATCTTGTCAAAAACTGTCTCAGAATGCGACCCGAACGCATTATTGTGGGCGAGGTGCGCGGAGCCGAAGCGTTTGATCTGCTACAGGCGATGAATACAGGCCACGATGGATCCATGGGAACAGTCCATGCTAATAATCCACGTGAAGCCCTGTCCCGTGTTGAAAACATGATCGCGATGGGTGGATATAACCTTCCTGCCAAAGCAATGAGGGAACAGATTGCGTCCTCAGTAAATATTATTGTGCAGGCCTCACGTCTCAGAGACGGTTCTCGAAAAATAACACATATTACAGAAATTGTTGGTATGGAGGGGGATACGGTTACCCTTCAAGATCTTTTTCTATATGAATTCCATGGCGAAACATCTGATGGGAAAATCGAAGGNGAATTCCAGGCAACCGGACTTAGACCAAAATTTTGGGATAAGGCACGTTATTTCAACTTAGAGGAAAAACTGGCCAACGCACTGGGTTTAACAAATGGGTAGCATCGTTGGGATTGACGAACGAATGGCGCTGATACTCGGGGCCGGTTTTCTGTCGTGCCTGCTCTTTTTGACCCTGGCGATAGTACTGAGTCACTCTGCCGGACCCCGACTACGGCTGAACCGCCGGC
This sequence comes from Rhodospirillaceae bacterium, assembly GCA_002712985.1. Taxonomy (GTDB): domain Bacteria; phylum Pseudomonadota; class Alphaproteobacteria; order UBA7887; family UBA7887. Next base: position 14,562 of record PAVD01000059.1, read on the forward strand.
TTCGCAACCTTGGGTTAAGTACATCCCAGCGGGAAACCGTTAGCAACCGAACTATGAACCCACGACAGAAACGCATACAACAAAAACTTCAGGATCTGGAAAACCGAAAAAAGAAAAAAGGTGCCAAAAACGAAATACAATCAGCCATGCTGAAGGCAGGGCTAGAATCGAATGTTCGGGCTTATTTATTTGGGTCGGTCCTGGTCAGTGTAATCTCTATGGGAGTTGTCTACATCCTCGCCATGCCCTGGTATGTCATTCTCGCATCTGGTCTGTTTACCGCTTATTTTCTACCGAAATGGGTCCTTTTGATCTTATTTAACAAACGACAAAAAAGATTTACGGCTAATTTTCCGGATGCATTAGACATAATTATTCGTGGCGTAAGATCGGGGCTCCCCGTAGCCGAATGCCTCAATATAGTGAGTACAGAAATCCCAGACCCAGTAGGAGATGAATTTAGCCGCCTGGTGGAAGGACAAAAAATAGGACTGACAATACCTGAGCTTTTACAACGTGGTTTGGAGCGAATGCCAACCAAAGAATACAAGTTCTTTGCCGTGGTCATACAGATACAACAGGAAACAGGAGGAAATCTGGCTGATACGTTAGAAAACCTATCGACAGTACTTCGTGACCGGAAACAAATGCGCGATAAGGCGGTGGCCCTGGCAAGCGAAGCGACTGCATCCGCTGCAATTATAGGCTCGCTACCAATTCTCGTTGGAGGGGCATTAGCATTTTTGAGTTGGGAATATATGGAAGTGTTGTTCACTACAGATACTGGACATCTTCTAATAGGTGGCGGGCTGGGATGGATGGCTTTGGGGATACTTGTGATGCGTAATATGATCAATTTTAAGACGTAAAACGATGATCGACCTATTTGCTCAAGAAACCGTTATCCTGGCGTTGAGTTTCCTCGGGACCATGTCCGTCCTGCTAGCTATAGGAATCCCGTTTCTTCAAACTGACAAGCGAAGTGAGCGCCTCAGGACTCTATCCAAACACAGTGAGAACCTGAGCGAGCAAATGCGGTCAGAACTCGCGGAACGACGCGCAAAAGCAAGGACGGAGACCAAAGTCGGATTGATGAGAAAGTTTCTCCAGGGCTTTAAATTGGAGACGTTGACCGCACACAAAAAAACTAGGGAACGGCTGATGGCCGCCGGATGGCGCAGCAGATCCGCAATGATTACATATGTCTTTTCGAGATTTGCATTTGCGGCAGGGCTATCGGTATTTGCAGTTTTGGTGTTACCGTTTCTAGAGGCAGATGTATCTTTTGCAATAAAGCTTCTGATTATCTGCCTGGCAGCTGTCATAGGATACTACCTACCGAGTATCTGGGTACAAAATCTAGCTACAAAGCGCCGTCAGGAGTTAAGCCTCTATTATCCGGAAGCCCTCGATTTACTTGGTATTTGTGTGAATGGGGGACAATCTATTGAAGCCGCATTTAATCGCGTCTCCGAAGATATATTCGACGACTCCCCAATAATGTCAGAAGAAATAGGACTAACAGCGGCCGAACTGGCATTTCTTGGAGACAGGACCGCCGCATACAGAAACTTCGCTACTCGGACAGATTTACCACCTATCAAGTCATTATCGACGACGCTTTCACAATCAGAAAAATACGGAACTCCTCTTAGTCAGGCACTAAATGTTTTGTCTGACGAAAATAGAAAAGAAAGAATGACAGCTCTAGAGAAAAAAGCAGCCTCCTTACCGGCAAAGCTTACTGTTCCTATGATTGTATTTTTCTTACCCGTACTATTTGTAGTAATTCTTGCACCTGCCGGGCTCACATTTTTGTGAAGACAGTGCCAAATCCTTANATTGCTAGTCGTGAATCATTNGGAAAGTCGCTAGATTTCCTGCGACCGTTTCCGGAGGCAAGTCTTCACTGGCTAGACTACTAGCTTTCACAAAATCTCCCTTCAAACCATATAATAGTGCAAGGTTCTGTCTCAACTGGGGATTGGTATATTCACTATTCACCAGTCCTGAAAGAAGTGAAATGGCTTCATCAAGCTTTCCCGATTGGGCCAAAGAAATACTCAAATTATTTAGTACGGAAACGTTCCTTGGGGAAAACTGCAAAGCTTCATTGTACAACCGCTGTGCATCGGAAAAACGTCCTGTATGGTCGTAGATCAGACCTTTCAACGCATACAATTCCCAGTTGTCCGCCGCCACTTTTTCTAATGCCGTTAGATTCTCCTCTGCATCGCTCAACAAACCGCTCGCTATTTGGGCTTTTACGAGCTCAAATTGCAGCAGGCGTTCTTGCTCAAGTAAAGATGAGGCCTTTAAAATTAATACGGCGTCGTTAGAGGACCCTACATAACGCAAGTTCCTTGCAAGCCCCAACGTAACCCGAGCATCTCGAGGATTCAGCTCCATCAGACGTCGATAATGGACTGCAGCACTTACATAACGATGTTGCCGCTCCGCACCCAGGGCGGCCTCTTTCAACGCATTAATTATCGCTNTCTCCTCAGAATCGGACATCCTTGAGTTGTCAGGCCTCGTTTCGACAACCCCAACACTTTCGCCAACCAGATCGTGTTGGACCTTTGGCTTGGCTTCTACGACCCGGTCAAGCCGCTTAACCGTCTCCGTGGAGCCAGACTGGTCCTGTTCCAGAACGTCCTGAAGAATATTCAGTGTCAGACCCTCTCCTAGGGTCTGACAACTAGAGCAAAAGAGGACTAACCCGAAAACCGTCAATATCTTTTGCGAAAGCGAAAGATACTGGCAGTCTCCGAATGTTTTGAATGCATCGACAAGGGTCATGTAAATCAACCGGAACGAAGAAGGAAAAGAAGCATCTTACAAATGATTGTCTCAAAATACCAAACACTTATAAAAGAATGAATCTGTGGAGTATATCGGAGAGAGCCAAACCATCAATTCTCCAATGATACACACGACGGATCGGCAAAAATAAAATTTCCTGAAACAACAACTGTACAGTGCGGAAAAGAATGTAAATAACTGTTATCTACCTTGATAATAATGTAAGAAGTCCATTATTGCGGCCAACAGCCGACCAAGTTAGAATCGTATACCGAACCATCAAACAATGGTTTCATTCGTGAATATTTTGTCCAATCTTCCTTTTCTTGCTGGAACTTCCCTCGTGAACTTTTTGACAAAAGTTGTTAGCGCCTTTCTGTTAATGGTTGCCTGCTCCGGCGTGACCTCTTCGACGGCTTTGACGAACGATGAAATTCTCAACGTTACAATCGACTCAGCAAAATTGTTGGAATTGGATGTAGAATCTTCTGTGGTGCAAATCGGGAACCCTGCAATCGCAGATGTGACAGTTAACACTCCCAAATCAATTTTTGTAATGGGGCTGCTGATTGGGGAAACAAATTTAATGGTGCTTGATAAATCGGGCAATGTGATACTCGATGCCAATATCATAGTGACACCCAGGCCTATGAGGCAGGTGACAGTACATCGCGGAAGNGNTTCCATTCAAACACTAAGCTGTTATCCGAGGTGCTATGGAACGAATAGTCCTGAGGAACCATCTTCAAGTACCGGTACGGCAGGTACTTCAAGCATAACTACAAGTGGCACACAGTAAAACGAACTCGTAAGGACGTGCGGACGGACTAGTTGGCAACGCGTTTCAGTAGATACTACTTTCNACATACTAACGATGCATGAGTTAAGGAAACTCTCGATGGCGGCGGCGGTGTCTAATTTTCGAAAAGTACATCTGATTTTGTGCCAGTTCATAAATGCCCTAGTCCGTACACGCCATGCGGGCCGGACCACCATAGCTAACGTACACCCAAGTAACATTCAAACCTTCTTCAGGGCTAAAGGTGGCGTCATAGCGGTTATTTTTGCGTTAGCCGCCATACCTATCGTTATGTCGATAGCCGCAGCTATAGATTTCGGCCGTGCATACGTCGTGAAAACAGAACTAGGCGAAGCACTTGATAAGGCNGCACTCGCAGTTGCGGTATCNAGAAATGCAACCGACGAGCANATNGAAGCTATTTTTCAAGGTTATTTTGACGCCAATTTCCCCCAAGACCTTGGCTCGGTAGTGAGCCTGTCCAAGGAACAAACGGAGAGNACGATAACCTTAACAGCCACTGCTTCAGTGGAAACTGCATTTCTTAAGGTCATTAATGTCGACACTATCGAAGTATCTGGCACAAGTACCGTGGTCATAGAAACCACCGGGCTCGAAGTAGCTTTGGTATTAGATAATACGGGTTCCATGCAATTTGGAAGCCCGTCCCGCATTTCTTCTCTCCGGACCGCAGCTAATGACTTAGTCGATATACTTTTTGGAGAGCAGACAAGCCCAGATAATTTAAAAGTCGCACTGGTTCCATTCGTTGCGACGGTAAACATAGGGAACGATGATAATTCGCGTCAACTTGTCCGATTTCCTGATATAGACAACGTTTATCCCAATGTCAGTGATACTGAGTGGAAAGGTTGCGTAGAAGCTCGAGAAGCACCAAACGACGTTTTAGATATCTTTCTGGAGGGGGATGCCACTCAGGGAGAATGGGCGCCTTATTACTGGGAGGCGGAACCGGTCCTTGTTCGCACCAACGGTCTTTTTCGCGCCTGTGCAAACCTTTGGTGGCTTCCAGGTTTTTCATTATCGTCTATAACCTGTAATAAGAATTCTTTCGGTAGCCCCCCCAAATGCGGAGATCAGTTGCCGACCGGTCGTTCCCCAACGAATTTTACCGATGACATAGGATTTTTTGAACCTAGCCAAAGTCTATTCTTTGAAGTGGATGCGACGCCAAAGACCACCCGAGGACCCAACCAAGCTTGTCCCGATCCAGTGGTCCCGTTAACGAATAATAAGGCGACCCTGCAGTCCGCCATTGACCAAATGCAACCCTGGGAAGGAAACGGTACCATGTCGCATTTGGGAGCGGCATGGGGATGGCGCATCCTGTCCCCCGAAGCACCTTTTCAGGAGGGGCTTCCCTACAGCCAATCAGATAATAACAAAGCGATGATCATTCTTACGGACGGANNAAATTTAGTGACGAGCCAGAGTTCTTTCTGTCAAAACGAAGTGAATGCCAAATATACCTCTCATTACACTGCCTATGGCTACACATCGGAAGGCAGGTTAGGAACCAATACGTCTGAGAACGCCATAAATACAGAATTAAATAACCGACTTTTACAAGTGTGCACCAATATTAAAGACACCGGGATTATTGTTTACACAATAACCTTTGACCTGGACGATTCTGAGACTCAGGACTTATTTCAACAATGCGCGACTGACCCAACAAAATATTTTAATTCGCCTGATGGGGATACTCTGCGCTCCGCCTTCCAAGCTATTGGGGCCGAGCTTAGCAACCTCAGGATTTCTCAGTGAGCATGTCGAATCGCAATCCGCATCAAATTCTGAATATGTTGGTCGCCCGCTTTTTTGACTACACCGCGAGAAAAACGAGTGGAGCCGTAGCCGTTGAGTTTGCTTTTGTTATTTTCCCCTTCCTAATAGTCCTATTTGCTATTCTGGAAACGGGCTACATTTTTCTCACCCAAATGGTGGTCGAAGGTGCTACAGCCACAGCCAGCCGTGAAATCAGGACAGGCTCCGTCCAACAGTCAACAGATCCACTACTTCAATTCCAAGCAATACTTTGTGACAACACGAGTATTGTTCAATGTGATGAACTGGTTATAGACGTCCGAAGTTTTCCGAGCTTTCCAGACATCAGCTCCCTACCGGCCGTTCCAAGTGATAACAGTTCCATCAGTTTTGACACCGGAGACGCCGGAGAAATCGTGTTGGTTCGAGTGGGATTCGGCTGGGACTACATCACTCCTTTTCTCCAAAACTTTACTAGTCCGGGGGGAGAAACCTATGTAGCAAGTGCGGTGTTCCGAGTTGAGCCTTTTCAGGGGGCAATAGATTGAAAAAACAGATTCAGCGTTTCTGGCTGGAGAATCATGGTTTAGTCATAAATGAATTTGCGCTGATATTGCCCCTGATGATCGCCATCTGGGCGGGTATGATTGAGATTGGAAATCTTCATTTTGTAGGGCGAAAATTGGCGCTCAGTACGCAGTCGGTTGCTGACCTGATTGCACAGGAACGATCAATCACCAGCGCCGAACTGAACAATATCGTTGATGCCGGAAACGCGATCATGTTTCCGTATCCGGTTGGTTCAATGGGATACCGATTTCAAAGTGTAGAAATCAACGCCAGCGACACAATTGTATCAGCTTGGCTATTTAACTTTGGTGTAACGCAACCCGGCGCGGGAACCATCCCACCGCAAGCCGAGAGTCTCCTCACGGAAAATGATAGCACCATTTATGTAAGGGTGGTGTACACCTACTCGCCCATTCTGGCATCACTAGTGCCGGGTGTCGGCGATATACAGTTGACCGAAGAGGCCTTTGCGAAGCCAAGAAAAATTAACAAGATCCCGCTAGAATAACTAATCGCTTTACCTTGGTAGCGGCTCACCGCCAGAATAGCCGGCGTCGAGTGGCACTAACCGCCACGCGACACCGTATAAAATACTATCCGCGAAAAACGCCTCGGATATTTGCTAGCCTTCCTAACTAGTGCCGCTGAGGGCATCAACAACACTCTGGAAGGTAGCAGCTATTTGGTCACCGAGTGTACCTACAAGAACAGCTATTGCGACTGCTATGCCGGCTGCGATGAGCCCGTACTCGATAGCGGTAGCGCCACGCTTTCTCGTCGCAAAAAGAAACAGTGATTGGAGAATCCAATTCCAAACCTTAAGTACCATACCCCTAGGCTCCTCTTCCCGATTCGGACACATATATTACACAAACGATATCTTCTTATAGCAAGGTATTGATAGAAGTGCGAGCCCTTAAAGAAAGTTCATTAGCTACTAAAAATCAGTCCCATTTTCGTATGTCAACAGGAATACAGGAATCTCTACGAAAAAATATCAAATAAATAAAGTAGTATAAAGAAAGCAACGAAAGCGCCTGATGCATTATTTACCTGAACACAAGTTCAATGCCAAATATTAGGACGCTTTGTTGCCCCTAACTCTACGAAATAACTCATTCAATGTCATGGGAACTTCCACCGAGCCACGAAAAAATAATTCTATCTGGGAAGTTGTCAAACTCCAGCTATCCTCCCTGAAATCCCCTATTACACTATCTCGAAAACCTCGGTAAGCCGATAATGCTTTTTCTTCGTTGCCAAAGTGATGCGCCAAGATCGCAAACGCCAAACGTGCCGGCCCTCCCCCACTATAGCCCCATTCAAACTCAGACGACGGAATCAATGTTACCTTTGAGCAGGGATCTAAAAGGATACCATCAACGGTGACAATATTCCCCTCAGGGCCCCGGTACCCTTGATAGACGTGAGCACCCATATTTTCGCACTCCGCTCTCAGAGCCGAACTGCACGTGGCCTAGTTCTATGGCTCTAATTATCAAATCTTCCTTATTTAAGGTAAAGAGTCTAACACTCAAGCGTCAGACCTGAGAGGAAAACAACTGGGGATATGACAAGATCGCCCCTGCAGAGATTGCTACTCCATAGGGTATACCCCTTTCCTTGTACAAGTTTTGGATCCAACCAACCCGCGCCCAAGCAGTCGGTAATGTTACCCTACGAAAAATAATTAGTAACAGCGCAAGGAAACCACCTCCGATTGCGACAGCACACAGAAATATAGGTAATTCCGCAAACCCAAACCAGATGGATGACGCCGCTAACATTTTTACGTCTCCAGCACCAATGAAGTTGAAGGAATACAGAACAAATCCAGCTAAAAGGACCACACCTCCAGCCGCAATATGAAGCAAAATTTCCGGTAGTGACATGTGCTCCAACAATGCAACTGGCAAAAATAGGAAAGTTGCAGACAAGGCTACATAGTTGGGAATCTTAAAACTTTTTAAGTCATAAATAGAGCCGGTTAGTAAAATCAACAGAAAGATGCACACTAAAATATCAGTCATCTGACTTCATCGTAATAGCTCACTTTGTTGAGTTGCTATCTACATGCCTGACATTTCGTGCATCTTAGCACGATCGTGTATAACCAATGTTCTGTTTTGCCGTTCCAATACTTTCTCCCGCGCTAATTTGCCGATGGCATGCGCAACTTCTTCTACGTCGACTCCCGCCCATGCAGCTAGTTCATCGTGTTTAGGCAAGGGCTCAATAACCCAATCACCTCTACCACGTGGATCTGGCACGGCAAGGCGAAGAAGTTCAAGGTATACCCGCTGTCGTGGTGCCGTAACAGATAACGTCGCAACCCGCTCGTTCATTGATGAAATAACGTATGCCAGATCCCTCAGTAAGCGTAACGATACTTCGGGAAATTTTAGCAACATCGATATAAAATAGTCCCGGGACATTGCAGCAACTATCGTCTTCTCCAGAGCAACGACCCGGGCGGTTCTCTCAGGTGATCCAATAGCTGCAAGTTCCCCGAAATGAGCACCTTTTTTTATTTCCGCCAGAGTCACTTCGCGATCCTTCCCAATAAAATTCATTACCCGAACGGAACCATCAGTAATGAAATATACCTCTCGGGAGACGTTGTTACGATCTAAGACAACCTCATCAGTCTTAAATTCCCGCCAACGACAATTGTTACTGAGTTCTTCCAGTGATTCGGGGGCGACATCCGATAAGAGTTTTACCTTGGCCAAACTATGTTTTGAAATATTCATTCTAGTTTGCCGCCTTCGCCATTTTCCCGGACAATAACTATCCTTACCCACTACTCAAACAATTTCAGTCTTCTAAAAGAAACACCAATGCGCTCGCAAGAACAAGTGATAAGATCGTATTGGGGNATCATGACTCAACAGCCAACCTGGCTCTGTCAGGAAACCCGTAGATCCAAAATATAACCTCAGCCTATTATTATAGAACACCACTCAGTATCGGTAGACCGATTTTCAAAACGGCCCTTATGCGAATACGTATTGGGGAGCCTAGTTGTTGAACCCCTGCCACACCCGCCAAAAGCGGATCATCTATCCCTTAACCACAACCTAGCATGTACTGCGCCCAGACCAAACGGAACTCTCATGGGACTACTAAGAGCAAAACATTCGGAGCAAGAGAANCCTCCTTCCCCNTCTAACAGTAACGGCACTGTTTCCTGGGAGAGCACAAGNAATTGAGAGTATGCNTGAGCAAGGCNAGTAACAGTGATGACGGAAGGGNCCAATCGACCACTTAGAAATANATNTAATACTTTAATTATTTTCCGGAAGTTGNTAAAATTAAATNGTTTTATTGTGGTTACATATTCTCCAAAATTTGGGTATTATCGAGTTTCAAGCAANTTAAGAACTCGATCCAAGAACCACCCGACCTCTNCAGGATCTTTTNCGCGGAAACTGGCTNCCGTTTCTTTATCGCGACCGCTAACCAATATCGTGATACCAAGTCCACTCAAGGTACGGAAAGCATCCTCATCAGTAATGTCATCGCCTATATAAATAGGCAGTGCGGGACCGTCTCTTTCTTCAAATATATTCAGTAACCAAGCTACTGCTCGTCCCTTATCCCAATCAACATCGGGAGTTACTTCTATTACTTTTTTCCCTTTTCGAGCGCGAAATTTAGAACAACTGTCTACCAGTTTCATTATCGAACTCTCAAGGTGATCAATATCCCCAGGAGCAACTTCCCTGTAGTGAACAGCCACGGCCCATGTTTTTACTTTAACAATCGTCCCCGAAACCGATCCCACAGCGTCCCTTATTGCTTCCCCGAAGCCCTTTACTTCACCAGCGGTAACGTAGTGAGCAAATTTGGGCACTGGGGGTAAATTCGGATCTTCGATGTCAAATCCATGGCATCCNGCATATGTTAAATTTTCAAGCCCCACTTTTTCAGCAACATCATCCCTATCGCGACCTGACACAATTGCTACAGTCACACTTGACGCCAGNCGGCACAACCTNGATCGCATCGAGCGAGACAGTTGAGCCAACTCCGGCCTATCGTGGACAGACGTCAAAGTGCCGTCGAAATCAAGAAATAGGACGATGCGGCTCCCGGAAATCAATTCTCGGAGATCCGACCATGTTTCCTTTACGAGAGGGGGTGAAGTCATCTTTTTACTACCAGGGTTCACCGTGCATTCAAAAAATCTGTCGTTTCAGATCAAGCCTGCGCTGACGCGGTACCCGCCAGCACACATATTGCCCTAGTGGTTTTTCGTATGACACCAGGAAGTTTATATCCCGATCCATATATTTAGCATGTTCCTTAACTAGCGACCTGCCGTGCCTGACCGGCGAGCTCCAGAGCAACTGGTTCTAAAATGCCTACGCTGCCNGCNGANNTTATNATCTCCNGCCAAGTCTGNTCATCAATNGGAATTCCTTTTGCCCCCCGTTNGNCCATAGANTGNCGCTCAGGATCCCCTGGNACCAANACTTTNTCCACTCCNTGCGCAGGGCGGGCAGACTTNACGTATTCAGTNATCCCCGATAACTCTGATCTAAAATAGTCAACATTTCCNANGGCAGCGGGGTCCATGANAATGCTTAGCATGTTGTTATGAATTGTACCNGTTTTTTGATTGNCNGGAACACAAGTACCCCCGTTTACNAGAGCNCCAGCCAANATTTCAGCGATTAACGCCAANCCCGATCCTTTATGATCTCCAACAGGAAGCAAAGCACCTATCTGTTCTCGAAACATTACGCCNGGATCATTGGTTTTGGCGCCGTTGGGGTTAATCAAACAGTCGTCAGGCATGTCTTCGCCTTTATTGTATGCTACACGAACCTTGCCCATTGCAACCTTGCTNGTTGCCATATCAAGAATAATAGGTTCNCCATCAGGAGGAGCAGGTATCGCGGTACAATAAGGGTTTGTTGCATATCTTCCTTCAGCTCCACCATAAGGAGCNACGAGAGGTTGGTGACCGATNACATTAACATAGTGAATCGAGACTAGGCCGGCTTCGGCACACATCTCTCCCCATGCACCAATGCGGCCAAGATGATGAGAATTCCGTAGCCCTGCAACACACACGCCATATTCCTGGGTTCGCGAGATAGCGAACTCCGTTGCTTCCTTCCCGACAACCTGGCCGTAACCCATATTTCCTGTCATTTGAAGAACTACCCCTTTGTCCTCTTCAACCGACATATGGGCGTTAGGCATAAGAACCTTATTTTGGCAATTTTGTATGTATCGAGGGACCAGACCGACCCCATGGCTATCATGACCCTTGAGGTTCGCCTCAACGAGGTTGAACGATACGTTCCCCGCTTCCTCATCGTCGGAACCCGCCTGCTCAAACATTGTTTTAATCAGGGTCTCTAGTTTATCCGCACTAACGACAACCATTCCCATACCCCCATAGGATATCAAACGTGTCTATAACGTCTTTGACACAACCGTAAATGAAATAACGGGAAATGTCTGAACTTCGGAGACCCAAATACCAATACTTCCTGTATACCTTCAACTTATTTTGACGGATAACAAGAATTCCACTGCTGGTTCAAGCCAACGTAGTTGTGCGGACTGGCTCAGCATCTGTCAAATGTTCAAAGTATTTATTGCTTAACGTACGTTGATTTTCATAGATGGACCCCTGATACGGGGCTTTCGGAAACGGCATGCGAATAGGCACCGCTTCAACCCTTGGTACCACAGTCGGCAAGCCCAGCACTATCCGGCTATTAAATTCCTCGAAATTACTCAAAGTTTCAACTCCAGCCATCGGCCATGCGTCGGCCGCAGTATATTCGTAGAGCAAAAGACGCCGCTGCTCACCAGAGTTATTGGGCTCAGANCCGTGGACCAAGCGTGCATGATGAATGGTCATAGATCCGGCCTTACCAGTTAATGGAACCGCCTGGTTAAAGTCGATATCATTTGCAGTCGGGTCTATAGCACCACAAAAGGCTCCACCTGAGTGGTGGTCGTAAATTTGACCCTTATGACTACCAGGTAGGACCATAAGCGGCCCATTGTCCAGCGTCATATCATCCANTAGCACTCCCGCGGCAAGTANGTCGTCATTAGTATGCGGGTAAAACGCCCAATCTTGATGCCANTCCACCGGAGCACCANAATGGGCTGACTTCATGTTGATTTTGCCACCCGAGCGCAACCGTATATTTGAACCGATCAATGGGGCCAGAAGGTCTGTTATACATGCGGCACCACACAGAACTCGATAAAATTCGTGAGCTAAATGCGGGCGTTTAATACGACGAACTTTCGGATGATCCTTTGTATGCCCCGGCTCTAGATCAATGATGTCGTTCGACTCGGTAAGATCNGCAGCTCGACTTGTTACCTCATCAGTAACTTTACGCAGTTTCGAAAGCAGNTCCTCATCAAGCACATTCTCGACTATGATGTAGCCGTCCTCATTATAACCTTCCACCTGCTNATTATTTAACACAGCACTGCTCCACCTATTCCTATCTAGTAATTTTGAAGTGCAACGTTTTTTNACTCACTCTATCTTACGCATGTTCCGATGACTGGCCCGCAGTATCGGTACCATTAGGAGAAAAATAAGGTTGTTTTTCGCTACCCCGATACAAAACTTGTCCGGAAACAGCGTTTGCCTTTGCATGAAATTTAAGAGCAGCTGGATCCATATCAGAAGAAGGAACTGGCTCAGGAACAAAATTGTGGAACTGATCCTCACCTCTTACCAAGCTTGCAGTGTCTTCATCCGAGTATAGCTGNTCTATATGAGTTGGAATATAACGAATTGCATATCCAATTCGACGATTATCCGACAAGTTGGGTGGAGATCCATGAATCAAACGTACATGATGTAGGGAAATTTCCCCGGCTTCCAGTTCAACATCAAGCGCCTGGCTTTCATCCACGTCGACTTCTACTTCTTGACCTCGGCTCAGCAAGTTATTCTTGCCATCCGTATCGGCATGAGACATCTGATCAAACATATGCGTCCCTGGAATTACTCGCATGCACCCGTTAGCTATCCTACTCGGCGTAAATGCCACCCACGCTGTCACCACATCAGGCTGGCTCAATCCCCAATAAGTCGAATCCTGGTGCCATGACACAAAACTTGGATCGCGTGCGTCCTTGTTAAAGAAGCTCGAAGCCCAACATAAAATGTTGGGGCCAATGATATCTTCTACAGCATCAAGTATTTTCGGATGTCGGACTAAACTATTTAACCAAGTAATAAGCAGATGTGGTTTGTAACGTACGGGTCCAGACAACGCGCCACCACAGGTGGCTTCCACAGACTGAAAACCAGTATAGCATTGAGCCGCCTCACCGGAAGACATGACACGAACCGGGAAAAGGCACCCATCCCGTCTNAAATCNCCTACCTGTTTTTCTGTCAAAATCTTCTTCATGGTATCTAGCTTTTTCTCTCTAGCGCCACTAATCAATACAATTATATCCTATGTTGCGTTTTTANCAAAAACCCGTCATTACAATACCAAATTATAGGAANACCGCCTTTGCCTTTGNTTCGGTGGCACTGNCCATAAATTTTTGGTGACAAACCCTCCTTTGACCTCCTGTCTACTAATTTTAATGATGTACCGATAATGAAAATTTCTCGCGGCCGCGAATTCCTGCACACCCCGGGCCCCACCAATATGCCGGATNAAATCCTTAAAGCAATTGCACGACCAGCTATTGATCATCGGGGTGAAGAGTTTCAACTGCTCGCGGAAGAATGCTTTNAGGGGCTNAGAGATATCTTTAAAACAAAATACCCTGTGCTGGTCTATCCGTCCGCTGGNCATGGNGCCTGGGAGGCGGCTTTGGTCAATACCTGCTCTCCGGGTGACAAAGTGCTCATGGCTGAGACGGGTGCATTTTCTGACCAATGGAAAAGTATGGCGGAGGCCCTCGGCCTGTCAGTGATATATTTACCAGGTGATTGGCGTCATGGCCCAGACCCAGATCTAATTTTTGATCACCTTGTCAAAGACACCAGTCACAAGATCAAGGCCGTCGCCGTTGTTCATAATGAAACATCGACCGGAGTAACAACGAGGCTAGTCGAAGTTCGCAACGCAATAGATTCCGCGAACCACCCGGCCCTGTTTTTCGTCGATACAATATCTTCCCTTGCGTCAATTGATTTTCAAATGGACGAATGGAAAGTAGACGTAGCTGTTGGCGGATCACAAAAAGGCCTTATGTTACCACCCGGACTAAGCTTCAATGGTGTTAGCAAAAAAGCCTGGGCCTTCACCCAGTCAAGCCAACTGCCCCGTAAATACTGGGACTGGAGAGCACTGATGCCAGACGGCGAAACGCCAGGTTTCCTGTCCACACCTGCTATCAACATGTTTTTTGGACTTCAGGTTTCCATTCGCATGATCAAGGAAGAGGGGCTGGAGAATGTCTTTGACCGTCACGCGCAACTTGCTGGCGCCGTGAGAAAAGCAATTTCCCATTGGGGCGCCGCAGGTGGCCTAGAGTTGATCTCGTTAGATCCGCGTGAACATTCCAATTCAGTTTCGGCAGTCTTGCTGACCAAGGGTCACAGTGCCGATACACTACGAAAAAGATGCAAGAATAATACAAACGTGACACTCGCCGCCGGGTTGGGACGTTTTGCAGGCAAGGTTTTTCGGATCGGACACCTTGGAGACCTTAACGAGCCTATGGTNTGTGGAACCCTAGCGGCGGTAGAAATGACATTAAAACAGGAAGGCATTCCATACCAGCCGGGAGGTGTAACCGCGGCAATTGATTATCTTTCCAGCTAAATAGAACACCGATCCATTATTTCGGAATCCTTTTGTCGCATCAATTATAGGAACANNGAAAAAAACAGAAATTTCTAATTCTGCTATTATCACGCCTTAACAATTCTTAAATGAAATCATAACTTATGGAAAATCTGTTTAAACTGACGGCACGCGATGCCGTATCCAATCTTAAAAAAGGTGAAATCTCACCGATGGAGCTAATTGACGCTGCAGAAGAGCGGATCAGGAAAACCGACGACAAAATAAATGCACTGCCGACACTGTGCTTTGATCGCGCACGAAAAAATGCACGCCATATACTGGAACATCCAAAAAAAGATATTCCACCGGGGTATCTCCATGGCCTCCCTATTGCAGTTAAAGATCTTATTGAAGTTGCGGGTGTACGCACGACTTGGGGCTCTCCTATTCATGCTGAACATATCTCCACGCACTCTGATTATCTAGTAGAACGGCTCGAAGACAACGGCGCCATAATAATTGGCAAATCCAATACGCCGGAATTCGGGGCAGGATCGCACACATTCAACGAAGTATTCGGTCATACACACAACCCATGGAACACCAAGCTATCTGCAGGCGGGTCTTCTGGAGGTTCCGCCGCATCACTCGCAGCAGGACAAGTATGGTTGGCAACCGGAAGTGATCTTGGAGGAAGCCTACGAAATCCAGCTAGCTTCTGTTCAATAGCAGCCCTCCGACCAAGTCCGGGCAGAGTAGCCCATGGCCCGACATCGCTCCCGTTCAACGATCTCAGCGTGGATGGACCCATGGGGCGGAATATCGGGGATGTTGCCCTCATGTTGGATGCACAAGTCGGGCATGACCCCCGTGATCCGGTGTCAATTTCTGCGCCAAACACGCCGTTTGTAACTGCAGTAGAACATCCACGACCTCCGAAACGAATTGCATTTAGCCCCAATCTTGGATTCCTTCCGGTAGAAGATAANGTACAGGAAGCCTGTGAACAGGCAGCCAAAACTTTTGCGGCTATGGGTATCACCGTCGAAGAGGCTTGTATTGATTTCACCGGAGCCGATGAAATCTTTCACGTACTCCGAGGCCAACTTTTTGCTGGAGGCCGCGCCAAGCTTTTGGAACAAAAGGAATTACTTAAACCGGAAATCGTCTGGAATATCGAATCTGGTTTGGAAATGTCGGGTGCACAGATAGCGGCCGCAACCAGCGCACGGGGAGCACTTTACCAACGCACTCTTGAATTTTTTAAGACCTACGACCTTTTATTGTGTCCAGCAGCAGCAGTGCCCCCATTTGACGGTCAGGCCCGATACCCGACCGAAGTAGCGGGGATCCATCTGTCACGATATATCGACTGGCTTATGATTTGTGGGATGGTAACTCTTACGACCTGCCCAGCAGCCTCTATACCGTGCGGGTTCACAAGTGACAAACGTCCGGTTGGCTTACAAGTGGTGGGTCCACCGCGTGGTGAAGCGGCAGTTATCTCGGCTTGCACACTTTTCGAACAAAACCAACCGTTCGCAGATATGGTCCCGATCGACCCAATTGATGCGTTGTAGGATATTTTGGTGGCAGAGAAGCTAAAAATTCACACAAATGACGGATCATATACGTCGTTCGTTTCCTACCCGACTTCGAGACAAGGTCCAGGAATCCTCGTGCTTCCTGAAATATATAACTCGAATGAGCATATCCGCGACGTTGCTGACGGCTTGGCTGATCAGGGTTTTATCGCGCTTGCTCCCGATGTGTTCTGGCGCATAGAACCCAATCGTTACTTACCGTATACAGAGGCGGGTTTAAAGGAAGGTCGAACACTCAATCAACAACTAGACGTGGATCAACTGATAAATGATCTAAAGTATGGTCTAGATTTTCTGCGTGCTAGCAGGGAAACATCAGGCGTTGTGGGATCCATAGGATTCTGCCTCGGTGGGAAGTTGTCATATTTGTGTGCAGCACGGCTGGGTGTTAACGCTGCCGTAAGTTACTACGGTGTGAAGATAGATGACTATCTAGATGAAGCGGAGAACATTACCTGCCCAATGATACTGCACTTCGCAGGNAATGACNCANGGGTACCGGAAAAAGCGAGAGATAAAATTGCTAAGAAATTCGCTAGAAGCAAAATTGTCGATATCCACGTTTATCCGGAAGCCCTCCACGGGTTCAATCGAGTNGGGTATCCGCCTNACCACGAAGGGTCCGCCGAGNTAGCACTGAAACGAACCCTGCACTTGTTTCACCGATATCTGGTTCCTTAACAATGGTAAAACCCGATAAAAGTCNATCCCGCTANAGAAGGTTTGCCAACGCCGAATAAAAGAGGAGAAACGTCAAGTGCTTCAGACGGGCCCGAGACCTTCGTGAAACGCCAATTGGATGNTCACCCCATCACTCCGCTTGTTGTGTAAANATTTCCCCGAACAGCTCCAGCAAATCTGAGTCGTTTAANAAGACCTGTCCATCCTTTGTTGTCACGAATTCAAAAAATAAACTCCCATTTTCTATAGGGCGACCCATATCAATTACTTGATCAATATACTCCTGATACGGAGTAGAAAACGCTGTAACAAGCGGATGGGNGAACAATCCATCAAGACCGACAGTCACAATACTAAAATTTCCATACACTGGAATAATGCCTTCATAGTTAGGGTAAAAGCGGCCAGTCGTTTNAAAATTATACGATGCGGAACCAATTGAAAGATTTCGAAGATGCAAGTGCGCATCGGAGCCCTCGACAAGGTCCAATGCCACGTTCTCATCTAACACTATGTCCAATTCCTCAGTTAACCCGCCAACCCTATTTTGCGCAACCCTCGCTACCTCATCCCAGAAAGGTTTCATAGGAATCGAGACTAACCCCAGATCAATATTTGCTGACGTTGGAACCAAACCCTCGAGAGATTGGTTAGCTTCATAAATAAGGCCCTCATATCCAGCCGAGAAATCAAAGGAGGCAGCATCGCCGTCAAGATCTGAAAAACCCGCAGAAATCTTTCCAGAGCCAATACCACCAAGATCCTGCTCGTTCAAATCAGACAGAATAAAATCTGAAAGTTCTGCTTTTATCGAAAAGGACCGAATCAGTGACGCAAGTAGTTTCGAAATGGCCTCTTCGTCAGGGAGGCCATCNAACACCTCTGCCCCATGGTNAGAAACTTGGCCTACCTGCGAAATCACAGCCCTGATTTGATCCATAGAACCCTCAAGCTCCAAACTCAAGATGCAATTTCCAATACGCACAGATCCTGGGAAAACTGTGTCGTCACGGAGAATTACGTCAGTCAATTCTAGTGAACTTGGCAGCAACCATAACCCNCCGTCTGCCTCCACAACATCCTGCTCAGCGGAGAAGGCATCGATTTTCACGTATTGTCCGGACTTGGCCGTACCGATCTCTACATCGGACCAGTTCATTTGGATGTCGGTCACCATTTCTAGCGACTTTGACCAGTTAGCCTCAACAGCTCCCCCGGAGGCGTCTACGGAGAGTACCAACGCACCATCCCCATCTCGAACTGAAATCGAAGTCTTTTCGGTATTCATACTGAATAAAATTTCGTCATCGCCAACTTTAGCGNCAAGATAGTCCATGGCAGGNTTTTCGACATACCAAGGTCCAAAAGATTCTTCGCCCGAACTTACCCGTACAACATATGTCACAACGGGCAAGGAAATTACGACAACTCCNTTGTCTTCAGACAGCCGAACAGAATCCCCAGCAATAAATTTCGCGTCCACGCCCCTTTGCCGCGCCAAGAAGGCATATATTAGTTCTGGGTTTAGCGTCCTTTCCCACAACCGATACACTTCCTCACCGAACTCCGATAGTGAACCCTCAACAACAACATTTAGTTTTGCTTCACCTAAACTCTCTGCAGTCTGTTGCTCGTTCGCAAGCACGCCCCCTGCTGATGCTCTCTCCTCCGTTGAGGTAATGCGCAGGCCACTCTCGTCAGCTTTTGCAAGCCAATATTCCCCCTGATGAGCATCACGTGGCACTCCCGTTCCACGTAAGTACATTTTACCAAGCATCCACTGAGCCTTCGCATGTCCCGCTTCAGCAGCACGCTCGTACCAGGCAGCCGCACGAGCATAATTGATTGGAACGGCAATCCCGTGAAATGACATCTCTGCCAGCTTATACTGCGATGACACGTGATCCTGTTCCGCGGCGCGATGATAGTACATCCACGCAAGGGCTACGTTCTGTGTAACTGCCTCACCAATCTCGTGCGCCTGTCCTTTTGCATAAAGCTCCTCGGGTGATAGTAGCGGCACTCCTTCTTCACTATCAGACAACGGTGGTTTGGGCTCAGATGATGGGATCACCTCTGGTTTGGCAACAGATGGTTTCTGTATTCTTTCTATATCGGTTGATTGTGAAGTGCTGAGGTCCGGGTCGACACTCCNGGGCTCATCTACTGCCTGGGCAAANGCCGAGGTGGACACAATTATACTAGATAGGCCGACGAGAAAATATACTGACACTATTGGACGAAAGTGGTTGCGTGCCATTTTCAACCCCGTCGACGCCTTAGAATTGATTTGTAGTCTGGCGGGCTCCACCAACAACGATTTATCACCTTAGAAACGAGATAGATCACGGTTAAAACCGCCGCTCTAGGNAACTGTGGGCAGGACGTGACATGAAAAGTCCTCTCGGAGCTTTGTCTTCAGCACTTTCCCTGTCGGGGTATGGGGCAATTCACTCACAAAAACNACATCGTCAGGTATCCACCATCTCGCCACTTTCCCTGTGAAAAAATCAAGAATATCTTCTTTAGTAACATTTTTTTCGACTTCCGGAACTACTACCAACAAAGGACGTTCGTCCCATTTTGGGTGAGATACACCGATCACTGCACATTCCGCTATACCTTCGTGTTCCATCGCAACATTCTCTAACTCAATCGTACCAATCCACTCCCCACCTGACTTAATTACGTCTTTTGCCCTGTCTGTTATTTGCATGTAGCCTTCGGCATCCAACGTCGCGACGTCTCCTGTTGGGAACCAACCGTCCGCATCTAAAACTTCCCCTCCCTCGCCTTTAAAATATCCGTTGGCTACCCACGGGCCACGGACCATCAAATTTCCGAAAACGACCCCATCCTTCGGNAGACTTGTGCCATGNTCATCAACTATCTTCATCTCTACACCATAAATGCCACGACCTTGTTTTTCTTGAAGCTTGTATTGCTCATCCTTGGTCAACGAGAGCGAATCTTTTTTCAGGACTCCTGTGGTGCCCAAGGGACTCATTTCTGTCATCCCCCAGGCGTGGCAGACCTGCACCCCATATTCCTCTTGGAGTGTCCGAACCATAATCGGAGGAGCCGCCGTGCCACCAATAACTACCCTCTCAAGAGCACCCAGCCCTTCACCACTTTTCTTAAGATACTGGAGAATGCCTAGCCAAACCGTAGGCACCGCGGCGCTCAGTGTGATTTTTTCTGAATGGATCAACTCAACTAAGGATTCACCATCCAAATGTGGGCCAGGGAAAACCATTTTGGCTCCTGCCATCGGAGCAGCATAAGGAGTACCCCACGCATTCGCGTGAAACATGGGCACGATCACCAATAAATTGTCCTTATTAGAAATTCCAAGCGTATCCGCGGAACAAGCGCACCAGCTATGTAGCACTGTAGATCTATGGCTGTATAGAACGCCTTTTGGATTGCCAGTTGTACCGGAGGTATAACACAGAGACGATGCTGTATTTTCATCAAACAACGGCCACTCATATTGATCTTCTTGAGCCAGAACAAGACTCTCATAACAATAAATGTTTTCTAGTTGCGTCTCAGGCATTTCCTCTTCACTACACATTACTATAAATCCCTCAACGCCCTTGAGATTCGGGGACAGTTGCTCCAGAAGCTCGAGGAAAGACAAATCAACAAACAAGAACTTATCCTCAGCGTGATTAATGATATAGGTCAGTTGCTCCACAAAAAGNCGAGGATTTACCGTGTGACAAACGCAGCCAATTCCCGATACCGCGTAGTAGATTTCGAGATGCCGCGAATTATTCCAAGCAATAGTGCCTATCCTGTCTCCCGGGCTAGCCCCAAGCTCACCCAGTGCATTGGCAAGCCGCTGTATTCTTTTATAAAGATCCGAATACGTAACGCGATGAACACTACGATCGATGGATCGGGTTACAATCTCACACTTCCCATGGTATTCAGCTGAATATTTAACCAGTGACGAAATCAATAATGGTTGGTCCTGCATTAAAGCCCTAAGCAGCGGCATTTCTGAAACTCCACAACAATTAAAACTTTAGATGGATTCTCTCACTCAACACAACAGACCTCCACCAGAACGGTATATTGATATTAGACTGTGGCAACAGCCGAGACAGGGGAACCGGCGGCACCAGGAAAACGCTGTTTCCAACGAGTCTGTGTCGTCATCTCATTAGCCTTAAACGATTCACAAAGGATGCTTGTTTACCTAACTAAACTGAACCTCAACAGACCCGATCCCAGAAAATTCTGCACGGACTTGATCACCTGGTTTCGGCCACCCCAATTCGGTGCAACAACTCCCGGTACTTATTAGATCCCCGGCCTTCAATCCATTACCTCGCCTAGCCCGATCGTTAGCTAACCAGATGACAGAATCCAACGGATCGCCCCCGGTTGCATTGGAACTTATTCCTGATGATAGGTTCTTCCCGTTAACCTCAAGCGTCACGGCGCTATTCAGGCGATCGACCGACTCCCAGTGCTCAACCGCAGAACCTAAGATAAGCGCCCCATGAGCGCCATTGTCCGCGATGATTTGAGGAATACCTGCTTTCAGACCGCTAGTATAGCGAGAATCCACAACCTCAACTGCAGGATACAACCGATCCACGGCATCTATTATTTGTTCGCGGCTATAGGGATCGCCGGCCGGCAAGTCTTTGGACAACTGAAATGCCAGTTCCACTTCCACCCCCGGAGCAAACAAACTACCTTTTGTAAGAGTGGCCGGACTTTCCTGTGTGGTTTCCTTCAGCATCCTTCCCGCAAAAGGCTCACTGGTCTGCAAATTTTGTTGGGCTTTTGCGTTTGATGCACCAACTTTCCAACCATTTACTGACGCCGCCAACCGATCTATCAAACTATCCTGAACGACGTAGGCCTCTTCGATACTGTTGGGCCGGCACTCCGGTGGCAGCATTTCGATCCGTTCATGATTGGATCGGGCATCTACCAGCAGTTGTACGGCAGCCCCTATAGCGGACTTCTCCATGTGTCTTCCTCTATTTAATTGGCTCTGCTATTGAAACCCAAGTTATCTGGTGGAGCAAACCTTGTGCACGAAAATAGCGAATTTATGGTGTTTTATTCAGTTAAATTTGTGAAACCCGACAATTGCCCCTTACTTATTACTTTTAATGGGTTAATAGGTATAGACAGCACATATTCCACGTGGTACGTCTGCCTCGCTTTGCATACCAGGTCTAGATGGTTGAAGGATAAAGGTAGAGGGACCCTTAGATGGTTTCGCTCTGCTGGTGTGTCGCATACCAAAATTACCGCAAAGCACTATAATACTTATACAAACTTTTTTTGTTTTGGTGGAGCCTGTTGACGGCCTGTGATTATATGGGTTTGAGAACGGATAAGAATACAAGTTCTTCCTTTATTTTGATGATTCTCAAGTATGTGCTTAACAAGTCTCGAGTGCTTATTCTACCCCGGAGTTTGCCAGTATTGGATGACATGATTGATGGAAGGTAGTGTGCGTAGCATAGAAGGGTCATCGAAGGTAGAACGCGAAACTCGAGACTCTGTAGTTATCCGATTCGCCGGCGATTCGGGTGATGGCATGCAGCTCACGGGTAGCCAATTTACCCTATCAAGTGCGGTCGTTGGAAATGACCTGGCTACTTTTCCGGATTACCCGGCAGAAATAAGAGCGCCCGCGGGAACGACATTTGGGGTGTCAGCTTTTCAAGTACATTTCTCGGCTCAATCTATCCTTACTCCGGGAGATGCGCCTGAAGTTCTGGTAGCAATGAACCCAGCCGCTCTAAAAGTGAACTTGTCTGACCTTGATGCCGGAGGACTCATTGTTATTGACCGGGATGCGTTCAGCAATAAAAACCTCCGTAAGGCGGGCTACGAAGCTAACCCTCTAGAAGACCAGTCACTTGAGGGGTTTAGAGTGTTGGCCTTAGACATGTCCCGCCTTACTCAAGCTGCAGTTAAATCATTTGGACTTACGCAGAAAGAGTCGCTCCGTTGTAAAAACATGTGGGCCCTGGGTCTAATGATGTGGATGTATGACCGGGATCGTGATCCTACTATTGATTGGCTGCGGGAAAAGTTTTCGGATAGAGCAAAAATTGCTGAAGCGAATATAGTCGCCTTGAATGCTGGCCATGCTTTCGGTGAAACTGCAGAGTTACCAGATCTTGCCCATGGATATTCTGTGCCACGGGCCGAAATCGCTCCAGGTGAATACAGGGCCGTAACAGGCAGTGAAGCGCTAGCCTGGGGGTTAGTAGCAGGAGCTCAACTAGCAGACCTAAAGTTGGTTTTTGCGTCCTACCCCATTACCCCAGCGTCAAATCTGTTACATATTTTGGCCGGATTAAAAGCACAAGGCATTGTGACCTTTCAGGCCGAGGACGAAATAGCGGCAGCCTGTGCGGCAATCGGTGCGTCTTATGCAGGATCAATTGGTGTTACCTCCAGTGCAGGACCCGGCGTCGCGCTTAAAACAGAAGCAATCGGACTTGCGGTAGTAGCTGAACTGCCACTCATTGTTATCAATTCACAGAGATCAGGCCCATCTACTGGCATGCCAACCAAGGCTGAACAATCTGACTTATTTCAGGCAGTGCATGGGAGAAACGCCGACACGCCATTGATTGTGCTTGCTGCCCATTCCCCAGCTCACTGTTTTGAAATGGCTATAGAAGCCGTTCGCCTAGGGACGAAGTATATGTCTCCGGTTATACTACTGACGGATGGTTATTTGGCGAATGCGTCTGAACCATGGCTTCTCCCAAATATCGAAAAACTTAATAAATTTCCGGTTGGGTTTCATACAAACCCGAATGGATTTCACCCATTTATGAGGGATGACGAGACCTTGGCCCGCGCATGGGCGATCCCAGGAACACCAGGGCTGGAACACAGAATTGGTGGCCTAGAGAAAGACTATGCTACCAGCAACATTTCCTATGATCCGGATAACCACCAACGAATGACCGAGGTTCGGGCAGAAAAAATTGCGGGTGTTGCAAACGAGATTCCCATGCAAAAAGTATTGTGTGGACCCGAGAAAGGGCCCCTAGCTGTCGTTGGGTGGGGCTCAACCTTTGGTGCNATTGAAGAGGCAATCCATCTAGCCTCGGAAGACGGTCTAGAAGTTGCTCATATTCACCTCGACTATCTCAATCCCATGCCGAAGAACCTAGGAACTCTTTTGTCCGGATATAAAAACATTATGGTTCCGGAGATGAATTCTGGGCAGCTAGTAAAATTATTGCGGAGTGCATATTTGGCGCCCGCAGAAGGACTTAATAAAGTAACGGGCCAACCGTTCAAAGTTAAAGAAATTCTAGGTGCAATACGGGCCAAACTCGGGAATGACAAATGACGGTCACGCCAAAGGTTGAAAACTTAAAACCAAACGACTTCGCTTCTGACCAGGAAGTCCGTTGGTGCCCAGGATGTGGTGATTACGCAATTTTGAAAGCGGTGCAGAGAACTCTCGCTGAAGAAGGTGCGCAAAGAGAAAATACCGTATTTGTATCAGGAATCGGCTGTTCCTCGAGACTACCATATTATATGTCCACATACGGATTTCACACGATACACGGACGCGCACCAGCATTTGCTACAGGAATAAAACTTACGAACCCTGAGCTGGATGTATGGGTCATTACCGGAGATGGGGACGGCTTAAGTATCGGCGGGAACCACTTAATGCACGCACTCCGGCGCAACGTGGATTTTCAGATACTGTTATTTAACAACGAGACATATGGCCTCACAAAAGGTCAATATTCGCCAACCTCCAGACCCGGAACCCGGTCCCCATCGTCACCGACAGGCTCGGTGGATTCGCCTTTTATACCATGCGTTCTTGCCCTTGGCGCTGGCGCCAATTTTGTGGCGAGAGGGGTAGATACAGCAATCAAAGAACTTACTTCAACATTTAAACGAGCGCGAGCATTTCCGGGTACATCCTTTGTAGAGATCTTTCAAAANTGCATTGTTTATAATGACAAAGTTTTTTCAAACTTCACGGACCGAAATCTCTCCTCTGAACGTCAGGTGGTATTGGAGCATGGCGCACCCTTGCTTTTTGGATCGGAAAAAAATAAAGGGCTCCGGTTTAATCCCTCACGCGTTCAAATCGAAGTAGTAGAGATAGGAAGGGGTGGCGTTTCGGAATCAGACATACTCATACACGACGAAACAAACCGCACACTAGCTGCATTACTAGCTGCAATGCAGCCCCCTCATCATCCCATGGCCGTTGGGGTGCTTTATAGCAATCCTGTAGCTACCTATGAGTCACAAGTATATGGTCAAATCGCCTCAGCACAGAATGGTGGCGCCACTTTGAATGATGTTATCCGGCGGGGGCACACCTGGCGGGTTGAGGAATAGCCATTTTGGAATATTCCACTCGAGCGAAGACATCTGTTACCCACGGAATAACCTACACGATATAGGATAACGTCATTCTACGCTGTAACGTTCCACAAAGTCTTGATTGATGGTTACGCCTAATCCGGCTCTATCTGGGATATCTATAAAGCCGTCTGAAACCAGAAAATCCTCTTCCGCAAGTTCATGCAACATAGGATTAGCCCCAAGCGAATACTCCACGATAAATCCAGTCGAGGCAGCAGCCAATAAATGAAGGCCAGAAGCAAAAGTGAGAGCACCACCCCAAAGGTGGGGTGCCAATCTAATTTGATACGCGCTCGCCAGAGCCTCAATCTTAATACCTTCTGATATCCCACCTGCGATCGATAAATCCGGTTGAAAAATATCTGCTGCCCGTTTATCGACCAAATCACGAAATGCAAAACGGGTAAACTCACTCTCTCCTGTCGCAATTGGTATATCAGTGCACGCTCGAACCTCAGCAAGACCCGTTTTATCATCTGCGGTAACGGGTTCCTCAAGCCAACCTATATCGCATTCTGTGACTCTACGGCAAAATCTTTTGGCCTCACTGACATTGAAAGTGCCATGGGCGTCACACATAATTGCGATGTCTTCACCCAGTCCTGCCCGAGCAGCTAGCACCCGTTTCACAGAATGATTCAGGGTACCATCCCCTGATCCAACCCGCATCTTCACCGCCTTAAAGTTCCCACGCTCAATAAAACTATGCAATTCGTCGACAATTTGGTCGGCTGGGGCCCAACCTCCGGACGCATACGCCGGCATCCGCTCGTGCCTTCTACCTCCGAGCAGTTGCCATACTGGAACCTTGAGCGACTTTCCCAGGATGTCCCACAGTGCCATATCTATGCCGCTAATAGCAGACAAAGTGATTCCTCGACGACCAAGTATCGGAAACACATGGCCTCTCTCGAGAGCGTATTTTGCACGCACCCCGTTGTACATCAAATCCCACAAGCGAGATATATCCCTTGCATCTTCTCCTATAAGCTCTGGAGCGAGTTCTTGTTCAATTAAGGCGCATAACGCAAAATTTTTGCTAGCACTTCCAACTTGCGCTTTAGACTCTCCATACCCCACGATCCCGTCGTCGGTCTCTATTCGGATCAGTGCGCTATCGAAGGACGCTGCCTTTCCAAAGTCACTCCGATGCTGCCGGGATTCAGGGATCGGCACATGCAACCAGGTTGCGGTTATCGTTTTAATTTTCATCACCCTATATCACCTCTGCTCCAGTTACACTTTTGGGTACGTTGANGTGTAGTGGGATTCAGATCCATCCTATGCATTAGTGCTAAGAAATTATTTAAATCTTTCAATAACACTTTCGATCAAAACTACAATTTCTATTCAACACACGGTACGAAACCGTTCGACACATGTGTCGAGCACTTGCGAAGGTTCCTTTTGCCACCAATTATTCACGGAAAAAATTTCCACTTCACAGTATCCAGAATACCCCGCCTCCTCNACTGCCCGGCGTATATTCTTCAAGTCAACTACACCGTCTCCCATCATCCCCCGATCTAAAAGCACATCCTGGGTATCCGCCAACCAGTCACACAAATGGTATCCCGCAATCCGCCCGTTTGCGGCTCGTTTCAACTCGGATGCAAGGGAAAGATCCCACCAAACATGATAGACATCTACCGCTATCTTGACGTTCGGATGGCCGATGTTGTCGCATATATCTAAAGCGTCACGTACGGTCACAAGACAAGACCGATTACCTGCATAGACAGGGTGTAGTGGTTCGACTGCAAGGTCCACATTTGATCCTTCNGAAAATCGTGCTACTTCGAAAATAATCGATGACGCTTCTTTGAGNCTNTCACTAATACTGTGGGAACCTTCAATCACCCCTCCCACNCAAACCGTGAGGCATTGGGCNCCNAGTNCNGATGCCATATCGAGGGACAACTTAAAATCGTCAATTACNTTCTCTCTTCNCNTTGGNGCNAGCGGCCCAATCAGGAAAGGGGCGCGNCACAACCCCGATACCTCAAGCCCGGCGGAACGAGTNCGCTCCCCTATCTCTANTCCTCGNNAACCAACCTCGCGTCGCCACCAAGTAATTGCTCCAAACCCACGCTCTGCGCAGCCNTCAATAACTTGTTCGGGGCTCCANCCGGCACCNTGCCCATCCATNATGTGGCCAAGCGTCGCNGTATTTAGAGCCAAAGCNTTATGATTTTTTGAAAAATCTCGCATCANTTTCACCTANNCAAGCAANAATGTCNCCATGTTNNCCTTCATAAAAACANNAANNAGAAAANACGACACAACAATACCGTACAAATTGGTGCNGTCCANTTTGGGCGCCCNGTCGTGTCATTTTGGNTAAAAGTAATATACGATTCCAAAATGGATAAACACGAGATNCCAGACATTNTNGTGGTNGGATCTGGGGCTGGCGGTATGACCGCCGCTTTGACAGGATCACTACTAGGTTTAAAAGTACGCATTCTTGAGAAATCAGGTGTTATCGGGGGAACCACGGCACTTTCTGCGGGATCTGTTTGGATACCCAATTCTATCCACTCCAAACCCGGAGCAGACAACAAGCATAGAGCAAAATCCTACCTTCGAAACACTGTTGGCAACCGGCTAAAACCGGAACTGTGTGATGCCTTTCTCGAGAATGGCCCGGCAATGGTCAAGTTCCTGGCAAATACACCCATGATATTTCGAGCATACCCGATGCATCCCGACTATTTGGCTGAATGCGAAGGGGCAACACTTTTCGGCCGCGCCCTGGAACCGGTTCCGTTTGACGGAACATGCCTTGGAAACGATTTTCGTATGCTACGAAATCCCTTGCCAGAATTTACCGTTTTTGGAGGTATGATGGTAAATCGAGAAGATATCAGTAATTTATTAAGTTCTCTCCGTAACCCATTTAGTTTACTTCGTTCTATGATCCTGATCGGGAGGTACGGCTTAGACCGGCTACGCTTCCACCGCGGGACCCGGCTGGGA
>PAVD01000060.1 GCA_002712985.1 Rhodospirillaceae bacterium
TTTTTCATGTCCGGATTATGCGAGGGGCGGGTAGCGATCGTTACAGGAGCTGGGCGTGGGGTTGGCAGACAACATGCCCTGCAACTATCGAAGGCGGGTGCCAAAATTATAGTCAACGACCTTGGGGCTGCTGTTGACGGCAGNGGANCAGATGTTTCTCCNGCNCAGCANGTGACGNATNAAATTAATNCTTCTGGTGGAGAAGCNNTAGTNAANGGCGATGACGTCAGTAGTTTTGANGGCGCCAAAAACATGGTCGATATGGCGATTAACACNTTTGGNAAACTTGACATNGTTGTGAACAACGCNGGTATCTTGCGTGATCGTATGTTGGTCAATATGACAGAAGANGAATGGGATGCGGTTATTGCAGTACATCTCAAGGGTACCTTCGCACCTTCGCGCCACGCCGCCTCCTACTGGCGGGCTATGTCGAAGCAGAACGGAGACGGCAAGCCGACGATGGGTCGGATTATAAATACCACTTCGACGTCGGGAATTTATGGCAATGTAGGACAAACCAACTACGGAGCCGCCAAGGCGGGGATAGCAGCTTTCACCATTATAGCTGCACGCGAACTCTCTCGCATCGGCGTGACTGTCAACGCGGTTTCACCGTCAGCATACACACGAATGACGGACAACCTGCGCGAATATACCGAGGAAGAAATCCAAATACGGGATCCGAGCTGGGTATCCCCCACGGTCGTTTATCTCGCCAGTACAGAAGCACAGGATATTACAGGACGTGTTATTGAGGCAGGTGCAGGCCAGGTGGCTGTCTGTGAGGGTTGGCGGCGAGGCGCCGAAATCGGTCAGATGGATGACCCAGATACTCTTGGTCCTAAAATCCGAGAGATGATAGGTAAGGTCCGGAAAAACTCGGGTATGGACGGCCTGGAACTCGACTGATTAGCAAAGCCCAGTTGAATCAATCCTTTGCTACGACGCTGGCTAACTCTTAATCAGCGGGTCAAGGGTTCTAGTCCCCGTAGTTGGAAGCATCGTTTTGGGCGCTGGTTGCTCTTTGACAAACCAATCAAGGATATGCTCGCCGTCCCAGCACTCAACACCTGGTTTAGAAAGAATGTGCTCAAATGTTTCGCGAACATATTTAATACGGTGGGCAGCACCGGATAGGTAGGGATGCATAGCAATTGCCATAATTTTTGTTGTTTTTTGACTCTCCGAATAGATGGTCTCGAAATAGTCGAGCGCTCGTTGGAGAAAGACCTCCGAGGTATGATTTTGGATCGCCATGAGTACGATATCATGTACCTCGTAGTTATATGGCAGGGCCACGATAGGTTTGCTTGTTGTTTTGACCCACACCGGTTGATCATCTAGCACCCAGTCTCCAATATACTCAATCCCCGCTTCAGCCAGGTAATCAATGGTGGTGTACGTCTGGGTCAAGCCCGGGCCGAACCAACCGCGTGGCGCTTTACCAGAAAAATTTTTGATGACCTTCACCGTTTTCTTAATTGAGGCACTTTCATCCTCTAGCTTGTGCATTGGAATCTGCTCATATGCATGTGCATTGAATTCCCAACCGCTATCAAGGCATGCCGTGGCGACGCGGGGATATTCCAAACAAGTGCGCGCGTTCAACGTTACCGTGGGGCGTATATCAAGTTCGTCGAGCATGCGTTTGACGCGCCAGAACCCGACGCGCATACCGTATTCGTGCCAGCTCCAGTTGGGTGCATCCGGGATCATCGGGACGCCTTGGGGTGGGGGTAGTACCATTCTCGCCATCGCTCGTGTTATGTCCCAGACTTCGAGGGCAAGGACAGGCCAGATAATCATTCGTGCGTCACCTGGCATAGACAGTGGTTTGCGATCGTCGATTCCAGAATAAGGGAGGCGGTCTCCGGGTTTCATACCCTTCCCAAAGGGGTTATCACTGGGTGTACTTTCGATGGGCATGACGTCACAGCTCCGATACAGGTTGTTTTGCTTTCAAATCCAGAAAAGATCAGGGTAAAAACATGCCTATAATTTCTTTGGCATGCTGCTACAGTATACTTTGTTGAACAATACTCTTTTACTGTGACTGTCCCATTGCACATATGCTATGTGTGTTTCTGGGTCGGGTGTGTTGGAACGTGACGATAGAGGGTCAAACATGGCGCTGGGAAATGGATTGGTTAGCGGGGTGCAGCAGGTTGCACTCGTCGTACGAGATCTTGATCTTACGATGTCTAAATATTCCGAGTCCCTCGGCATCGGGCCATGGTGGGTCACGTTGTATGGACCTCCGCGTTTGACTGAGATGCGTATCCGCGGTGCGGAGATACCCTATAGCATGAAGCTTGCCATCGCTTGGACCGGGAATACGATGTGGGAGTTAATCCAACCTGTTAGCGGTCCGTCTATCTACGAGGAGTTTCTTGAGGAGAATGGGGAAGGGTTGCACCATGTTCTTGTGGAGCATCAGGGTACAGAATTTGAATCCGCCATTGCGGCATTTTCTGCTCGTGGCTATCCCCCTCTCATGGAGGGCAGGTTTGGCGAGGTTCGTTTTGCCTATATGGACACCCAGGGNCCGCTCAAAGCAGTGCTCGAAATCGTCCATCGTCCCGAAGGATTCATCCGGCCCGAACCCGACTACTGGTATCCTGCACCACCAAAATGAGAGAGTGCTACTCTTGGGTTTGAAACCCATGCCTTTACAGTTTATTTTTTCAGTCCGAAGGAAAAACTCTCTTTAAATGCCGCCTAAAAGTTGTACAGTTTCGTCGGGACCCTTTGGGTTCTGGTGGGTGGACGCCTTAAAATTCCATAACTCTTTTGGTGTCAGAGAAAACGTGACTGACTCTCAATTAATGGGTTAAGGGTTCAAGTCGACTGTCGTCCTCCATATTTCAGGGATTTATTAGGGGTGGCGGAAAATGGTAACTATTCTTTCCTATTTGGTTTTGTAATGGTCATAATAGATAGCCTTTCATTCTGCCATTGTCGGAGGGGAATATGCCTTTAAGTGATTATGCCACCCTTGGTTCACTGGTCGAGCCGGAAAGAGTGCACAAAGCTTGTTATGCCGATGAAAAGGTGTTCGAAAAAGAGCTTGAGAAGATATTCTATAAATCCTGGATATATATTGGGCATGAAAGCCAGGTGCCTAACCCAGGTGACTATTGGACGACTTGGATTGGAAGGGAGCGGGTAATTTTATGTCGTAGCGAAGATGATCGGGTGCACGTGCTGTACAACCGCTGTCCTCATCGAGGCACGCTAATCTGTAACAATTTGCACGGAAACATACCGAAAGCATTTCGCTGCCCTTATCACGCCTGGCAGTTCAATCTGGATGGTAGTTTACGCAACGTTCCAATGAAACAAGGGTACCAAGATATTATCGATTTATCGGACCCTCAGCTTCAAATGAAACGTGTTGAGCGGCAAGATACNTANCGTGGTTTTATTTTTGCGAGTGTGTCGAATGATGGNCAAAGCTTAAATGAATGGCTTGGGAAAGGTGCAAAAGCGGCATTCGATGATATTTGCAACCGTTCTCCGGAAGGAGAATGCGAAATTGTTATGAACTGTTTCCGGATTATCCAGCACTCCAACTGGAAGATTTTTCTAGAAAACCAATTGGATGCTGTACATCCNTCCATTACTCACCATTCTACCGGTGACGCTGCCGCACAAGAACAGAGAATTTTTAAGCAAAAAACAGGTGAAGACCCGCCAATCGGTTATCAGTTCTTGGCGGATTTTTCACTGCCATATGAAAAGTGGGATGCGCTTGATACCATAGGGTACCCTTATGGCCATACCGTCTTGGCCGGATATATGGGGTTGCGGCCTCGCGACCCCGTGACGGTTGCCCATGAAGAAGCTCTAGCCGATGCTTACGGGGCGAAAAGAATGGAAGAAATCCTTTCGACAAACGTCCATCATGTATTGGTTTACCCATGCCTTTCGGTTCAACCTCCCTTGCAACAATTGCGGGCAGTTCGACCGCTTGCTGCTAACAAGACGCTTACGGAGATTTGGCACTTTAAACTTAAAGGTGCACCTCCCGGTCTTTATGAACGATCCCTTGCCTATTACTATCATGTGAATTCCCCCTCGACGATGGTGAATGCCGACGACCTGAACAATTTCCGCGCGTGTCAGGATGGTCTTTCACTGGAAGGGGGTGGGGACTGGGTTAGCTTTCACCGAAACTATGGGCAGGATCCCGTGGAACAAGGTGTAACTACCTCTGTAACTGGGATGAGTGAACAACCAATGAGAAACATGTTCGCCGCTTGGAAGGACTATATGTCCGCATAATTAAAGTCGGGAAACGTCGTCATCATGGGAAACAACAATGGCTCAAATTCTTCCAACGATATCCAGCGAAAGGTAGAAAAGTTCCTTTATTTTCAGGCTGAGGTTCTCGATGAACGGCGTTGGGAGGAGTGGCTTGATCTTTTTACTGACGATGGCGTGTATTGGATGCCGGCTTCAAAGGGCCAAGAAAGCGGTGAAGGCCAACCGAATATTTTCTACGAAGATTACCACTTAATGAATATGCGTATTCGCCGGGTTGAACATCCTTATGCACATTCCCAGGCTGCAGGCCATAGGACCAGCCACGTTGTTTCAAATGTAATTATCCAGAATGAAGATTTAGGTAAGGGTGAGGTCGTTGTATCCTCTCGTTTTCACATGGTTGAATATCGATTGGATGACCAACGGTATTTTGGTGGAAAATATACCCACACATTAAAGACGACAGGTGCAGGGTTTAAAATTAAACTACAGAGGGTTGATCTTGTAAATGTTGAGGGACCCTTTGACTATGTTATGCAGGTATGGCTCTAGCTAGCCAGCTGTAAGTTGAAAGTTGAGTGAGAGGCCCAGCACAAAACAGAGGCTGCGTCGTAGTGCTACCTGCTTTTCGTCTTCACATTTTTTAGCCTTGCTGCGCAAAGTAGCTAACGCGTCCTTTGAATCTTATGGGATCATCTCCGGGTGGTTGACAAGACCCTCCCAATGTAGTTCAGCATCCTCGATAAAGAGGCCTCGGGTAACACCGGCTACAACCATCGGTACGGTCAGNCGAAGCGTACTAATCGAGCAGCCCGATGGCCCGAAACTCAACGTCGGTCCAAAGGTGAAGTCGTGGATGCGCTTGAGATATGGCGCAGAACCAGGGGTTTTTTCCAAAAATTGAAAATTGGTTCCAAGATATGGGTATCTACCTAGTCGCTCGTCCTGGAGTTCTGTTGGGGGCGTGTACTGGTCGCTCCAGAGCTTAATATGTTTTGAAAAATCATTCAGTTCTGGTCGCTTCTTGATATCTTGATTATGCCCCGTACAAGAAATGATGAAATCGGCATCAAATGGTCCTTGCTCAGTCTCTATGAGAATTCCCTCTTTTGAAGCCTTGGCAGATTTCCAGTTTGAGTTGGTGTGCAAATTGAAATTTGGATCATTGTTTGCTCGCGCCCAGGTTTCTGGAGGCATACCCATTCGAGTATTGAGGATATAATGCATGAAACGCCATCGCGTTGCATCATCTAGGTCGCCAAAGTGTCTCAGAAACCCAGCGGTGATGCACCATCGGTACACTTGTTGTCTNCGGTGAGTGTGCCTACGGCAGAACATATGGACCTCGGCACCTGCTTGTAGTGCGCAGATAGCATTATCTCCCGCTGTTGCGCCAACCCCAAGGATGGCAACTTTTTTCCCAGCTAAGCCGCTAAACTCGATTGGGTCCGAAGCTTTGGCGCACAAATTGCTTGGTAAAGTTGCCAAATAGTCGGGAAGCCACCATTCTCCTGTCCCATCATGACCGGTGGCGAGGACTATACGTCTGACATAAAGCGCTTCAATTTTTTTATCGCCCCTTAGAGTGACTTTCATCGAATTGTTAGCTGGCTCTATTTTTAGTAGTTCTGTCTTGTTTTGTACTGGGATGTTTAAGGTCTGCCGCAACCAGGCTAAATATTTGGTCCAATTATTGATGGGAATGAGTTTAGTAGCTTCCCAGGATTTGTTTCCGTAGGCTGCGCTGTGCCACGCTTCGTATGTCAAATTTGGTATGCCCATGTCCGGTCCCGGATAATGCTTGGGGGATCGTATTACCGGCATACGGCCATGGCTGTTCCAGATACCCTCCTTACCGCGAGGTTCTTTGTCTATCACCAAGATATTGGTAACTCGTTCGCGCATCAGAGTCCCAGCTATGCCTAAGCCACCTTGTCCGGCTCCAATGACAAGAACGTCGAGAAGTGGTTTTCCATCTGGGCCGATTAGGTTTGGCATCCAGTCGGTTTCAGGATGACGCAAGCTGTGCAGGTTATTGATCACTTCCTTAGCAAGTGCATCAAGTCGTGAGTCGGCATCGGATAGTGGCAGGCCATAGCTTTCGGGCCGATTTATTGGATTCCCAACGTCATCTCGCCATCGGACTATCGTTTGAGTGGAAATCAGTTGGCTCCTACGGTTCAGTTATTTGGTTACGCTCTGTTACTCGCAGACACTGCCCAATGCGTCTATGGAGATTTTTTATATTTGCCCAAGAAATCCATCTTGACCACGACAGTAACCCCGATTGCTCTGTGCCGGATTACGATTGACTAGGGGGCGTGCGTAGAGGGGGTGCGTTGCACTTCTCACTTCGTGCTCAATTTTAAAGAGTAATTTTCCTGTATCTATGTCAACAATATCAATAAAACGCCACTCATATTCGTCAGATTCTTGAGATATGAGATCAAGATTTATTAACTTTTCATACGGTCCTAAAAAGTCAGCAATATAAATTGCCACGTGGTGGCCATCATATTCTGGTTGAGGTCGATCTGTTTCGATAAAATGTAATGACTGTGAGTTTCCGGTACTTACAGAGGCGCAGGCCTGCCCATTGCGTTTCCCAATATGGGTACTGGCGCCAAAAACTTCATTGTAAAAACGAGCAATTTGTTCTGCACTACCAACGGGAGCATTCAGTTCCAGATAAGGCATTCCTAGATGCATGGTGCCGTACTCGGGCGAGGGTTCATGGATCCTGAACTGGTTTCCCCAAGGACAACTTGCCTCAATACAATTATTTTTTCGAACGAAAGAGAATTTAGTACCAGTCAACTTGTCTTCTATAGTGCCTAAAGAGGATTCTAGTTCTTTAAGGTCTGGGACTACAATTCCGAGCGTACCACGTAGTCGCTGGGGGATAGGATTACGGCTTGGTAGATGGATTTGGCTACGTCCCATGTTTACCCACATATTTTCTACTCCCGTCATCAAAAACGGGTCACGTGTCAATCGAAGTCCGGTAATGTAGAACAATATAGCTGGCTCTTGTTCTGGGATCATTAGATTGACATGTTCCATGTGTAGAACATTTCCCAGCGATTCCGCTGCACGATCGTAATTTTCGGCCATGCCTTTTCCTTTCGGACTTTAAGGTTCTTATGTCGACTAACCTAAGCTCTGGCAGGTTCAAGCAACGGCCCACTACAGTGATGGGAAATCAGTTGGCCTTGGCACTTCGGGAAAACTTCGGCTGCTCAGTGCTCGATACTCCATGCATGAGGAGTATGTCCCCTTAAACGTATAACTTCTATCGGAAAGAGTTGTTAGCCTGGAAAGATAGTTATGTCAGTTCTAGGCTCTATGGCGGGTTATCCAAACGAAAAATCTGCGGTTGAATGACTCGCTACTACTCTATGTACTATTTCATGAAGCACACGGGGAATTCCTTTCTGACTTTCGTGTGTTATGGCGAGAAAACGTTATTCAGCAGCGACGCNAGAGGCGGGNGCGCTNACAATACGCGTCTTAAAGTCCGCTGGTGCAACTATTTCAAGCACCTCATAATCNTTTGAGTATGCGATCTCCCGATGGGGAATTCCAGGGCGTTGGTTAATACAATCTCCTTTTTCGAGGCGACGGATTCCTTGACCTTCGTATTCAAACTCAGCCCAACCATTAAGGACTAAAACAAACTGGAAAGTACAATCGTGCACATGCCATTCCTGCACTTCGTCTTTCATTTCTTTACCATTGGCCTTGATAATCTGCGCGATATAATCACCTTTGGTTGATCCTTTAATGCCNAGGTCACAATAGTCAAAAATTTCGCGCAAACCATCTGTCCAAATNGAATCTGCAGCCCTTTGATGTGAAAAATCCCAGTTNTTACTCATATTCCCCTCCCNAATGTGAAATTATTGTGCTCCTTAGGTTGTTCACATATTAACTAGTCCTGGTTTTGGTTTGAAGTATTATTTGTTCCATGTTCCTAATGGGATCCGCGCCCAGAGTACAAAGTCCTGGGTCTTTGTTACGATAACGTGACCATTACTGTTCCAATTTTGGTTTGTCCGGAGAACCTATTCCTGTGGATACCTCCAGGGTGTTTCTGGCTGTACAGCGTTTTCATCAACTGTCCAGTGAGGTATTGCAAAACCCTCAACTACTTTTATATAAACCATTCGTACTCTTGAGCCTATTCCAACCGTTTTAATGGCAGCGATCGGTGCGAATTTTCCATCAGATGTAACCAAATTTCCTGCGACTCTCAAAGCTTCTTGTTGGGTTGGTTTCCCTTTTTGAACATCGAGATCAACGAGCAAGATCATATACGGAACTTTCTCTTTGAAAGCGGGTTGAATGGGATGATGTACTTCTCCGTAGGAGTGGACCACACCTTTGGCCTCTACTGCGATCCAGTCATAATCTCTGTCCCCGGTCCACGGGCAAGCAGTGCTCGGAGGATAACGTAAAAGTCCACTTTCTCTTCCCCTTTGCAAACGAAATTCACCTTCTGCACAAAATCTAAAAAACTCGAGATTCTCCTTATCCACATCATCGATAGTGAGCATCATGCCCATGTATTCACCCTGGACAGGCATTGTTTTATCTCCTCACCGTACGTCTTTTGCCATGATCATCGCCGAGCCTGTTCCCGGATGAGCCCAACCGAGGTTTGCAGTCAATTCTATATCTTTGACTCGACGACAGCCTCCTGCAGAATATACGTACGTGTGCTGCTTCTTACCATCGGTCCCTGTAGGGCAGGAATCATCNACGGTGTCTCTCAGTTGTCGCGTGTTTTCTATTACCATGTTCATTCCGTGAGTGTATCCTTCACACAAATGGCCACCAGAGGTGTTGTTCGGTCGTCTCCCCCCCAATTCAATGGTTCCGGATGAAACGTAGTCTCCACCTTCTCCCTTTCTACAAAATCCATAATCTTCAAGTTGTAGCATTGTTGTAAAGGTAAACGCGTCGTATGACCCTGTTGCATCTATATCTTCTGGTCCAACTCCCGCGTTTCGAAAGAGCCTGTCCTTTGCGTAGTGGCCAGCGACAGTAGAAATCGGGCCATTTTGATAGTGTAAGTGAATGTCACCACGTGGCTTGCAACAACGTCCCACGACGGACTGAATCACGGCCGGTGGGTTTGGACAATCTCTAGCGCGATCTTTGCTTGTAACAATTATGCAGGTCGCATTGTCGGTTTCGACACAACAGTCTAGTAGATGCAGGGGTTTACAAATTATTCTCGAGTTTATGACATCGTCTACCGTACAGAGGGTCTTATAGTACGCTTTTGGGTTATTTGCGGCATGTTTNGAATGCGCGACCTTGACTGAGGCAACTTGTTCGGCAGTAGTGCCGTAATCGTACATGTGCCTCAAAAAGGTAGGCGCGAACATCTGACCGGCGCTTTGCCAACCATAAGCACGGTAGTGAATTTGATCGCCAACGATTGGTATGGCTGACCGTGCGCCCTTGCCACCAATACGTACTTGGCTATAACCGTTCATCGCTCGATAGATTGCTACAGTTTCACACATGCCAGCNTCGATCACACCAATTGCAATNCCAATTAGAGCTTCTGTNGAAGATCCACCACCGTGAACATCCATGTAAAAATTGAGTCTAATTCCNAGATCGTTTGCTACCAGTGGTGCAAAAGTAGAATCATTTCCTGAATAACTTAACATGCCGTCAATGTCGGNGGCGGTCATGCCNGCGTCCGTCATTGCGTTGCCTACCGCCCAAGTTGCTAAATTGCGGGTAGATTCTTGTGAGCCACGTCTATATGTAGTTTCCCCAACACCGCAGATTGCGTATTTTCCTCGTAAAAACTTCTCGGTTGAAGTATCTGCAGTAATCGAAGTAGACATTTCTCGGTTCCCTTATCTGGTAGTAAAAAATACAGAATTGCGGAACAACATTAAATCATTTGGCGTTTCATNAAGGGCTCACGCTTGAGGTTCTTATATCCCTTCTGCGAGTTTCAAAAGAATACTGACATATGAACGGTGCCACATAAGAACGAAAAGGAAATTTGCCATGGGCAATAAATTCGTAGGCAGTTTCTTGAAAGAGTTTGCTCATGACTGATTAAAGAGCCTGTAACCCTCCATTTTGGACGTACAGCATGCATCCATTACGTGTCACGAGTTTGCTTGCCGAGCCGGTAGGGTAGCGAAGCCAACTGCCGCTATCATGTGTCCCGAAGCTATCCACAAGAGTTCCGTTTAGCACATAAATTTCCTTACCCTCGGGATAGTTCTGTAGAGGGATCGTTGTATCTTTAGCGTAGTGAATGAGATACGTAGAAATTCCAAGTTCTTCATTTCTATACAAAGACTTACAAGTCACACCGTTGGTGCTGCCCTGCACCCATTCAAGTTTCTCTGTATCTTGTAGAACAGTCTCTTTTCCTGAATATTGCCGCAATTTGACGAGTATAAGACATCCTTCCTCCGAGTAGGACTGGTGTCGGAATCCATCGGGGTGGAGTAGATGCCACCCGTCGCTAAAATTGCCCCCATCGTCTGAAAAGGTACCGTCCAGAACCAAAATTTCTTCTCCGCCTGGATGATCATGTGGGGGGAAGTGGGCTCCGGCGTCGTAACGGACGATCGACGTTACCTTGCACGATTCTGATGGTCCATCCATGTAAACCCGTTTTCTCCATATACCCGGAGCGGGGCTCGGGACCCATTTCATGGAATTAAGCCGCGCACTGC
Source organism: Rhodospirillaceae bacterium (assembly GCA_002712985.1). GTDB lineage: Bacteria > Pseudomonadota > Alphaproteobacteria > UBA7887 > UBA7887. The sequence continues at coordinate 10,989 of PAVD01000060.1, forward strand.
AGAATATGTTAAAATCGCTATTAATTTGCGGCATTCTTTTGTTCAATACTTTCCTGTCGGTCAACACACGACATCAACTGCCATAGTTAGATTACGAAAAGTACAGATTATAGAATCANACAAATTTTTCCATAGAAAAGCACTCAAAACACTTTGTAGACTTATACTCAGTAAAAAATGCTATCATTCGTGCAACACCGAANTAGGNCAAAGATACGATGCAATGTGATCAGTGCCAATCNAGGAATGAGCCCGGCAGAAAGTTCTGTGGCACCTGCGGTGCAGAGCTCTTCCTTGTATGTCCGGCATGCGATTTTAACAATAAGACTGATGATCTGTTTTGTGGCGGCTGTGGGNAAAAACTTACCCGTTCGGCTATCGATATCGATCGTGCCCCTGAAGTTCCCAAAAAGTTAGAACAGGATATAAGGCGTGTCACGATTTGGTTTTGTGACATTGCAGGATTCACAACATTATCTAATTCGCATGATGCGGAAACAATTCATTCACTCTTAGAACAGTTTTTTGAAGGTATAGATGGGATAGTACATTCCTTCGGAGGAACCATCGACAAACACATCGGTGATAACGTCATGGCCCTCTTCGGCGCGCCAGTGGCACATGAAAATGATCCAGAACGGGGCGTGTGCGCAGCATTGTCGGCGCACGATTGGGTGAAGGACTTAAGCACCACGCTATCAATCGATATCCGCGTACATATAGGCATTGCTACAGGACGAGTTGTTGCCGGGGGAAGCGGTAGCGCACATCATCAAGCCTACACTGTCATCGGAGACTCGGTGAATTTGGCGTCCCGGCTAGAGGGCCTCGCCAAAGCTGGAGAAACTGTAATTTCAGATGGAATAAAAAAAGCAATTGGATCCACCATTAAGGCGGAAGACATTGGAAGTCATGAAATAAAAGGTTTCTCTAAACCCGTTAACGTTTGGAGGGTTTTACCCGAGACTAAATATAATCCACTCAACGATACGACCGAAGGAATTTTTGTTGGAAGAGAAGAGGAAATAAAAATATTTCAAGAGGCATTGAAAAAAATTAACAACTCTTCTTCCGGGAGTGTTTTTTATATCCGTGCCCACGCCGGAATGGGAAAATCTCGGCTATTACAGAAATTTCTGGTTATGGGAAAAGAATACGGTTTTGATTGCCATAAACTACACAATTTAAGCTTTGGTATGGGGACTGAGCGATCAACATTACGGGTCATGGTATCGGAACTCATAGGATTTGATTTAAGTGATCCAGAAGATTCTCAACACGTAGCCATTAAAACGTTTGTTCAAAGTCAGTCACTAAACAAAAAAGATGAATCCATTCTTTACGATATCTTCGGCACTGCTCAACCTTTGGAAAATAAACTTATTCTGGATGCAATGACTTCAGAAATGAGATTCCAGGCAAAAATTGAATTTGTTTGTAATTTTATTACCAAACTTTCTGCCAAAACCCCTCAAATTTTCGCATTTGAGGACCTGCATTTTGCCGACGAAACATCATTGACGTTATTGAAAAATTTATTCGAAGAAACAACACGTTCTGGAATTATCTTAATTGCTTCTTCTAGAATTGATGTTGAGGTTTTGGAAAAGGAATTTTGGACACAGGATTCCGATCAATCTTCGGTCCATGTCCTCGATTTAAAACCTCTAACTTCTGAGGAAGCCTATCAGGTTGCGAAATCCGAGTTGTCGGCAAACGAAAATATTTTGCAAAAATGTGTAGAACGGGCCGAAGGAAACCCACTNTTTNTGGATCAGTTACTCCGCAATGCCGATGAGACGTTTGAAGAAGGGGCCGTTCCTAGTTCGATTGAGACCATGATGATCGCCCGTGTTGACCGTCTGCCAACTCCAGAGAGGAAGGCTTTAAAGATGGCTTCGGTGTACGGTCAATGGTTCACCCTGGAAATGGTGGATCATCTACTTGGTGCATCTAATACTTTATTTAATGCAGCCTTGGCCTCTTATTTAATACGGCCCGAGAACTCNGGCTTTATCTTCACTCATTCGATGTTGCAGGAAGCGATCTACAACTCCTACTTGTCCAGACAGAAAAAGGATTTACATGATCAGGCTGCTGATTGGTACTCTGGAAAGGACATGATACTGGAGGCTCGGCATCTGGATCGAAGCGAAAACCCAAGAGCTCCTGGAGTATATTTCAACGCTGCGGAGGATTGTAAGGAACGCTTTGAGTTTACTAATGGCTTGCCACTTGCCGAACGTGGCATAGAACTTGCNGAGCAAATGCCGGAGAAATACCGACTGACCTGTCTACAAGCTTTCATGACAAGAGAGATAGGAAAATCCGAAGAGGCCATCCAACTTTATAAAGATGCGATTAAAATGATTGAAGAAGAGGAACTTCACTGTGAGGCATGGATTGGAATCGCAGCATGTAANAGATGGATGGGAAAAGGAGAGGAAAGTTTTGAGGTTTTAAAACAAACGGAGAAGGTAGCAAAATCGAATGATCTTCCCCTGCGGCTTACTCAAGTGGGCTACTATAGGGGAAGTTATTTATTCACCCGGAATGAACTCGATAGAGCTGAAACTTCCTATCAATCTGGGCTTGATAACGCAAAACAATGTTCCGATAAACTGTGGGCTGCTAGAAACCTCAGTGGGCTCGCTGATTGCTATTATGCTGGATTGCAGATGTCAAAAGCCTTGTTTGCATTTCGCGAGTGTTTGGATATTGCCAATGAAGAAGGATTTGGTCGCATTGAGGTCGCCAATCGCTATATGACCGGTCTCACTCGGCGCTATCTGAATGAAATGCGGGAGGCTCTCGATGATGTCTTGACTGCAAAACAATTAGCTATCGAAGTTGGTCATCGCCGCAGCGAAATGTATTCGACAAATTTTGCGGCGGAATTCCTTCTGGATATGGGTAGAGTGGATGAAGCCATAGATGCCTCAACCCGTACTGTGGAAGTAACACATCTCACAGGCAACGAACGTTTCCGGGCGTATGCAATGAACCAACTTGCCAGAGGTTTAATGGCCTCTGGGGAGCACGAAAAGGCCATAGAGATTTTGGAAGAGGGGATCCAAATAAGCCGACAAGTGGGTATGTCATTCGTAGGTCCGCGATTGTTGGGGACACTATCAATATGTTCAAAAAAGCGGGAGGTGCAGCGTTCGGCGTTGGAGGAGGGAAGTAAAATACTTCGTTCCGGCTGTCATGCCCACAACCAACTTTGGTTCCTACGTGATGCCATCGAGTCCGCTTTGATTTCGGACGAAAGGGAGTTAGCAGTGGAATACTCTGATTGGCTGGAAAAAATCACGGAAACGGAACCGTTGCCCTGGTCGAACTACTTCATTGGAAGGGCTCGAGCCATCGTACGTCATCGTCAAGATCCAAAGGATAGAGCAGGGATTACTTCATTAACCCAGCTAACAAAATTGGCTAAGGAGGTGGGTTTCGCTGAACACTCTATGTCATGAACTATTTTCAACAAGCAGCGCTATAGTCGCCAGAAAATTAATGAATTCGGCCACTTGTATTTGGGTGTTTTCCCGTCCTAATTGAGTAATAAGGGCTGGGCACTATCCTACGATATTTCAGAAAATTCATTCCTACACATGGGCACTGCTTGTGAATTGAAGGGGAAACGTTACATCTTCCGCTTAAAAAAGACNGTTTGGCCTATCCTGTGGTAGCGAGCAGTGCGGTCTATAGCGCTAGCTTGCTTCGNCGTTGCTGCCTTCTCTTGGCGACGTCTTTCCGTCCTGATTATAAATACCCTTAAGTTTCTTGTTGGTAGAGCACTTTAGCTCCTCTTTTTTTCTGCCGGTTAACCTTATTTAGACATCGANACTCCACCGTTACCGATTAAATTTNNAGCTGCAAGTTCTGTATATCTTGGGGATTTTGAATTTAGGGTCATGCCCTTATAACCTTCCGCCGCTACTTGGTTGATAGTGGCAACATACTTAGGGGTGCCACCGTTATATACAAAGTATCGTGTTTTGCCGTGCTCGTGCCCTTTGAGATTCGAGTTGTAGCCAGTGAACCAGCCCTTTGCTTTCCGCATGAGCATTTTGGAATACATTTTTTTTACATGAGCTGTCCATCGTTCTTCTGCTTCAGGCGTGGCGTCTACGTTAACGTAGTCTCTTTCCCACATATACTGGAGAAGGTCGCTACACCAGTTTACACCAATCTCTATTCCCCGCGGATAATTGGTCGATGCGGAACCGCTCTGTGGACCCGCTGGCATTAGCAGGTTGGGGAACCCGTGAACCAACATACCGAGAAAGGTCGATGGCCCATCTTCCCATTTATCCCTCAGCTTCTGACCATAAATCCCCCTGATATCAATCTGATCAAAGGCGCCGGAAACTGCGTCAAATCCTGTGGCATATACGATGATGTCGAAATTATATTGACGTTCTGTGGTTTCCAGTCCCGACTCGGTGATCTGTTTGATAGGTGTCTCACTGATATCTACAAGATGAACATTGTCGCGGTTATATGCTTCAAAATAGTTACTTTCCAGAGGGACCCGCTGCACACCAAAACCATGGTCTTTAGGAATAAGTTTTTCAGCAGTNAACGGATCNTTAACGCGGCNACGGATGCGCTCCGCAATATACTCAGANAATTCTGCNTTAGNNNTTTCGTCAGTAAAGATCTCNCTAAAATTTTGAAGCCAGATGCCAAACCCTGGTTCGTCATANAGNCGGTCCCATAACNCNACCCGCTTCTCGCGTGANACTTCATAGAATCCNCGNCGATCAGGCTCGTGTTCGAANCCACCTGGGGTNCGTGCGCAAGTTNCAAAGATCTCGTCATANCGAGAACGGATCTTATCCATNNNCTCCTTGGATATNGNGCTGTTGTTTAGGGGGGCACTCCAGTTTGGACGNCGCTGAAATACTGTTAACTCCNCAACTTTATCNGCNATTTCTGCAATNANTTGAATNCCTGTCGCCCCNGTNCCGATNACAGCAACTTTTTTTNCNGAAANTTNTANNGGCTTATGNGGCCAATGAAATGTATGAAATGAAGAACCTNNGAAAGNNTCCATGCCTTCATATCTTGGCAAGGTTGGAATTGAAAGAAGGCCNAGCGCCATAATCACAAAGNGACACGTTA
>PAVD01000061.1 GCA_002712985.1 Rhodospirillaceae bacterium
TGGGGACTGAGTCTGGTTCTGCAACAACTCGTTCGCACCGTATTCGGGCCGACCAATCGCGAAGTAGGAACGCCAACATGGATGATGGGGGCGCTTGACCTTAGCGGCGGAATCGTCCTTCCCTATAACCGCATATATATAATTGTATTTAGCATCACAGTATTAATTGCATTACTAGCGACCCTCCGCCATACCACCTTTGGACTACGCGTCCGGGCTGTGACGCAAAATCGCAGCATGGCAGGGGCAATGGGCATTCGAACTGGCCGAGTGGATGCCCTGACCTTTGGTTTGGGTTGCGGCATAGCCGGAATGGCAGGTGTTGCCTTGAGTCAAATCGATAACGTAAGCCCCAATCTCGGACAAGCCTACATCATAGACTCTTTTATGGTCGTCGTTTTTGGGGGCGTCGGAAACTTGTGGGGGACACTGGTTGGCGCAATGAGTCTTGGCATCGTAAACAAATTCCTGGAACCATATGCGGGCGCTGTATTAGGTAAAATACTGGTCCTTGTATTTATAATTCTTTTTATCCAAAAACGACCAAGAGGACTATTTGCCCTTAAAGGTCGAGCAGTGGAGCAATAATCAATGCCACCCGGCACCGTTATGAACATATTGCTCCGTGATCGGGGCAGCACCATTTTTCTTGGTGCTCTAGGGTTGATTATACTTTTCGTTCCAATTGGAAATTTATTGATCCCAGAAACCTCTTCTTTTCATGTTCCCACCTACTTGGTTAGCCTACTAGGTAAATATATTTGCTTTGCCCTGTTAGCTATAAGCGTAGACCTAATTTGGGGATTTTGTGGCATTTTGAGCCTTGGCCATGGAGCCTTTTTTGCTTTGGGCGGTTATGCCATGGGAATGCATCTAATGCGGCAAATTGGGGATAGAGGTGTATACGGAAACGCCGTATTGCCAGACTTTATGGTGTTTCTCGATTGGGACTCTCTGCCATGGTACTGGTATGGCTTTGATAATTTCGTTTTTGCAGCCTTCATGGCCATATTGGTGCCCGGCACTCTTGCTTTTGCTTTTGGTTGGCTCGCTTTCCGATCTCGGGTGACAGGCGTCTATTTTGCCATCATCACTCAAGCGATGACGTTTGCCCTAATGCTAGCATTCTTTAGAAACGATATGGGCTTTGGTGGAAACAACGGCCTGACTGATTTTAAGGATCTACTTGGCTTTAGCCTGCAGTCAGATTTAATGCGATGCAGCCTATTTATAGCATCGACCTGCGCTCTAGCGGCGGGCTATTTGCTCTGTCGGTTTGTGACTCAATCCAATTTAGGTCAAGTGCTAGTTGCGATACGAGACGCCGAAAGCCGGGTCCGTTTTCTCGGCTATCGGGTTGCACGGTATAAGTTGTTTATCTTTACCGTATCAGCAATGTTGGCAGGCGTTGCGGGTGCGCTGTATGTGCCACAAGTTGGAATCATAAACCCTAGTGAATTTGCACCACCTGGATCCATCGAAATAGTCATTTGGGTTGCAGTCGGCGGCCGTGGAACTTTGTACGGTGCTGCGTTAGGAGCGGTACTAGTAAACTATGCAAAAACGTATTTTACTGGTGCCTTGCCAGATGCCTGGCTGTATGTACTTGGAGCAAGCTTTATTTTTGTGACACTCTTCCTCCCAAAAGGGATCGTTGGCACCCTTTCCACCCAGCGCTTTTTTAAGCCACCGTCAGATAAACTAAAGGTCGAAACTTAATGAACAAGGCCATAGAGCATCAACAAGTCGACTTAAAGAACGCTCCAAATGGACAAGAATCAAACCCGCGGGATTCTATTCTTTATATGGATGGCGTGAGTGTAAGTTTTGACGGATTTAAAGCTTTGAGTGAACTTAGCCTGGTAGTGGAACGCGGCGAAATGAGAGCTGTAATAGGCCCAAATGGGGCCGGGAAAACCACTATGATGGATGTCATAAGCGGTCGAACCAAGCCTGACCAAGGCCGTGTAATCTTCAGCGGAAAAACAGATCTTACAAGGCTCGACGAATCTACAATTGCCGAACTAGGAATTGGTCGTAAATTTCAAAAACCCACTGTTTTTGAAAAGCAGACAGTATATCAAAATCTTGCCCTTGCTCTCAAAAGCGATCGAAAAGTCTTCCAAAAGTTATTCCGCCACCTAACTAAAACTTCCAAGGTGCACCTCCAAGAAATACTTGATGTGATCTCATTGTCGGATCAACGGAACCTCCTGGCAGGCGGTTTATCACACGGACAAAAACAATGGTTGGAAATAGGCATGTTGTTAGCGCAAGACCCAGAATTCTTAATGGTCGATGAGCCGGTCGCCGGAATGACGGATCTAGAGACAGAACAGACAGTGGAACTCCTGAGACGAATTTCCATTAACCGATCTATTTTGGTAGTGGAACATGATATGGAGTTTGTTAGAGCTTTAAACACCAAGGTCACCGTGTTGCACGAAGGATCTGTTTTAGCTGAAGGATCAATGGACTTCGTGCAAAACAATGACCGAGTCATCGACGTTTATTTGGGGCGGTAGTTATGCTTCAAATAGATCAAATCAACCTTTATTACGGTGCAAGCCACGCCCTACGAAATGTCACGTTAGCCGCAAAAACCGCCTCCATTACCTGCGTACTTGGTCGCAACGGAGTAGGCAAAACAAGCCTGTTAAGAGCAATAATGGGGCTTCAACCGGTAGCAACAGGCCAAATCAAATGGCGGCAGGAAGAAATCACTTCACTTCCACCCTATGAACGTGCTCGTCGAAAAATTGCTTTCGTCCCGCAAGGACGCGAAATATTTCAGTTGTTGACGGTAGAAGAAAATTTACGAACCGGATTCGCTGCACTACCAGCAACGCTGCAACATATACCAGAGGAAGTCTTTGAACTCTTTCCGATTCTTCATGATATGCTTGGTCGTAGAGGTGGTGATCTTTCAGGAGGACAACAGCAGCAATTAGCGATTGCACGGGCGCTCGTTACACGACCTCAACTATTATTGCTAGATGAACCCACCGAAGGCATTCAACCCTCAATCATCAAAGATATAGATCGCGTAATTCGTCATCTTAGAAGCACATCAGAAATGGCGATACTACTGGTCGAACAATATTTTGACTTCGCAAATGAACTAGCCGACAGTTACGCTGTCATGGATAGAGGCTCAATTGTATTAGCCGGAGATAAGGACGACATGGTCGAATCCGATGTTAGACGACACCTTACCGTCTAAGTATGTAGGGGTCAGAGACCAATGCGACAAGCCCGTAACCGGGCGCCTCAAAATTTGTTTCTGCAACGATGGTCGAAAGACTTATTTGGCCCATCTCCACCAAGTTCAACCTTTACGAGCACTTTTCCCGAAAGATTCAACCACAGAAAAGATGGCGGTTATCATTAACATGGCGGGCGGCGTGGTTGGAGGAGATTGCCATTACACGGACATTGAATGTGGACCCAACACTACAGCGACAGTCACAGGCCAAGCAGCTGAAAAAATATACCGGTCCAGTGGTGCTGTCGCTCAATTAGCGCAACGTATAACTGTGGCACCAGGGAGTTGGTTTGAACTGCTACCGCAAGGCACAATATTTTTTGATGGCTGCCGGGTCCAGCGTAAAAATCGCATTGATGTATCTCCCAGAGGAAAGTGCCTAATTGGAGAGATTATGACATTCGGACGTATTGCAATGGGAGAAAACTTACGAAATGGATCTGTAAGGGATGACTGGGAAATATATAGGGATAACAAACTGCAATGGGCCGACTTTTTCTGCATTAATGATGGAATGGAGCAGTTATTTCAACGAGCTTCCGGATTTAACAATGCAAGTGCCATGGGCATTTGTCTCTATAGTGCCGACGACGCACCAGATTTCTTAGATGTCACGCGTACCCTGCTCTCAGAACAAGATAGCAATGGGCGTGACACCCGCACCGGCGTGAGCGCGTTCAAAAACTTGTTAGTAATTCGGTGGTTATCCCGGGATCCGGCTGATTTGCGTCATAATTTGGGAGCTTTTTGGTCAGCGTTCCGTTCGATAGTAGGTGGTCAAAAATCCAGCCTTCCGTCTATTTGGAATATTTAAGTAAGAGGGGGACTATGCATGAATCTTACACCGCGGGAAAAAGATAAATTACTGGTTTCCGTTGCTGCCATGGTCGCTCGACGTCGACTGGAACGGGGGGTAAAACTCAATTATCCTGAAACCATTGCTCTAATCACGGACTTTGTAATAGAGGGAGCCCGCGACGGTAAGTCGGTTTCACAACTCATGTCCGACGGGGCCAGTGTAGTCTTAGCCAACCAAGTTATGGATGGTGTGCCTGAGATGATTTCTGAAGTCCAAGTCGAGGCAACGTTTCCAGACGGAACAAAGCTAGTTACCGTGCATAATCCAATTAGAGGCGCGACGTCGTCCCTCAACCCTGGAGAGACGGTGACCGAGGATGGTGACATAACGTTGAATGCTGAGCGTGACGCAGTCGTCCTTGAAGTAGCCAACACAGGCGATAGGCCGATTCAGGTCGGAAGCCATTATCATTTTTACGAAACAAACACGGCGCTTAAATTTGACCGAAAGCAGACCCGGGGGTTTCGCCTTGATATTCCAGCAGGGACGGCAGTGCGTTTTGAGCCGGGGCAGTCTAAGGAAATAACGTTGATACCTTTTGAGGGTAAACGAGTCGTTTATGGTTTTAACCAGGCCATCATGACCACATTGGACGAGGCCAGTTAGATATGCCCAGAAAAATCGACAGACGAGCGTACGCCGATATGTTTGGACCGACGACCGGCGACCGAGTCCGGCTAGCGGATACCGATTTATGGATAAAGATAGAGTCTGACCGCACCACTTATGGAGAAGAAGTGAAATTCGGTGGAGGTAAAGTAATTCGCGATGGTATGGGGCAGTCTCAAGTGACTCGTGCTGACGGCGCAGTTGATACGGTAATCACAAACGCGGTTATTCTTGACTATTGGGGCATTACAAAAGCGGACATCGGAATTAAGGATGGACGAATTTCTAAGATTGGAAAAGCGGGGAATCCAGATATCCAATCAAAAGTTGACATAGTTATTGGCCCAGGAACTGAGGCGATCGCAGGTGAGGGGAAAATCATTACGGCCGGCGGTATCGACGCCCACATCCATTTTATCAGTCCACAGCAAATTGAAGAGGCGCTGTACAGCGGTATTACGACGATGATGGGCGGGGGCACCGGCCCAGCAACAGGGACTAATGCTACTACGTGTACCCCGGGCTCATGGCATATTTCACGTATGCTTCAGGCAGCTGAAGGTTTTGCCATGAATTTGGGATTTTTTGGTAAAGGAAACGCGAGCCTACCGCAAGGACTTATCGATCAAGTTTACGCGGGAGCGTGTGGACTCAAACTACATGAAGATTGGGGGACAACACCGGCAGCAATCGATAACTGCCTTACCGTCGCCGATGATCTTGATGTTCAAGTACTAATTCATACCGATACGTTGAATGAATCAGGATTTGTCGAAAACACCATCGCAGCTTTTAAAGGGCGAACCATACATGCTTTCCACACGGAAGGAGCCGGAGGCGGACACGCTCCCGACATCATCAAACTTTGTGGGGAGCAAAATGTACTACCATCATCCACCAACCCGACCCGTCCGTATACGGTAAATACGCTTGATGAACACTTAGACATGTTGATGGTATGTCATCACTTGGACAAAGAAATACCTGAAGACGTCGCTTTCGCTGAAAGTAGAATCCGTCGGGAAACAATTGCGGCAGAAGATATTTTGCACGACCTCGGTGCGTTCTCGATGATCGCATCAGACAGTCAAGCCATGGGACGAGTTGGAGAGGTGATAATACGTACATGGCAAACTGCCGACAAAATGAAACGCCAATCCGGGCCACTGCAAGGCGATACGAACGATAACGACAATTCGCGCGTCAAACGATACATTGCAAAGTACACAATAAATCCTGCAATAGCGCAGGGAATATCTAAAGAAGTCGGCTCCGTTGAAGAGGGGAAATTGGCTGATCTAGTCATTTGGTCACCCTCTTTTTTTGGCGTAAAGCCCGATATGATATTGAAATCTGGAACCATTGCGGCTGCATTGATGGGAGATCCAAATGCTTCGATTCCGACTCCACAGCCTGAACATTATCGCCCAATGTTTGGATCATTTGGAAAATCATTGGTCGAAAGTGCAGTGACTTTTGTCAGTCAGGCGGCCTTGGATCAAGACATAGGTTCGACCTATCATCTATCAAGACGTCTGATTCCAGTCGCACAAACACGCAGTGGAATAAGCAAAACTAGCATGATCCATAATCACTCAACACCGCAGATGGAAGTAGATCCTGAAACTTATGAGGTGAAGGCCGATGGTGTCCTAATGACCTGCGAACCCGCAGAAATATTAAACATGGCACAAAGATATTTTCTTTACTAGAGGAGCTAGCAACCATGAGACGGGCCATAGAGCACGCCGCCGCCGGAGATTGGCCAAATTCAGAGTTGGTCGATCAGGTAATACTTGATTACGATGCCCGGCACCGTCGAAGGTACAGGATACAAACGGTTGTAGGAGAAGAGATACTACTAAATCTCAGGGAGGCCGTTGCTATGGGAGACGGTGATGGGCTGCAGTTGGACGATGGCAAATGGCTTTACGTTAAAGCTGGTGACGAGAATCTTATAGAAGTCACTGCACAAAACTCGGACCACTTAGCTCGCGTAGCTTGGCATCTTGGGAACCGTCATTTGCCGGCGGCTATCAGCATGAATCGAATATTAATCCGCCCTGACCACGTCATTGAGACAATGTTGACAAAACTTCACGCAAGGGTTCAACCCGTGGTTGAACCCTTTCAGCCTGAGTTTGGCGCTTATCATGAGCACAAGGGTGCTCATCCCAGCACTAAACTATGACCCGGAACTTCGACTTATCCGATCTTACGGGAGACTCCTTGTATAAACTCGTACATTGGTTTTCTCCCTCCTTTCCAATTGGTGCCTACGCGTATTCACGGGGCCTAGAAACTGCAGTAGAAAGCGCACTTGTAAATACGAAGGAGGAACTCGTCGACTGGATTATTAGTGATCTACTGAATGGGCCTGGATGGATCGATGCGGTGCTTTTTTGTCATGTGTTTCGCGCTGCAGTGAATAATAATGAGAAAGAACTTCTGGAGTTAGCGACCTTGGCAAACGCGTTGCGGGGAAGCAGTGAACTAGCACTGGAAAGTTCCAATCAAGGAGAGGCATTCGCCACAACGGTATCGGAGTGCTGGTCTCTGTCGCAGGTTGACGCTATACAACGAAGCTTAGGTGGCAACGATATTAGAGTGGCCCTGCCTGTTGCGGCTGCGGCATCCTGTGCTTTCAGCCATATACCTTTGGAACAATCTTTGTTTTTCTATGTACAAGCAGAGGTTAACAACCTTGTCAGCGCAGGCATTCGTCTAATACCACTTGGACACTCAGATGGGCAGCGGGCACTTTTATTGCTTGAAGAAACTGTACATAAGACTGTTGAAAAGGCCCCCACAATCACATTGGATAATCTTGGCACATCCACACCGATGATTGATCTCATGTCAATGGCACACGAAACTCAATATACAAGGTTGTTTCGCTCATGATCTCAAAAATAGAAATGAAAACACCACCTGTTAACCACGGTCCCCTACGAGTTGGAATTGGTGGCCCCGTAGGGTCTGGAAAAACTTCCCTGGTAGAACGGTTATGCAAGAACATGCGAGATCTATACGACATCGTTGTGATAACCAACGACATTTATACCAAGGAAGATCAATTGATACTGACACGGTCCGGTGCATTGCCACCAGAACGCATCCTAGGTGTGGAGACGGGGGGTTGCCCCCATACAGCGATTAGAGAAGATGCCTCCATAAATTTGGCAGCCTTGGAACAACTGAACAACCTGTTTCCATCTGCAGATATTTGTTTTATAGAATCGGGAGGAGACAATCTAGCAGCAACCTTCAGCCCAGAACTTGCGGACATCACGATATACGTGATCGATGTAGCCGCCGGAGAAAAAATCCCTCGAAAAGGTGGCCCCGGGATAACACGATCCGATCTGTTAATCATAAATAAAACGGACCTAGCGCCACATGTTGGCGCAAGTTTAGAAGTAATGGAATCAGACACCCAACGTATGCGCGCCGGAAGACCCTATTTCTTTACCAATCTAAAAAATGGGGAGGGCATTAACGGTGTAACGCGATTCATCGTTGAAAATGGTGGCCTTATTAGTAAACAGAACTAAACAGTACGTATACTNGATTATCTNACTCAAAGGATTTCATCCTTTTTAACAATTCGTTGAGTGAACCAGCTACATTACGCTGAGCGCTGGAAAGTTGTTTGCCGTCGCTCAGACTACGCCAGAAAGCCCACCATCAATGTTGATAGCAACCCCTGTAATATAAGCTGCGCGATCAGAAACAAGAAATGCAACTAAATCCGCNTACTCTTCCGCTTCCCCTATTCTTCCAAGCGGGACNTGNACAGATAANTCTTNGTAAAGCNCTTTCGGATCCTCGTTTCCAGCNCGTCGAACCCACTGCTCACTTTTCAGCAATCCGATACACACTGTATTGACTCTGATCCCGTCGGCAGCAAATTCGTTTGCTAAAGACTTGGTTAGATTTATACCCGCTGCCCGACTAACAGTCGTTGGTAAAGCCTTGGCCGGCGGCGCTTTAGCTCCTACTATAGTAGCGTTAACGATGGCTCCACCGCCCCGGTCACGCATAATTGGGATCACTCTCCTGCAAGCCCGAACGGCTGCCATAACCTTAAGGTCAAAATCGTTCTGCCATTCATCATCATCGACCTCCTCCAGCCCTGCTGCAGAAGATTTCCCGGCATTGTTGACAAGAATATCCACACCACCAAACTGATCCACCGTCAAATCAATCAATTGGTCTATATCAGATACATTTGACACGTCGGCACGGATACCTACCACCTCAGCGCCAGTCTCTGCCGCAATATCGGCTGCGGCTCTTTGAAGGTGCTCCTCTCTTCGAGCACAAATTACAACCCTTGCACCTTCACTTGCGAATCGCTCCGCCGTTGCACGCCCGAGACCATCACTCCCACCTGTAATTACCGCAATTTTTCCCCGTAAGCCTAGATCAAACATGATATTTCCTCGCATCTACCAACGCAGGCACTATTGTGCGTAAGGTTATTTTGGTGGAACCAATGTGTCAAAATTTCACTTTCAAGATCCGATTTAGCAGCAAAGCTAAGATGTATAACGTATATCAATCCGTGGTTCAGTGCGTTTCCTGAGCAGTCGTCTGGCCTCTACGCGTTCGAACTAGGCCGTTCCCAATCCTTTGGAAGGCATTCTAGAAACAGCCACTTCTCGGACATCGACCGCGATAATGCCCACCCTACGTTCATGATTGCAAGAACGTTTGGCTTGCATGTGGGATTAGATGTAAACCGATAAAAACTAACATGACGTTGCTAACTCTTCCTTCTGTGTACTTTACAGAGGCTCGTCGACGGGTTATTGCAACTGCAAAAATATATTTCTTATTGTCCGTTCGACTTTAGGGGGGAGCACATGCGGTATCGGAATCTCGGCTCTAGTGAAATCAGCGTCAGTGAAATTTGTCTCGGTTCAATGACATGGGGGACACAAAATAACTACTCAGAGGCCAAAGACCAAATCAATCTAGCTTTGGATGGAGGTGTCAATTTCATCGATACAGCAGAATTATACCCAACGACTCCCCCATCGGCGGCAACAAAGGGCGACACAGAGGCCATCATTGGCCGATATATTAAAGAGGAGAATAACCGCAATCAGTTAGTTCTTGCGACGAAGATTGNTGGCCCCGGAANGGATTATCTCAGGGGCGGAGAANAAATTACGCAAAAAACAATAACAGAGGCTTTAGAAGATAGTCTCCAAAGATTAGAAACGGACTACATCGATTTATATCAACTACATTGGCCCAACCGAGGACATTATCATTTCCGGAAAAATTGGCAGTACGAACCAAAAATATGCGACCGTGAAGAGAACGACGATGAGATAGCTGGAATACTCACTACCCTTTACGATCATATTAAGGCCGGTAAAATTCGTGCCGTCGGTCTCTCCAACGAAACTGCGTGGGGAACAGCAGCGTTTCTTAGGATCGCCGAAGCTAATGACTTGCCTAGGGTCGTCTCNATACAAAATGAATACAGCCTGCTCTGCCGTTGGTTCGACCTGGACTTAGCGGAACTCGCTCTCAATGAAAACATAGGTCTATTAGCCTATAGTCCCCTGGCCGCAGGAATACTCTCGGGAAAATACCTTGATGGCATCGTTCCAGCAGGTTCACGCGCCAGCATCAAACCGGGACTTGATGGCAGATTGTCCGAACATATTGATGCTCCAGTCAGAGAGTATATGCACGTCGCTGATAAATATGGAATCAGTGCGGCGCAAATTGCTCTGGCCTTTTGTCTTCGACGGCGCTTCATGGGATCGGTTATCATCGGAGCGACAAGCATTGAACAGCTACAGCTAGCTTTAGCCTCCACTGAAATAAATTTGAGCGAAGAGCTCCTCGACGATATCCAAGGAATCTATCGCCGTTATCCAGCCCCCATCTAGGAAGGTAAGCCGTTCAGGAGTAACGCAAAAAATAAGGTGCTGTGAACCCAAAATAGTCTCTTGCGAAATATGTACTAACCATGGCAAAAAGCTTCCATAAAATGCAATCCGTCCTATGAGAATTTCGATAAAGTAAAAAGCAGACCTGAAAATCATGAGAGATAACCAACAATCAACTAACGAGATTGCTGACAACCNCGTGCGGACATTGGAGGTGGCAATAGTTGGAGCCGGATTCGCTGGCATGTACATGCTNCACCGCCTGCGAGAGCTTGGCGTGTCTNCCCGTGTCTACGAGACGGGAAGCGGGGTCGGCGGTACATGGTATTGGAATCGTTACCCTGGCGCTCGATGTGATGTAGAGAGCATGCAATATTCTTATCAATTTTCAGACGAACTCCAACAGGAATGGGAATGGCCAGAAAAATACTCACCTCAGGCAGACATTCTCCATTATGCAAACCACGTTGCTGACCGCTTCGATCTCCGTCGGGATATACAGTTTAACACTCGTATCGTGTCAGCAACTTTCAATGAACAGACCAAGAAATGGAATATCAAAACAGATGATGGAGAACAAATACTGGCAAACTTTTGCGTGATGGCGACAGGGTGTCTTTCCTCAACGAACCTCCCAAAGTTCAAGGGGCTCCATGTCTTTAAAGGCAAGACATACCATACTGGACAGTGGCCTCACGAAACGGTTGATTTTGATGGAATGAAAGTGGGCGTAATAGGCACTGGATCTTCTGCCATTCAATCCATCCCAATGTTTGCATCCCAGGCTGACCAGCTTTACGTGTTCCAAAGAACGCCGAATTACACGATCCCTGCACGCAATGCGTTCCTGGATCCGGAAGAAGTTAAAGTAATTAAAGCCGACTATTCCGATCTCCGAGCGCGGGCCAAAACTAAGCCAAGTGGTTACGATTTACCGATCCCTACTAGAGCCGCGCTAGAAACTAGTTCTGAAGATCGTCTCCAAGAGTTTGAATCTAAATGGGAAAATGGTGGAGTCGCATTTATGGCGTCATTCAAGGACTTGCTTTTTGACAAAGACGCGAATGATACCGCTGCAGAGTTCATCCGGAAAAAAATTCGAGAAACGGTGAAGGATCCAAAGATCGCAAATCTTCTCTCACCGAATAACGTGATAGGATGCAAACGGCTGTGTGTAGATACGGGATACTGGGAGACTTTCAACCGTTCCAATGTCAGCTTAATTGATGTTAGCAACCACCCTATAGAAACCATTACAGAAAATGGTTTGATCACCGATGGTAGAGAATACTTGCTAGACGCCATTGTTTTTGCAACAGGTTTTGATGCCATGACAGGTGCACTGTTAAATATCGATATACGAGGTCGGTCGGGACTCCAACTTAATGATAAATGGAGCAGTGGCCCAAAGACCTACCTGGGCCTTTCCACGGCAGACTTCCCTAATCTATTTACAATAACCGGACCAGGAAGTCCCTCCGTTCTCACGAATATGTTGCCGTCAATCGAGCAACATGTCGAATGGATATCAGATTGCATAATGCATATGCTCACCAACGGTATAAAATGCATCGAGGCGACCCAAGATGCAGAGGACGACTGGGTAGAACATGTCAACGAAGTGGCTGATTTGTCCCTGAGATCAACCTGCAGTTCTTGGTACATTGGAGCCAACATAGAAGGGAAGGCCAGAGTGTTTATGCCCTACATCGGTGGATTCCCAAGGTATGTGGAGAAATGTGAAAAGGTCGTGGCAAACAACTATGAAGGCTTCGTCACAAATTGAGTGGAGCAACCGATTCCTCTTGGCGTTCTTGTTGTCGACGCCACATACCAGCGTAGGTTCCACCAGATTCTAACAAATCCAAGTGGCAGCCCTGTTCAACAATACTTCCCGCCTCTAAGACTAAAATTTCGTCTGCGTCGACTACTGTTGAAAGACGATGCGCAATAACCAGGGTGGTACGACCCTCAGCGAGCTCCGCTAAATTCGCCTGAATGCCCTGCTCGGTATGTGTATCAAGAGCACTAGTAGCTTCATCAAAAATCAGAATTTTTGGGTTCTTTAAGATAGTTCTCGCAATCGCNACGCGCTGTTTCTCCCCACCGGAAAGCTTTAGACCGCGTTCTCCAACCATCGTGTCGTAGCCATCAGGAAGTTGGACGATGNAATCATGAACATGAGCCAAGCGAGCGGCTTCTTTGACTTCNTCCAGTGTCGCCCCTGCTCGGCCATAGGAAATATTGTAGGAAATNGTGTCNTTGAAAAGAACGGTATCTTGNGGAACTATTCCGATAGTNGCGCGCAAAGATTCCTGGGTCACATCCCGAAGATCTTGACCATCAATGGTAACACACCCTGCACCTACATCGTAAAACCGATAGAGCAACCGTGCCAACGTTGACTTCCCTGCTCCCGACGGCCCNACTACGGCGACCTTTTGTCCNGCTGACACAACGAAATCAACGTTCTTCAGAATCTGCCGACGTTGATCATACGCAAAGCCGACCCTATCGAAACGAATACTCGCGCCGCTAACAACCAACGGCGCAGCNCCTTTTTTGTCGACAATTTCGGCGTTGACCGAAAGAATTTGAAACATCTGGTCGATGTCGATCAAGGCCTGCTTTATCTCGCGATAAACAAATCCAAATAGATTTAACGGTTGATACAATTGCATGAGATAGGTATTTGCGAGGACAAAGTCCCCTACTGTCATAGTGTTCAATATAATACCTCTGGCAGACATTAGCATAACCAGAGTTAGACCAATTGAAATTATAGCTGCCTGTCCGAAGTTGAGAGCAGCCAAAGAAACATTGCTCTTAACTGCTGCATCTTCGTAGCGTTTCAGGCGCTCGTCGTAGCGCCCCGCCTCATGTTTCTCGGTACCAAAATATTTTACTGTCTCGTAATTTAGTAAGCTATCAATCGCCCGGGTATTCGCACTCGTATCGGCCTCATTCATAAGTCGGCGAAAACGTATGCGCCACTCCGTTACAACCATCGTGTAGGCGANGTATACAACCACGGTACCAAACGTTACTGCGGCAAAAGCAANGTCNAACATGTACCATAGAATTCCAAATACGAGGACTAGCTCGATTACTGTCGGTATTAGGTTAAAAAGACTAATACGAAGCAGTAATTCTATTGCCCGATTACCNCGCTCTATAACTCGTGAAAGTCCTCCGGTTTGGCGTTCNAGGTGGAAACGCAAAGAAAGATTATGTAAATGGCGAAATACTTGAAGCGCCACCAATCGGACTGCACGCTGACCTACCCGAGCAAAAATGGCATCACGAGCCTCGCTAAAGCCCAGCGATGCGACGCGGGCCAGTCCNTACGAAACNACGAGACCTACGGGGACCACTAGTAGAATGCTACTATCAGCCATCGTCAGTGCATCCACNGCTTTTTTATAAAAGATGGGGACATAGACGATTGCGATTTTCGACAACACGAGAAATAGAAGAGCCAACACGACCCNTGCCCTCATCGTCCACTGGTCACGAAACCAAAGATAAGGCAAAAGACTCAATAAAGTTTGGAGACCGCCACGGGGCGCTTCAGAGGAAACCGATGTCATATTTCAGTAGAAACCTTTACCATAAAACTCTCTGGAGGATACCAGACAAACACTTTGCCACGACCCAATTAAATAAGACAGACTATTGGGTCCTTCGTTNTCCTGATCATGTCCCCTGGCATAACACCGTTGAAACCTGCCAGAATATGCGATCTTTGATTCCTACATATTCTACGAAACTGCAAATGACCACAAACTTCGTTTATTCCTTTTTCTCCGGATTGTTTTTTCTGTTCNTAACAAATTTGCTCCCTTTAGCCGCTCAAGCGAATGATTCTACGGAGACTCCNCAAAATCCTTCCATTGCAATTTTTGCTGGTGGGTGCTTTTGGTGTGTTGAATCTGATTTTGATCACGTCGATGGGGTGATCAGTACCATTTCTGGTTACACCGGAGGCACTGTGCCGAACCCAACTTATCANGAAGTTTCCGCTGGTAGGACTGGCCACCTTGAAGCTGTGCAAATTGAATACAACCCCGATATTATCTCCTACGAAATGCTGTTGAAGATATTTTGGCGAAGCGTAGATCCAACTGACGACGGTGGGCAATTTTGTGATCGGGGAGAAAGTTATAAAACAGCTATTTTTACGAGTTCAAAAGAAGAAAAAACGATAGCTGAATTTTCCAAATCATCACTGGAAGCGTCTAGAACCCTNGACGANCCAGTCGTAACCACAATAGCCATAGCTGGNGCATTTTTTCGCGCTGAAGAATACCACCAGGATTACTACACAAAGAATCCAATCCGCTATCANTTTTACCGNTTCCGATGTGGAAGAGATTCCCGAATCCGGGAACTATGGGGAGCTAGCGCCTTTTCGGGAATCAAAAAACAATAGTTTGTTTTAGTCCATCATTAAAGTCTATGAAGCCGCTATGTTCAAACCTTCAGGACGCTACTTGCACTCCAAGCCACTTGGAGCAGGTTGTCCACCCTTAAAATACCTTTTATGCTTAACCTTCAAACATGGCTATCTTTAGCACACAAGGTAGGCTCAGAAATGGATGGACACCCAGTCTCTGTTGACACAAATTTTGGTGCTCACGAAGAGGCAATGCAAAAATACCTCAAAGAGGGAGAGAAAAGCGCGCACTCATTAGGAAATCGAGGTCGAATCCGATTCAATGCAGATGGAACACTGTGCTCGGAGATTCTAGAAGCATACTCAGAATATGGATTTTATATATTTGAAGGCGTCTTGGATGCTCGAGAACTTGCAGACATAGAAAAGGACTTTCTTGACATCAAGGATAGATTGCCAACAGGACGCGGCGCAAAATTAGATGCCAAAGGGAGACCAGCGCTTGGGTCAAACTCTAAGATTGATCCATTATATTGGGCGAAACCCCTTGGTGATCCATTTGGAGGAACGGAAATCGGCAACGGTCGCCACCAAGTAAAAATGACGGAACCAGAAAGCGCTCCAGGGTCTCCGGAAGAAATCGTGTATCTCATTCATGGGAGCCTACAATATTCGGATGCGTGCCTGAGAGTTTATGGACATCCAGAGTTACTTGGCGTAGCAGAACAAATTAATGGTGAAGATTTTGTGCCATTCAGCGAGGTATTATTCATTAAGGAACCTGGGTTGGGAGCCTCCGTTTCCTGGCACCAAGATGGCCAAACACACTGGAATAGTCCCTTGTGGAATGAAGGAATTCACGGCTTCAATTTCATGGCCCAACTGTATGGCTGTACAGCAGCCAATGGACTTTGGGTTGTCCCTCGAAGTCATAAACTGGGAAAAGTTGATATCAATACAATGCGTTCCGAGGGGCAAGCCGACCGAATACCAGGAGCTGTACCACTAATTTGCAATCCCGGGGATGTTGCGATAAACAGCCGACAACTAGTACATGGCTCTTTTGCTAACACGAGCGCAGACTGTCGCGTAACAGTTAACTTTGGTTTTCATCGCCGATCATCAGTAATAAATGTGAATGGAAAAAGTTTTCACAACGAAAAAATTGCTTATGACGAACAACTTGTTCACAAACGTTCTCGAGTTATCGGATATGCCATTGACGCCCGCCGACAACGATTTCCTGAAGAAACACCTTTTGTATATAAGCCTTTCATCGGTTTCGAACATGAATATGAATGGAATGAGCGTACAAAGGCCGACCTAAANGATTATGATATCGATTTATTTATCTGATCCGGANATTGTTTAGCTTGTCTGGTCCATATCAGAGATGCATCACTCGAATTTTCTTTTAGTTCTCTAACTACTAAGTAAATTGCAAAAGCAGATGAAACAAACTGTACTGGTACGGGACCATCCCTTCATGCGCACAATTCTTATATCAGCAATCTTGTTATTGTCTCTTTGTACAACCAGTTTCTCAGCCAACACTGACACCCAAAAAACACACTTTCAAAATGCCAATAATTATACCGTCAAGATACGTAGCCGCGTTGAATACCCATTTTTAAAAGATGAACGGGGATCGTTCTCAGGAGCGGGTTTCCTTATTAACCGAAGCTTAGGATGGATTGCTACGAACGCTCATGTGTCAGCAAGCAACCCGACAATTGTGGAAGTAGCTTTCAAGGGACACAAGTTTAACGAAGCAAAACTCATTTACGTTGACCATTTATTGGATTTAGCAGTGCTTCGTGTTCCCAATTCAATGATCCCTGAATTTGCGAAGCAAGCCTCCCTAGAATGCCATGCGAAGCCGATCGTAGGAAGTCCGGTCGGTGCCTACGGGCATCCATTTTCTCTTGATTATTCAGGCACACGCGGCATCGTGTCTGGCAATCGTTACCGTTGGGGCAGGTACTGGGTTCAAACAGATGCCGCCATCAATAGCGGTAATTCTGGAGGACCGCTGATAAATTTGGATACCGGAAAAGTTATAGGTATAAACTCAGCTACCTACTCTAAAAGATTGAGTGAGGGGTTGGGCTTTGCGGTTCAAATGACTCGTGCATGCCGAGTTTTCCGACTTCTAGAACGATCTGTCGATCCTTCACCACCATATTTACCGGTAAGCTTTGCCGTGAATGAAGACAAAATAGATCAATTGATCGTAGCTGCCGTGTATGCAAAGCAACCTGTGCAATGGTCATTGAAACGGGGTGACCGAATCGTCTCCTTAGCAGAAAAAGAAGACGTTGAATTCACACACCAGGCAGATTTAATCCACAATTTACGTGGCAACGATGGACAAGTGGAACTCATAGTAGAAAGATCAGGGGAACGAATCTCCGTGAGTGTGCCCATAAAACCTCGTCGCACACTAACGGACCGTATTGGTGTTCACGCATCAGGGATTATATTCGATACGGAATCGTTAAAGGATGACGAAATAATGAATCCGGATAATTTGCTCTTCATTCAAAGCGTTGCAACCGCATCAATTGGGGCCCTAGCTGGAATTAAAGAGTGGGGATATCTTGCATCCATTGATGGAAAAACCATAACCACCGTCAAGGAACTCTGTTCTTATCTTTCTTCTGCAGAAGCGCAAAACGAGAGAGTGAGTCTCCTAACCCGGCATGTTAACTGGGACTATCGTGCCCAAACCCGATATAGTTCTCATGAACTAACCGTGAAAAACGTGAAGTTAGTAGGGCCACATGCCCCCGATGGATGCCACTAGACACTCGCTCTCCATGGCGACAATGGATCCATCTATACCCAGCTTTCTGGAGCAAACGTCTCCAGGGCATTCCAATCTGGCGTTGCTTTCCCTGCCGGATCAAGTGCTTGTATTGCTACATGAGTCGCTCCTGCATCAAAATGCGCCTGCAAGCCTTCTCGAATTGTATCCTCTGAACCCCATAAGACCATGGAATCTAGAAATCGTTCGTTCCCACCAGCAACAAGTTCATTTTTGCTAAAGCCGATCCTAAACCAGTGATTACGGTAGTTCTCTAGCGCCAAATATCTTGCCATGCCGCTGGATGCTACATCTCGCGCTATCCTTTCATCCTGTGTAAAACAGATCTTTTGCTCCACGCATAACCATTTCTTTGGCCCCAGCACCTCCCTCGCCATAGACGTATGTTTCGGTGTCCCGCAATAAGGCAGCGCACCACATGTCATGTCGCGCGCAAGTTGAAGCATTTTAGGTCCAAGAGCGGCGAGAACTAAATTCCGTGTTGGTGCGCCTAAATCCAGATCAGCTGCGTCCATCTGTTCAAGATAGTCACGCATAGTTGCCACTGGCTTCCCATATTTGTGACCTCGTCGCCCGGTAACAAGGGGAACGTGCGAAACTCCAAGGCCAAGGACAAAACGATCGCCGTAGAGCATGTTTAAAGAGTTGTGTCCTGCCACAGCGGTATACGCATCTCGGGCGTAGATATTCGCTATCCCGCTCGCCACCGCAAGCCGTTCACTTTTGGACAGCAGAAAAGCCCCAAGCGACAACGAATCATAGGAAGTTGATTCAGGATACCACAATGCATCATAACCTAGATTATCTAACCCTCTCGCCAAATCGGCTAGCTGATGTTTATCAAGAGCATTCGTGGCGACCCAAGCACCAATTTTTCCCATCTGCATCTATTTACTCCACGCCTTTACGTTACTGGCCATTTAACGCCAGACTATACCAAGTATATACTTGCTATAGATAATTGGACATTTGTACATATACCAAAGTAACCTCCTACAAAAATTCCCTTCCGGTATACGGTTTGGTGATGTGTATTGAGATTTGCATATGCATCGACTTGTGCAAATCAACCTCGAAATGACAATAGACAGAGGAAAACAGATGACCTTGCGACGATACATTACAGAGATGGGAATGGGCGTTGATGTCCACGGAAAAAATTATACGACGGCTGCCAAACGCGCTGTCTCGGATGCAATTCGCCATTCTAGTCTTAATTTCTTCAAAACCCTGAATAAATCAGCCGACGAAATGCGCATTACGCTGGTCATAGGCGTTACAAATCCAAACGCGGTAGATTCANNGGAGGTGGCAAGGGAATTGCCGTACGGGACTGTGAAGGTGGAAGTAAAGCAAGGAGGACTCGAAGTGCCAAACGAGGCCGGAGATGATGCCATCATTATCGCCAATGCGGCGATCCTCGTTGGTTTCGACGAATAAGTATACCTGTAATACTATATGTCAGGTGGCTAGAGCTTTTGGAGCCAGATCTCCAATAGAAGAAGCCAGTGAATTCACATCAGTTTGCTTTTGTTTTATGGGAGTGGGAACTGGGGTATCAAATTCATAATTCGGATCTATTTGCTGTCGTTCCCATGTGTCTTTCATTTCCCTCCATGCCCCGACAAGTGTTCGAGGCTTCGGCATGTCATGTGCCACCAACCGATGCAGTTTTTTTAGATTATAGCAGGGGACTCCAGCATACATATGATGTTCCAAATGCCAGTTCATATGCCAATACAAGAATTCAGAAATAGGATCTAGGGTAATAGTCCGCACACACTTTCTGAAATCCGAAACATTACTTCGCAAACCACAATGCATTGGAAAACCCACAAAATGCTTCAACCAGTTCGCCGTGAATTGCTGAAACGTAAGCACTAACGGCAACGCCCACAGTTGAAAAATGATGGCAACAGCTAAAACACTCCCATGAAATAACAAGATCAAACGGGCCCAAGACACAGCATGCCGCCTTTCTTCAGGATGAGCAGCGTAAAGGGCTTCACTCCATTCTTTTTGCAATACAGAAGTCCCGTACTGTCCTAACGCCGTCCTGATCGTTCCCTTGATGATTGGGATACAGCCACTCGTAAACAACCCACCGAAGATATTAAAAGTAAACAGCTGCAGAAAATAAAGCGGCTTACTGCTGGCAAACTGCGGCAACCTTACCTCTCGATCCCCTCTTGGATGCAAGGTATATCGATGGTGATAAGTATGGCTCATCGCATACTCATGAAAATTATGCCAACTTATGATGCTGTAGACTCGCAAGAAAAACCGATTGAGCCACTTGGTTTTAAACACCGTTCCATGGCCCAACTCATGGGCCGCAATACCCTTGAAAAAGGTTGTGACGGTTCCGTGAAGGAATAACGAAAGGCCAAATGCGATCCACATCTCGTAGTGGAAACAGCAGATTGTGGCGATTCCCGTAACAACAGCGATAGACAGATGTCCCCCAGCCTGAATCCAACCCTGCGTATCACTGAGCCTCATCACCTCACGCAACTTAGCATGCTGGATGGGGCATCTATACCATTCGATACGAAAATCCTTGCGCACGTTCTGCAGCGGTTCAAAGGATTCTGCAGCCGTCATACCTCAACCTCCAACAAGTTCACCAAAAATCCATAACCGACTGCGATCACCCAACTAAGTTCGCAAAACAGGGCATTCTTCGTAATAATCCGCCATCATGGCAACCCCGTACCGGGCACATCCACCCGAGTAAACTCAATTTTTCCTGCCTTCATCTCTGCCGTTTTTGGTCCTGAATCCACATTGCTACAAATAAACAATGTACGTCTATCGAAGCCGCCCAACATACAGGCATAGGCGCCTCGATCAACAAGGTCTATACGTTCTACTGCCTCGCCACTCCTTCGGATCCGAACAACCTCTTTATTTCTTGGATCTGCAACCCAGATTGCACCTTCCTCATCCAGGCAAATTCCGTCTGGGAACATCCCAACGTGCTCGGCAAAACTTCTTCGATTCGAGAGATTTCCATCGGCGTCGATATCAAAAGAAGTTAAACAACCTCCAAGAGTTTCTCCGACTACAAGCGTCTTACCGTCCGGGGTGATAACAGCACCATTCGGAAACCATAACCCATCGGCCGCCACTCTGACCTCCCCAATGGGCGTAACTCGTACCAAAGTGGTTGTGCGAGGTTCTTCTCCTACATGTCTATCAAAGCCGAAATTGCCGACATATGCCCCACCCTCAGCATCAACCACCATATCGTTACACCAGTGACGTGAGACTCCAGAAAGGTCGGCATGCTCCACGAGACCCTCCGTTTCCAATCGCATAAGTTTCTGGTCCCGCATAGAAACAACGAGAAGCTTACCATTCGGCATCCATCCTAGGCCGGATGGTTGTTGAAGCACGGTAGCAACCGTTTCCCGGTTCCCATCCATATCAACCCGAATTACCTTATGACTATAAAAATCGGAGAACCACAGACGATTGTCATGCCACCGTGGCCCCTCTGGGAAAGTCAACCCATCCAATAGAGTCTTGATGTGTCTCATGGAAAGTTTTTCTCCAACGATAACTCACCAAACCCACATATGTGTGTCGCAAACACGTTTACCTATTAGCCGTTAGGAGTCCTTTTGAAACAGAGCAGCGGTTCGCAAAACCAGGGTCAGAAAGGCGGGCAAAAACACGATAGTCACAAATGTTGCAAACAAAAGCCCGAATAGGACGATTACTCCGACACCACGGTAAAGCTCAGTACCTGCTCCCGGAAGTACTACCAACGGCAGTATGCCGACAATAGTAGTCACGGTAGACATCATCATCGGACGCAAACGAACGGACACTGCCTCCTTCACTGCCTCTCCAGCGGCCATCCGTCCTTGTCGAACATTATAGAGCGTCTGATCAACAATTAGGATTGGGTTGTTCACTACCGTACCTAATAAAATAACAAAGCCAAGCATGGTGATCATATCGAATGGTTGGTGTGTGAACGAAATACCGATCGTGCTGAGCAAGTCACTAGAACCATTCAGGAGCCATAATCCAAAAATACCGCCGGCAACACCAAGGGGCACCGATGTCATAATCACCAGCGGAAACCCCCAATGACTGAAGATGGCCACTAGCAAAAGGTATGATAGTAATAGCGCTACTAAGAAATTGCCGACCAACGCCTTTCGAGTCGTCGCCATTTGATCACTTGCCCCGGATATATCCATGCTAACGCCTGGCGGAATCTGACCACCGCGCCGCATGTGTGCAACCACATCTTCTTCCACGATACCAACCGCTGTTTCGAGCGCTACAGTTCGTGGCGGAATTATATTGAGCGTTACTGTTCTTCGTCCATCGAGCCTCCGAAGCGTATCTGTGTCTACACGTTCTACCAGTTCAGCTACCGCACCCAAAGGAATGATACCTTCCTCCGGTGTGAAAATCGGCAAAGATGGAAGATCAGCAAGGACTGAATCAGTCGTTTTCATGCCATATAGAAATATGTCTACCCGATCACCATCAAGAAGAAATTCGCCAACATAAGCTCCGTCCGTAAGAGCAGACACGGCAAATCCCAGTTCTTCCGCCGTGAAGCCAAGCTCTGCAGCACGCGTCCAATTAGGTCGAACCTCAATCAATGGCTGGGCCAATACCAAAGAAGAGGGGTCCGAACCTATATCGGGTTCGTCGAATACTTCGTTAGCGCGTCGATACGCCGCATTTGCCACCCGATATATATCCTCCAACCTAGCACCGGCGATATCTAGATTGACGCTACGTGAACCGCCATCATTGCTGGATATGATTGATCCCCTCGAAGAAAATCCACGCATGCCCGGAAACTCGCGGAATCTCTTATTAAAAACTTTCATGAGATCATCGATCTGTGAAGGATCAGTCGTTTCAGCAATCATGAAGACCCGCTTCGAATTTACAAACGTCACAATCCAACTCATTGCCGGCACATCCGATTCACCAGACAAGTACAGGTCAGGATCGAGGCCAACATAAGGCACAAAATCCTCGTGTAACTTGTCCGCAACTGCAGACATTTCAGCAAGATTGTATCCTGCCGGAGCAATCATCAAAGAGAAGGTTTTGGCTTCCTCCCCTTCCGGCAAATATTCAGCGGGTGGCGTCAACGCAACAATCAGTGCGGCCGATCCTGCTAAAATACCAACTGCAACAAAGATTGCACGGCCTGTACCCCGCACAACCCAGCCGACTAAACCAATAGCCACAACTCGAAATCCTCCCCCAAACCAGTCCAGTACATAGTTCCGGGCCGTACTCCGAGAGAGATTTACCCTTGCAGATGCAGNCGGCACNACAGTAATCGCGACCAACATGGAAACTACAATGGACGCGGAAATCGCTATCGCAATATCGGAAAACAGCTGCCCCGCCTCCTCCTTAATAAAGAGTATTGGCGTAAACACGAGCACAGTCGTTAGGGTAGACGCAAGTACCGCCCTCCAGACATGGCGTACTCCGGCAAGAGATGCGGCGAACCGATCAAGGCCCTGGCGNCGGTACCTTTCAATACTCTCCAACACCACAATCGAATTGTCGAGTGTCATCCCGATCGCAAAAGCAATGCCCGCGAGAGAAATCACATTGATACTGCGACCAGCCAAAAAAAGGCCGATAAACGCAGCAATGGTACACATAGGAACCCCAACCACCCCAACCAGGGTTGCAGAGAAAGATCGTAAAAATAACCACATGACAAGGCTTGCAAGTAAAGCGCCGATTGTGAGATTTCTCCACACGTTCGATATGGACGCTTTGACATAACGCACGTCGTCGGTAATGGGTGTCATCGCAAGGTGTACCGGTGCCAGCACCTCACGATTTATTTCATCCACCAGAGGTATCATGGCTTTCTTAATGGCAATAACGTTGGCACCAACTTCTTTACGAACAAACATATTGATAGTTGGTTTGCCATCCAGATATGCCTTGCTACGCAACTCAAAAAGTCCAAGAGAGGCAGTTGCAACATCGCCAAGCCGGATGATCGAATCTCCACGTCGTGCAATGATTGCTGACTCAAATTCGTCCACCGTATCAAACCGACCTACAGTTCTAAGAAGGTAACGCCTCTTCCCAGAATCGATATCACCACCTGAAAAATCACGGTTCCGATCTCGAATGGTTTTCCGCAAATCGGAAAGTGTGACACCTGCTGCAGCTAGTTTGTTTGGGTCTACTCGGATCTGCACCTGCCGATCCGCGCCACCTACAACAGATACCTGAGAAACCCCTGGTACACGCTCCATACGTGGCCGAACATTGTCATCGATAAAATCCCGCATCCGCAGCATATTGATCTCAACCGGGTGTCCTGGTAGGGGCTGAATGCGATAAAACATAAAGGCATTTGAGGAAAACGAAGTCGCGTAAAGTCTAGGTTCATCGACGTTGTCTGGGTACGACGGAACCTGCGTTAGTGCATTGTTGACTTTGATCAACGCCTCATTGATGTTCGTCCCAAACGGAAAATCGAGTTCAATCGTAGCCTCACCCGTGCTGGCGGTCGAAATCATACGTTTAAGGCCGGATAACGTACGTAAGTAATCCTCCTGTTGTATTAAGATTTCTTTCTCGACATCTTGCGGCGTTGCACCTGGCCAAATGGTCTCGACTGAAATTGTCCGAACCTCAAGGTCCGGGATCATCTGTACCGGAAGTTGGAGCGCACACATGATGCCAACCACACAGATCGTGAGTGCAACTACCGCAACTTGCACACCATGCCTGATCGAACCCTCAAACATATCAGTCGGTTTCCTCAGGCCCACCATTCCGGTCCGGCAGACGTTCAACCAAACGGACCTTAGTACCGTCGTCAAGGGTCTCGTTACCCCTCACTACGATAAGAGCCACATCGTGCAAACCGTTCATGACTTTGGCCATATCACCAAAAGAGTCACCCAAAACAACTTGGCGTTCATGAGCGAACGTGCCTTCACTTGTTTCCTCTATCACCCAGACACTGGTGCTCCCATCCGGATACCGAACTAGTGCATCTCGTGGAATCTCGACAGCGCTTTCCCCATCCGAGATACCGAATTGAGCCTCTCCCGACATTCCGACAATAATCGCATTGGATGGGTTGTCTATTACCAAACGAACGAGAAAAGTACGTACGTCGGGATCACTAGCTGGAACAATGGCTTTGACGTGACCCGTAAATACGTCATTTGGAAAAGCATCAATACGTACTAATGCTGATACCTCTTGGCGAACCAATGGATAGTAATCCTGAGGCACCTGTATATCGAGACGAAGACCGTCGGTTGCCAAGAATTCTATTACGGGGCTGGATAAATCGGCCCACTCGCCAACCTCCGTTAATTTATCCACCACTACTCCGTCAAAAGGTGCCCTTATTACATGACGATCGACGATCTCTTCCTGAAACTCGAGCTCTGCCTTCAATCTCGCAACTACTGAACCCTGTATGTGTTCCTGAGCCATACGGGACTTCAAGGTGGACTGAGAAATATTCTGNCCCAATTTCTCGGCCTCCCCCCGCAAACGTTGGGCATCTGATAACCTGGCCCTAGCTTCGTCCAACCGCGCATGCGCCTCAAGAAGCTCCAAATTGGCCAACGTTGAATCAAGTACCACCAAAACTTCTCCTCGTTTTGCGATGAAACCTTCATCGGCATCNGCCCGCACTACCAGGCCGGAAACATACGAGGAAAGAGTGGAAAAACGCTCTGACGTAATGGTACCGCTGAAGCGAAGGGGGGACGCGCGCTCTACGAAATTGGGCTCAATAGCTACTACTGGCACNGCTTCTTGAGCGTNGACAGAAACGGATACAGCCAGCAAAGATACAATGCTTGCAGTCAGTCTGACCATATCACGCATGGACCACCTCCAAAGCCACATATTCCCACGGCAAGAGCAATACAGTCTAACAGCGAATACAAGTTTTCGTAACTGCAGCTTACACAAGTGGCAAAGCTAGGAACCCTACATCGAACAGAAAGCAAAAAAGGCCCCGTCAAAGCGGAGCCTTTTTGAGAAAGCGCTCTCCTACTCAGAAAAGTTATTGCTATCTCTCAAGGTTTGCGCGCCTAAACCTTCTTCAACNGGGCAACCATCTCACCCAAAACGTTGCTTGGATCAATAGTGATGACCCGAGAGTCGGAAATCCCTAGCTAAAGGGTATTGCGACCGTAAAGTGATAGTTCCACCGCCTCAAATTCAACCCCTTCACTNGTGAAGTCATCAAACATNAAGTCGTTGGNTTTTGCATCAGAACGCAACACTTTNCCTTCCGGGCCTCTTGGNAGCTCGTTTGTCGGNCCATACTCCTNTTCCAGCCGTTCNNTTTCCNCCGCNGACAATTTTCNCANCAAGCACGGACACCCCTTCANATGAGGAATCCCCTGCTCCAAATCTATCAAGTCGGGATCATCGTCTGTGGTGATCTGCGCNTCCGAAAAATCCCACATGCCAGACATATTCTCCAACCCTTTACGAGACTCCGGCTTCCACCAACCATGCGGAACACGAACGAGACCTTTCGGCATACTCGAACGCACGAAGACACGCCCGAAAATTCCACCAACCTTGGTTTCCAGCCTTGTCCACTCACCATCTGCAATACCAAGATCATCCGCATCCTGAGAACCCATAAAGAAGGTCTGGTCCGAAACCCGCTTTCTCAGTTCAGGGACGTGCCGCATACCAGTGCGGAAATACTCATCGTCAGGTAATCCAATAAACAACCGAAGTGGAAAGTTTNTATCGGGTTCTGCTGCTTCCCGATAATACGGCAATGGATCGAANCCCAGGCCTTCCAAGACGCTGGANTAGAGTTCCACCTTGCCCGAGGGAGTAGCAAAGCCTGTCTTCAAGTATTTACGCTCTTGGTCGGCGGGGGCTTGACCTTTATGAAGATTTGGCGTCCGACCGGAAGCAACAACTTCTTCCCATGTGGCACCACTCGGCTCCAGTCTGTAATTCAGAAGTTGCTCCTGTGTCTCCCAAGGGAACACATCTCCAAAACCCATGCGTTTCGCCAACATATGCCAGAATGTCACTACGTTTTTACACTCGCCTGGTGCGGCCATCGCCTGGTCACTAATACCAGCCTGCATACTTGGGCGTTCCAACCACGAATCCCCTGGCAAGACATAGTCGGAAATCTCTGCCGTCGGCGTCATGGCATGTTCGAACGAAACGATAAGATCCTGATTCATCAACGCCTTGTATATTCGCTTCGAATTGGCAAAAGCCATCAGTGTATTATTGGCTACAGCAAAGAAAGCCTTAACAGGATAAGGATCTGCATCTGCCATCGCCTTAAATACCGCCATTGGATTGGCCATATAGCAACCACTGATTAAGTTGGCCCAGCGCGTACCCCACACCTTCTCCGTCGCATCGCCCAGAGCCTCCATACCGCGATAGGTAAATACCGGGAATTCATCGCTACCGAGCTGTTTTGCTTTCTGTTCATCCGAGAGCATATGGTGCATCTCGATTTCCGTGTCGGAACGAACAGTCGGGCTGAAACCCACGAAGGTATCTCCCCCTTTCACATCAAGATTTCCAGTAATGGCTCGCAAGATACATTGTAATCTAATGGCGGAAGTACTGGACACTTGCTGGTCCGTGATCGGTGACCAAGGGATGGTCGCCGGGCCGCTGGTCGCATACATCCGGGCTGCTTTACGGATAAGTTCGGCATCAACACCGGTGATCTCAGCGACACGATCCAAAGGATATTCTCGGGCTCGTGCGACAAACTCCTCAAATCCGGTGGTCCAATCCCGAACGAATTCCTTATCGTAGAGTTCCTCATCGATGATGACATTCAACCACCCGAAGGTCATTGCAGCATCCGTGCCTGCACGCAATGGCAGCCAAACATCAGCTACCTCTGCGTTCTCGCTTTTCCGGGGATCCAAAACAATTAGCTTGGCACCTTTTGCCTGCCGCATTCGGATAGATTTATATTCCATCGTCCAACTGTGACGACGTGGATCNTGACCAAACAAGACGATGCAGTTTGAGTTGAGGATATCCTGCCTCGGATACCATCCATATACCATCCGGTTCACAGCTGCCGTATTGCCCATACAATAAGCAACCCCACTAATCCAGTTGGGGGACCCCAAATGATTCATGAAGCGCCGCGCAAGGCCGCTGTCAGAGAGCCCTGTGGCTCCACTGTGACTCATCGCAAATGCCTCCGGACCATACTTTTCTACGACCGCCTTTAATTTCTCAGCGATATCGTCCATTGCTTGGTCCCACGTCACCTGCTGCCACTCGCCGGCCCCTCGGGCACCAACCCGCTTCAACGGATATAACACTCGACTTGGATGAGCAAAGGACTTCGGTGCAAAAGCACCCTTCATGCAGAGGACATCTTTGAAGAGCGGGTGATCGCGTGTCGTTACCTTCACCGCCCGACCATTCTCGACCTTGACGGCGACAGGACAAAACCCGTCGCAACTCGTGCAAACGAGGTGTTTTAGTGTTTCACTTTGACCTGCCGCAGTCCGAACTTGTCCGTCTGGCATATTTAAGTCCTCCACAATTGAATGGTCGATATTCTGTATAACCGTTTCATCACATCGCTTAAAGTCTA
>PAVD01000062.1 GCA_002712985.1 Rhodospirillaceae bacterium
CTCATACATAGTATGTGCACCTCATTTTGGATAAAACCTCAGACGATACCAAAATGCGGCTCGAGCCCTATGACTCACCGTCTCCATGGGTTTGGACCACACACCTATTCTTAGCTGGGTCAAAGTCTCCCGGACACAAAACCTGGATTGGGTTAAACATATTGCGATAATCTTGGCAGGACTCAAGCAACACAGCTACAAAGAACATTAACAAAAAGCTAAGAGCTTTCCTTGTGCACAGGCAGCGCATGATGAATATCGCCCTCAATGTTCAGACGATCCTTTAGTATTCAATTGCCGTCCAAGGACACCACTTCGTCGGTCGTACTTCCTCAAACGCATCCCTGCTGTGCGGGCAAACTGCATAATCTGCCGATTNCTTCGGCCCATCGTCATAATATGGTGCNGACTCGGACGCAAAATCTCGCCANCAAACTGGTCTGCAANAATCAGTCCAGTTTCANNCGGAACAATTTCGATCGGGAAATTGACTGGAANGGNAAAATAAAAGANGTCACAAAAAGCNANATACTCAGGCCATTTTTGATCCGANCGTAGATCTGCCGGGTTAGTTTTTATTTCAGCTACAGCAAACCTACCGCGTCGGTCCAAGCCTATTACGTCAACGCGCCGTCCAGAAGAGACGTGCATTTCTGCGATGGAACAATATCCTAAATCATAGAACAAGGCCTGCACGCCGAGTACGAGCTCCTTGGCGGCATCAACCACAGCGAAAGACTTTGTCGACGCTCTGAGGGGTTCCGGTTCATCGAGCGAGAATGCAAACAGAGAGTGCTGCATAAGACCAGCCTCACTTTTAAGGCCGTCCTAGTCCAACAGACTTAGACAACAAAAATTGCCAACAGCACCAAAATGAGTATAACGCCTCCTGCTCCATAAGCACNCAGCCTGACAAAACTCAACCAGTTCTCTCGGTGCTCTTCAACATATTGATCAAGATCAAAACTCATCAGGTTTCATCCCTTCAGCACAGTTACCCACGAAGAAATAGACATATCGGACCACAAATTCCGAAGCAAGCAATCCTTTCAAAGTAGCACTACCTCTAGGAATCCGCTTATGGCTTAATCTCGCGCACATCACTCATGCGATAGTAATACCCATTCCAATCCATATCGGTCGCTACTAGAGGCATTCCCATTTGTTGCACCAGTTCCTTTTGTGGGAATTTCAACAGCACAGTGTTTAACTACATGCGTACTTGGCTCTCCCCACTTGCCTCGCCGTTGACAAAGCACTGGGTATTCTTAACTAAGACATTGTCCTCCGTATTCGCTGTACAAGGAATATAGTGGTTGCGAAGCTCGAACTGCAGTAACACCGGAGGATTGGTAGGCGTAAATGTTGCACTGTCCCCAGGCTTAATTCGCCTCTGCCATTTTTCGATCGTTATTTTTAAACTCTCTTCAGTCCCATTAGTAATTGTCAAGGCGTTCACGTTGGGCGAGAAGAATACGATCATGAGTACCGTCATGACTACCGCGCTGAATTTTTTCATCGTGATATCCAAACCACTAGAAGAGGAGCGGGGCCTTTTCCACCCCTGATTTCGCTCCCGTTGCATTCCTGGCTGTTTGTGCATCTTCCTAACTTCACAAAATCTTTCAGAGGTATAGCTATTCCTTTTGCTACTTATCGCACACCAGTAAATTCGGCGATTAGATCGACTAGCAGTTTATTGTCCTCTTTCAGGCCGACCGAGAATCGCAGGTAGTCCGGTAAGCCATATCCGGTCAGTGCCCGGCCTATTACGCCATTTTGTAGCAGGCACTCATACACCTGTGCCGCACCTATCGACTGCGATTTTTCAAACTCGACTAATACAAAATTAGCTATGCTCGGATGGACAACTAATCCTATACCAGCCAATGCTTTTTCTAACCAAGGCCTCCAGATTTCATTATGTCTCACAGCAGCGTTTAAGAAGGAAATATCCTCCAGAGCGGCAATAGCCGCCGTCTGTGCTGCTCCGTTAGCGTTAAAAGGACACCTAACTCGATTGATTGCTTCTACCAACGCAGAAGGTCCATATAACCAACCAAGCCTCAATGAAGCCAAACCATAAATCTTCGAAAATGTTCTCGTAACGACCACGTTGTTATGACGATTAACTAGATCAATAGCATCTGCGTAATCGTCGCGCTGCACGTACTCTGCATAAGCCGCATCTATTACCAACATAACATGGTCTGGCAGCTCGTTTCGCAAACGTTCTATTTTGTCCGACGATAAAAACGTACCAGTTGGATTATTTGGGTTGGCTACATAACAAATACGCGTATCCGAACTTACCTTACGTAAAAGATTGTCCACATCAGAACCAAGCAGGCTATCTTGAGCAATCACCGGGCTCGCGCCCACCGACCGCGCAGCTATCTCATACATGGCAAACGAATATTTCGTGATCAGAACTTCATCACCGGGACCAGCATATGTAGTTGCAAGCAAATATAGAAGGTCATCTGAGCCGTTACCACAAACGATCCGTCCTGGATCGAGTCCATAGCGTTCGCCAATTGCTGCACGTAACTCTGCAGCCGAACCATCTGGATACCGGTGTAACTCCTCGGCTGCCTCCAAATAAGCTTCTAAGGCTTTTGGACTAGTACCCAACGGCGTCTCATTCGATGACATCTTGACCAGTCGCTGATCGGTGGGCGCAGTTGAAAGTCCTGGAACGTAGGGAGCAATTTCAAGAATACTTGGTTTTATAGTGGGGCTCGTCATCCATTACGCTTTTGCAATAAGTCCAACATTGCATCCAATGCCAGAAGGTACGATTGCAGACCAAATCCCATCAACATACCCTGAGCCGCATTTGCCAGAACGGATTTGATGCCGCGCTTAGCAATATTAGATATGTGCACCTCTATATAAGGAAGACCATCACAATCAAGAATGCAATCTCGTAGTGCTTCGCCGCGATAGGTAAAACCNGCAGGATTCATCACAAGTCCNTCCACACCCTCCTCTACACCCTGGAAAATCCGTGCAATCGCTTCACCTTCGATATGAGTGTAATAGATGTCCAGGTCATAGTCGTGATCCGACGCGTGATTTTGCAGCATCTCATTCAACTGATCGGCCGTCGTGGTACCGTAGATCTCGGGCTGCCGTCGACCTAACCAAGCCATGTTAGCACCCTGCAGCAATAATATTTTTGTCATATAGTACCAGACCCTAATAGAGCTTCATCAACACATCCAGAATACATTACATAAAAACATAGAAACATT
Source organism: Rhodospirillaceae bacterium (assembly GCA_002712985.1). Classification (GTDB taxonomy): domain Bacteria; phylum Pseudomonadota; class Alphaproteobacteria; order UBA7887; family UBA7887. The sequence continues at coordinate 3,258 of PAVD01000062.1, forward strand.
CTGCAGCCTATACAAATGCCATTCCAGCCACACATCAAAACGACCCGCACCTTACTTGCTGGTTGTTTCATTGTAATCTTTTGAATACCCGAAGACACACATGCTCAAATAAGGAAATACCGATGCCGCAAAGCTACGAACATCTCGTGACTCGCCTGAGAGGAAACTTTATAAAGATATTGTTATGCTACTCTCAAGGAAGACCCTGATGAAGCGGACGAAGTCCCCTCGGACTGACTCAGCTGATTCGTAGATAATAGTTCCATTTTTTTATTTTAAACAATGACTTACATTGATGAGTAAGGGCAATGACAAAGACTGCACTACTTTTACCCACCTCTGTGGTTGGGAGTTACGTTCAACCAGATTGGCTCATAGATCGGGACACCCTCGCTTCTGGTTCTCCCCCCAGATCTCGCAGAGGCGATCTATGGCGAGTGGATGAAACTTGGCTCCCTCAGGCCCAAAATGATGCAACTTTACTAGCGATTCGAGATCAAGAAAGAGCAGGTATTGATATCATCACTGACGGTGAAATGCGGCGCGAAAGCTATTCCAACCATTTCGCTACGGCGCTTGACGGTTTGGATAAACAGAAAACNGGGACTGCGATTTCTCGAAAGGGGACCCNTAATGCNGTTCCTCTTGTAATTGGTCCGATCAAACGGACCCGCCCCGTGGGGACTAAAGATATCGCCTTTCTGCGTGCCAATACTGACCGCATGATCAAGGCCACACTCCCAGGTCCTTTCACGATGTCACAACAGGCAGAAGATCAGTATTACAACGATCCAAGCGCACTAGCTATGGATTACGCAGCAGCCGTAAACGATGAAATCCACGATCTATTTATAGCTGGTGCGGACATGGTACAAATCGACGAACCCTGGCTGCAAGCCCGCCCGGAAGCTGCCAGAGATTATGCGATACCCTCCATTAATCGCGCACTGGAAGGAGTAGAGGGAGCGACTGCGTTGCATTTATGCATGGGCTACGCCGCAATGATCAAGGACCGTCCTGACCACTATCATTTTCTGGAAGAATTAAGCCAATGTCCAGTGGACCAAATCTCAGTCGAGACCGCCCAGCCAAACCTAGACTTGTCGGCGTTAATTCCAATAGCGGATAAGACAATCATACTTGGTGTCATTAACCTTGACGACATGACCGTGGAAAGTGAACAGTTGGTAGCAGANCGAATAGAACGAGCGTTTGAGTTCCTAGCCCCCGAAAATGTGATTCCGGCTCCTGACTGTGGGTTTAAGTATCTGCCACGAGATATTGCCTTCGCAAAACTCCAGGCATTAGTCGAAGGCACCCGTCTGGTACGACAAAAACTTGGATAAGGGGCTATGCCAAAAATTGCGTTTCTCTGGCCAGAAGCAGAATTTCGTTCTCTTGGCCTACCAGAGCCAAACAATTATGACGTTCATTTTGGCCGAGCCGGGATACGATTTGAGGTAGAGTCCGCCTGCCAAAATGCCGACTATATCATCTCTCCCTCAGGCGCCGGTAACATCGATGTCGCTCTCTTGGAGATGGCTCCCCAGACAAAATTGGTGCAGTTGACCGGAGCTGGTTATGACAACGTGGACCAGCACGAATGTGCCCGTCGTGGAATACCCATAGCATATATGCCGGGCCTAAATGCGCCCTCCGTCGCGCAAACAATGCTTCAAATGGCACTCAGGTTGCGTCGCCCCTTAACATTACTAACAAAAGGCGGAGGGGAGGAGTGGATGTCAGCTCGGGAGGACAATATTAATGGACGCGAATTAAGTGGTCGCGTCGGAGTGATAGGGTACGGACATATAGGACGCGCCGTAGCCTCGTTATTCTTGAGTGTTGGCCTAGAGGTGGTATGCGCTAAACACGGCGACCATCAGACAGCGAAAGTGGTATCTCTCCCTATGAGGGAGGTGATTGCCACCTCGGATATACTTGTCGTGGCACTACCTGCTACAGAAACTACTAAAGGGCTTCTCGATGCTTCCTTACTTCGTTTAATTAAGGATGGTTCGATTTTTTTGAACTGTGGGCGCGGTGGGATTGTAGAAGAACCAGTGGTGGCAAAGCTAATTGAAACAGGTCAATTAGCAGGCGCCGGATTTGATGTATTCCAAGAAGAGCCGATTCCAACAGGACACCCTTTGATGCATTTAGTCTCGGAATATCCAAAGCGTGTTTTACTGACAGCGCATGTTGCCGGACAAACAATGGATTCAAAACGCCGTAACTTTTCAATTGCATTGGACAACGTTGAGAGGGTAGCACAAGGTAATGAGCCACTACATCAATTGAGGACCCCAAAATCTGAATGAGCTAGAAGTGTACATCGGCTATTCTTTAAACATAAAAGTGGTAAATAAAACTCTAAAGGTATAGTGAACTGGTAGTTCCTAGGGTGAGCCTTATAAATATGCCATGTTTAAAGCAAAGGTAATACACACCAACGTCACCTAACAATCCATTACTTATGGAGAGTGCAATAGATCATAGGAGGATACTGCAGTGAAACTATACGATTTTGGGAGGGCACCAAATCCCCGTCGCGCCAGAATTTTCGTTGCCGAGAAGGGAATAGATGATATTGAAATCGTCCAAGTGGATTTAGGCAAACTTGAACAACGTGGTGATGAGTATCGTTCGCTCAATCCTTCCTGCACTGTCCCGGCGCTTTTGTTAGACGATGGGACGCTGATCACTGAATCTATTGCCATTTGNCGCTACTTTGAAGAACTGCAGCCATTGCCTCCGTTGATGGGCCGAAATGCNATCGAGAAAGCACAAGTNGAAATGTGGCAACGCCAAGTGGAACTTCAAGGGTTCCTTCCGGCCGGTGAAGCGTTCCGAAATTACAACAAGAACTTCGCCGGACGTGCAATTGCAGGCCCTGAAAACTATGAACAAATTCCAGAGTTGGCGGTTCGCGGTCGTGCGCGCGTAGAACATTTTCTGGGTATATTGGATCAACGATTAGGAGCAAGTGAGTTCGTTGCANCTGATNTGTTCACGATAGCAGATATCACGGCTTTCATTTTTATTGATTTCGCAGGCTGGTCAAAAATTGAAATTCAAGAAAAACACACCAACTTGCAACGCTGGTATCAANCCACAAAATCGCGACCAAGCNCCGACGCATAGCTAGAGNTTCCAAACGNCNAAACTATCATTCCTACAACCNGCATTAAACCGCCAGNTGATCANCNTTCACGCAGTTTCTTAGCTCCTNATTTTTNAGGTAATTNAGGCATGTCTGTAGNGCCTTTTCCCGNAGGATTTTAGAGGACGTGGGACTAAAAAATGCCGCGTGAGGAGTCGCAGTAAAACGTCCCTCAAGCCAAGTTTCTCTCCCACGCCATGCCGACAGTAACGGGTGGTCGGCGTCCGGAGGTTCAGGATCAAAGACATCGAGACCTGCTGCACCGATTTGGCCTGATTTCAAGCCCCCATAAACCGCATCCAAATCACAAATGGGNCCNCGAGCGGTGTTGATCAGAATTACGCCGGGCTTCATTTTTTCCACTGTTTCCTGATTAATCAAATGATGGGTCAACTCAGTAGCAGGGGTATGAATACTGATAAAATCAGCCGCCCCCAACAATTCATCAAGAGTGTAGGCTCTCTCAATGTTAAGGGCCAACTCTTGCCCATAAGGAACGTAAGGATCATATGCCATAACATTCATGCCAAACCCTTTAGCACGCATCGCCGCAGCCGTTCCGATTCTTCCCAATCCGATNATNCCAAAGNACTTTCCCGTCATCCTAGTCATTACTGGTGTAATCTTGTNGTCCCAGCCTTTATCAGGGTCAGCACGATACGTTTCCGTATACTGTGGAATCCCCCGAGTGAACGAAAGCAANAGAGCAATCGCGTGATCGGCNACTTCGTTGGTCCCATAATCTGGAACATTNCANACTGCNATACCAGCACGACCCGCAGCGACGANGTCTATTAAGTCNTACCCCACNCCNAGACGAGTAATNATTNTGCATTNCTCNAGAAGGGAAATTACNTGAGCATCAATTGGCATAGAAATACCCGTAACCATGGCCTGACANNCAGACCAAACACTAGANGGAATTTTNCCCGGTNCACGCTCATTGAATATCNCAAANTCNACATCNTTNCCTGAAATAGACCGCTCAACNGCATGATTATCAGCTGATAACACGTCCGGATAAAGAATTTGTATCCCTGCCATTTATAGAACCCACCATGACTATTGGTTATATATCTAGATCAGAAAAAATGCGCCCGACTCAATCAAGGTTTTCTTCTCAAAATCTAGGGTCAACGACCCGCCCCTCTTTTCTCGTCACCAGGAGAAGCCAATAAAGTTAACATCATACTATGTACCATCTCAAAGAAAACTGTATCCCCAACAATGATATCTTGCCACCGAATGAAATTCAAAAACCCTCAACCACCCAACTATGATAGAATGATCGAGAAAATGTACTAGTTGGTTTTGAGATTTTGCCCTCCTTTGGTCAACAAGGATCGGCAAAGATATACAAACTGCGGAGCAGTATAATTATGTCTGACGAACTTGCTTTCATGCCTGCCACCGAACTGGTGGCCAAATACAAGTCTAAAACCCTTTCACCAGTTGAGGTTGTAAAAGCGTCAGTATCCCGCATCGAAAGTCATGGCGATAAGCTCAATGCATTTACCATTGTAGACCCCGACGGAGCTATTGCGGCTGCATTCGAATCCGAACAACGGTGGATGCATGGCGAACCCAAAGGACTCTGTGATGGTGTGCCAACGACAATTAAAGATCTTGTCATTACCAAGGGATGGCCAACTCTGCGAGGTTCTCGTTCCGTGGACCCGAACCAAGCGTGGGAGGAAGACGCACCTTGCGTCGCCCGGCTCAGAGAGCACGGTGCTGTCTTGTTGGGCAAAACTACAACNCCAGAATTTGGCCATAAGGGTGTCACCGATAGCTTGCTAACCGGGATTACTCGCAATCCCTGGAATCTTGACAAGACACCAGGTGGCTCTAGCGGAGGTGCAAGCGCAGCAGTGGCGGCAGGAATGGGTCAGTTGGCTATAGGTACAGATGCCGGAGGCTCCATTCGGATACCAGCATGTTTCGCTGGTATATACGGCATCAAGCCAACCTTTGGCCGTGTCCCAATGTATCCAGCAAGTCCTTACGGCACTTTATCACATACTGGACCGATGACTCGTACAGTTCAGGATGCTGCTTTAATGTTGACAGTTATTGCTGAACCCGATGCTCGCGACTGGCACGGACTGCCATACAACGGAGTAGACTATACGCGTATTCTCGAAGCCAACGTGCGCGGGCTAAAAATAGGATTCAGTGACACCCTGGGACTCGACGTTAAAGTNGATCCAGAAGTTGCAAATGCTGTCTCAAGTGCTGCTGAACAATTTGCTGAACTAGGAGCAGTAATGGAAGCAATAAATATCAACTGGCCTGCGTCACCCCGCGATATTTTTTTGGTCCATTTTGCCGCTGGCGCCGCAACTCTGATGAGTATGCTACCGAATGAACAAAGAGATAAGATCGAACCGACACTAAAAGCAATGGCGACAGAAGGCGATAAATTAGATGTGCTCTCTGTTAAAAAAGCTGAGTTGGATCGTATAGCGAACGGCGTCTACATGAATCAACTACTGACACAATATGACTTGCTTCTTTGTCCAACCTTGCCTCTTACTGCATTTGATGTAGGAAAACCATGCCCCGACGAGTACCGGGAAGATCCATACGGATGGATTCCATTTACTCCACCTTTCAACCTTACGGGTCAGCCAGCGGCATCGATTCCCTGTGGATTTAGCAGTGCTGGGCTTCCAATAGGCCTACAGATTATTGGGCCTACTTACGGAGAAGAAATAGTGCTCAAGGCCAGCTACGCTTTCGAATGTGCCCGTCCATTTGCCAACGAACAACCCGTGTTATGAGATGAAAAAACCGAGTGTAAATGGAGAACGCCTAATAGAATCTTTGGAAACTATGGCGAGGATTGGTGCTACGGAAAAAGGTGGAGTATGTCGACTTGCTGGAACAACTGAAGATGGAGACGCTCGCAACCTCTTTGTTGACTGGGCCAAGAAAGCAAACTGTGACGTCGCCGTTGATCAAGTGGGAAACCTATTCTGCCAGCGCCGGGGACGACATCCCGAATTATCGCCAGTCATTCTTGGCAGTCATCTAGACAGCCAACCGACAGGTGGCAAATATGATGGCGCTTTCGGTGTACTGGCCGCGCTTGAGGTCATTCGTGCACTCAACGACAGCAATATCGAAACTGATCGACCAATCGAGGCCGTTTCCTGGACTAACGAAGAGGGTTCCCGGTTTCCTCCCGCAATGATGGGATCAGCAGTATTTACTGGAGCCCTTAAACTCTCTGACGCTTTGAGTGCTAAAGACCTCGACGGATGCACACTTCAGCAGTCACTAGACCAGATCGGGTATGCTGGTAGCATGCCCTGTGGCAATAAGCCCGCGCACGCATACTTCGAAGCCCACATTGAGCAGGGTCCGATTCTCGAAGCAGAATCCAAAATCATTGGCGTGGTAGAAGGAATCCAAGGCATTCGCTGGTTTGATTGCACGCTTGTCGGAGAGGAAGCGCATGCTGGTCCAACACCCATGCCCGCCAGGCGCGATGCCCTTTCAGGTGCAGCACACCTTGTTCAGCAAATCGAGGCGATTGCTAACGATCATGAGCCAAACGGACGCACCACTGTTGGACAGTTTCAAGTATTTCCCAACTCTCGCAACGTGATCCCCGGGAGAGTTTGTTTTACAGTCGATATGCGCCACCCGGACCCGAACTCACTAGTCAGCATGAAGGATTCTCTACAGGCTCAATTCAAACTAACCTGTGAAAAAACCAAACTTGAAGGAAAGCTGGAGGAAATCTGGTACTCACCACCAACCCATTTTGAACAGACATGTATTGAAGATGTTGAACATGCGGCATTATTGCACCAATACTCCAATATGCGCATCATCAGTGGAGCAGGACACGATGCAAAGTATATGGCGGAAGTATGCCCTACCGCGATGATCTTTATCCCATGCAAGGATGGACTGAGCCACAACGAATTGGAAGACGCAGCAGATGATCACCTAATAGCTGGTGCCCAGGTGCTGCTAGAGGTCGCGCTAACAAAGGCGATGGAAACAGAATAAGTGGGTTGAATCGGACCAAAGATTGACTCGCAGCCCGCACCAGAAAAGTGAGGTCCTATAAATTTCCTTTGAACGGGATACCAAGATGTATCTGCCCATACATCGTTGCCGAGGCATCCCAACCCAATGCAAAATGGCTGGCCGCCGCATGAATATCTCTAAAATATCTTTGCATGGGATTGCCAGAATACAAGGCATTCCCTCCACTGCCCTCAAAAAGAGTATCGACAGCGGTCACACATAGCTTTGTCGCAAAAGCACCATCTCGCCGACACTCGGCCCGTTTTTCAAGAGATATTTGTATCTCAGATTCGGTTAACGACGTAACTTCCTCACACCGATGGAGAAACATCCGCTCAGCCGCCTCTATGGAAGCTGACGCTTCGGCAATCCTCAACTGAACCGGCGCAAGCTCACTAATTTTCGCTCCGGTATAATGGCTAACTCGATCCTTATTCCAAACCGTATACGTATCTAGGGCACCTTTTGCAGCACCGAGTGCAACTGGCCCGACTACGTAGGGAAACATTGCAAAAAAGGGCAACTGAAACAGAGAACCCGGATTTGCAATTAAGCCGGGCGCCTTACCAGTTACAATATCTTCAAGCGATACGGTCCTGTGGACTGGTACAAACATGTCCTCACCAGCAACACTTTTACTGCCGGAGCCTTTAAGGCCACTGGCATCCCAATCATCAATAACGGTGTAATCCGTACTCGGAACAAGGAATAAACGTTGATCCGGTTTATCACCCCCATCTGCTGATACGATACCGCCAAGCATGTTCCACGTGGAGGCATCGACCCCACTTGAAAATGGCCATTTACCAGATAGTTTGTATCCATCCCCCACCTTTGAGGCTTTCCCACATGGGAACGCCAACCCCGAGGCAATAAGCACGTCTGGCGACTCACCCCAGAGTTCTTCCTGTGCCTCGATCGGCCAGTAGGTGAGCATCCAATGATGGCTCGCAAGATTTGTAAGCACCCACGCACTAGACGGACACCCACGCGCAATTTCGGAACACATTTCAAAATATGAGGCAAATGCCATTTCAGCACCGCCGACCCTCTTCGGCTGTATCGCCCGGAAAAGTCCTGTTTGATGAAAGTCTTCCAAAGTTTGCTCTGGGACATGCTGCAACAATTCGCAATCCTGTGCACGTTCGGCAAGCATTGGAGCTAAAGCCGAAGCGCGAGATATCAGATTCACCGCGTTGTTCGGCTGGTTTACAAAATTATCCGGCATTGTCGATCTCTATAAAGTACCTGTTACGACTTTTCTTTGATTCCGTTAACATGGCCCACTATCAAACACAAATAAA
>PAVD01000063.1 GCA_002712985.1 Rhodospirillaceae bacterium
ATGTTGCAAAGATTGGCCAATAAAGGTCTCAAGAATCGCTTAGCGAGGTTGGGTAAAGCTAAAAATGAAATAGCTAAATACCAAGAACGTCTTGATTTTGAACTTGAAATGATAATCAAAATGGGGTTTTCCGGCTATTTTTTGATTGTTTCAGAATTTGTTGGTTGGGCAAAAGATAACAATATTCCTGTCGGGCCGGGTCGTGGGTCTGGAGCTGGTTCAGTGGTCTCTTGGGCCCTCGAAATTACTGACTTGGATCCCATAAAATTTGGTTTGTTATTTGAACGCTTCTTAAACCCCGAACGTGTATCGATGCCGGATTTTGATATCGATTTCTGCCAAGATAGACGTGATGAAGTTATCGAGCATGTAAAGGAAACATATGGGACCCAGCAGGTCGCCCAGATAATTACTTTTGGAAAGCTACAAGCACGTGCGGTCTTGCGAGATGTGGGACGTGTGCTTGGGATGGCGTATGGTAATGTAGATCGCCTATGCAAGTTAGTTCCTAACAACCCCGCTGCTCCGGTTAGCTTGCAACAAGCAATTGATGGAGAACCCAGGCTTAAGGAAGCGCTTGAAAATGAAACAGATGTTAAACAGTTAATAGATATTTCTCTTCGGCTGGAAGGATTGTACCGACATGCCTCCACTCATGCAGCAGGTGTTGTCATAGGTGATAGGCCTTTGGACGAACTAGTCCATCTCCACCGAGATCCGCGGTCATCAATGTTGGTAACCCAATTTAATATGAAGGACGTAGAGAAGGCGGGGCTTGTTAAATTTGATTTTCTTGGCCTAAAAACACTTACCGTGCTTGATANNGCNCTCAAACTCATNAGGAAAAATGGGNTAGACATAGANCTANNTNATATNCCTNTGGNGGATAGNNCGACGTACCGCTTGTTGGAAGCTGGAGANACTGTNGGTGTATTTCAAATGGAAAGNGCNGGAGTGCGNGAGGTNNTGCGNAAGTTNAAAGCAGATCGTTTTGAAGATTTNATNGCNGTCGTTGCTCTCTACAGACCGGGTCCNATGAGNAACATNCCAAGNTACATAGAACGNAAACATGGNAGGGAANAAGTNNANCATTTGCACGAANCACTGGAACCAGTGCTNNNNGAGACNTATGGNATCATGATTTACCAAGAACAAGTCATGCAAATAGCCCAAGTGCTCTCCGGTTTTAGTCTTGGCGAGGCGGATGTGTTGCGGAGAGCTATGGGAAAAAAAATTAAGTCCGAAATGACTGGACAGCGGCAAAGGTTTATCGATGGTGCCGTTAANAATAAATTATCTCAAGCAAAAGCGGCTNGAATATTTGATCAGGTTGACAAATTTTCGGGATACGGTTTCAACAAAAGCCACGCCGCTGCTTACGCTCTTGTGGCATANCAAACTGCTTATCTTAAGGCAAACTATCCAACCGAATTCATGACGGCTTTGATGACGTTGGAACAAGGTAATACGGATAAACTTGGGGCATTCCATCGGGAATTAAGTAGGCTGAAAATAAGACTTCACCCCCCCGACATCAACAAATCTACTTCTGAATTCGAGGTAGAGAATGTTGGCACCCAAAAAACTGGTGGNGCTATTCGATATTCACTTGCAGCCATTCGTAATGTCGGCGCAAACGCAATAACTGCCATAGTCAAAGAACGAAAGAAGAATGGCTCNTTTAGAGACCTTTTTGATTTTGCAAGGCGGATTGATCCNAGCAGTACGAATAAGCGACAGTTTCTTAACTTAGTTAAAGCGGGCGCGTTTGACCAGTTTAACTCCAATAGNGCTCAAGTCGGGGCAGCGTGCGATATTTTGTTNCGCCATACAACNATTATGGCGGATGAACGCGGGGAGGGACAGGAAAGTTTGTTTGGGACNAAAGCTTCTGCGCTACAGAATCCTCCACTTCCNGTGGTAGAAGATTGGCCTGAGTTTAAGCGTCTTCGGGAAGAGGCAGATGCGCTTGGTTTTTATCTCTCTGCACACCCGCTAGANGCTTATGGAAAGTCGTTGCAACATCTTGGCGTAGTGCCATACAGCNCCATTGTAACAAAGAATGATCATACGACGCCAGAACGAACAAAGCTCGCGGTAGTTGTGCAGCGCCGGCGGGAAAGGAATTCAGCACGTGGACGATATGCATTTCTTGAAGTTTCAGATCAAACTGGAATATTTGAGTTGACGATCTTTTCAGACCTTTTTTCGCGAAGACGTGAGCTACTCGAAGTAGGGTCAATACTCCTGGTAGACGTTACTGTTCAAAGAGAAGAAGACTCGATCCGTCTGGTTGCACAATCGATATCCAAATTGGATGAGCATAAACAGGAGAACATCAAAGGATTCAGGATATACTTAAAACCTGAGGTCAGACTGGAGGCGCTAAGTGCAGTGATAGATCGTGAAAAAAGGGGGACAGGTCGGGTGGCGATCATCCAACCATTGGGCGACGATGTTGAGGTTGAAGTGGAANTGNCTGGGCGTTACGCNGCAACACCTGCTTTGAGAGCGGCGCTGAAATCAATTCCTGGCGTGATTGAAGTTTCNGATATTTAAATACGGTTACCTTAATACTTGCTATGCGGANCAACGCGCGGTAAGTGTGTGTATTGATTAATTAAACCTCTCACGTGGGATTGGCTCNNGAGTCGTGTTGACTTTGCGGGCCCTCCGGTGTTTTTGGGTCTTCCTAGGCCAGNAAAACTATCTCCCGCGGCGGAATAACCGGAAAAGGAGNTTTNACCATGGCCGCACCCACATTTACTATGCGTCAACTCTTGGAGGCCGGAATTCACTTCGGGCATCAAACTCGGCGCTGGAATCCAAAAATGGGTCCCTACTTATTTGGGATTAGGAATGGTGTGCACATTATAGATCTACAACAAACAGTTCCGCTATTTTATCGAGCGTTGGAATTTATTAATGAAGTTGTTTCTAACGGCGGNAGAGTTTTGTTTGTAGGGACAAAACGGCAGGCTGTGANCCCCTTNTCCGAGGCAGCAAAACGCTGNGGCCAATACTATGTTAACCACCGATGGNTAGGGGGCATGCTGACTAATTGGAAGACGATCTCAAATTCCATTTCCCGCCTAAAGAAACTTGATGAGCAGCTAGCGGAGGAAAANCTAGGTTTAACAAAGAAGGAATTGCTTAACCTGACCAGAGAAAGAGNTAAGCTTGATCGTGCTCTTGGTGGAATACGGGAAATGGGNGGACTTCCAGATGTGGTTTTTATTATTGATACAAATAAGGAAGAAATAGCGGCCCATGAGGCAAATAAATTGGGAATACCGGTAGTTGCTGTCATAGACAGCAATTCGGATCCNGAAGGTATTCAATATCCGATTCCAGGGAATGATGACGCAACTAGAGCAATAACAACGTATTGCGATCTTGTTGCTCAGGCAGTGCTCTCGGGCCTTCAGAAAGAACTAGCGGCNTCCGGTGCTGACGTTGGGGCAGAAGAAGATACCCCTGGAGAGCAACTACCTAACGNAGGAACGGTAGAGGGGAANGGAGATCCAGTCCTAGGGCCAAAAGAAGANACGNCTGAGGAGCAACTATCNAGCGAAGGNNCCACCACGAAGGAGAAGGCAGATGCTGTCCCAGAGGCACAGGTAGGCGAACANGTGGNAGNGGTGCCGGCGGCCATACCCCAAGCGGCTGATAGTGAGTTGGAGGAAACGGTGAAAGATGTGAAGGAGAAAGTTNTAGAAGAGACCCAGCTGGANAATAACGTTGACCCAGAATTGAACTCCTCTAGTGCTAAGAGTGAAAATAGCTAACGTTATAGAAAACGGAGTCAAGAATGCCTGACATCAAGGCTTCCTTAGTTAAAGAACTACGCCAGCAAACTGGTGCAGGAATGATGGACTGTAAACGCGCTCTTACAGAAATGAGTGGCGATATGGATCAGTCTGTTGACTGGCTGAGAAGAAAAGGACTTGCTGCCGCGGCAAAAAAAGCGGGACGAGTGGCGTCTGAGGGCTTGGTTACCCTTTTANTAGATGGGCATAGGGGAGCATTGGTTGAAGTAAACGCAGAAACAGACTTCGTTGCCCGAAATACNGATTTTCAAGGGTTTTCGANGNAAGTAGCCCGACTAGCTTTAATGTGTGACGGCAATATAGACCATTTAAAACGGTCCAATTACTCTGAGTCCGGTTTGAAGGTAGAGGAAGAACTGGTTGAGTTGGTCGGGCGAATTGGTGAAAATATGGTTCTCCGCAGAAGTGGGGTTGTCTCTGTTCAGGAAGGTGTTGTTGGAAGTTATATTCATAACTCCGTTAANGACGGGATGGGTAAGATCGGGGTTGTGGTGGGNCTAGAATCTAGTGGTGAAAAAGACNCACTACTCGAACTTGGACGTAAGTTGGCNATGCACATTTGTGCGGCCAAACCNGAAGCAATTGAACGAGATGGGCTGGATCCAAATGCTCTTTCCCGTGAACGAGATGTTCTGAGAAAACAGGCGAAGGACTCTGGTAAAGAANCTGAAATAATTGATAAAATAGTGGATGGCAGACTGCGAAAATATTATGAGGAAGTAGTACTAAAAGAACAAATTTTTCTAGTGGATGGGGAAAGTAGGGTAGATNCTATTATCGACGCTGTGGGTAAAGAAATTGGTGNNCCCATTGAGGTTTCAGGTTTTCTCCGGTTTGAACTGGGAGAGGGTATTGAAAAANTAGAAGAAGATTTTGCGACGGAAGTAGCGGCTCAGATTAAGGGCTGAGGTTGAGCTTATAGTACTACCTGATTCAGAAATTGTAGTATATTTGTGTTGCTTTAGATTGAAGGATAGTGGTCAACACTATTTCAGGAAGGCAGTGCGGTTAATATTACTCAATATTGGGAGGTAGCCATAGCCAAGAAAGAGGCAAAACCCAAAATAGACCAACCAATTTACCGAAGAGTACTACTAAAACTTTCCGGCGAGGCNTTAATGGGGGACCGCGGTTTCGGGCTAGATCATGATTCCCTGATGAGACTGGCTGTTGATATAAAACAGGTTCAATCGTTGGGTATAGAGATATGTATTGTGGTGGGAGCCGGCAATTTGTTTCGAGGACTCACGGGTCTCCAGCAGGGTATTGAGCGTTCTTCTGCAGATGGTATAGGCATGCTTGCCACTGTTATTAACGCCCTAGGCCTCCAAAGTGTCCTTGAAAGCCTCCAGGTAAGCACTAGGGTGCAGTCAGCGATTAAGATGGATGCCATTTGCGAGCCATATATACGACGGAAAGCAATTAGGCACATGGAAAAAGGAAGGGTGGTCATTTTTGCGGCTGGAACTGGCAACCCGTATTTTACAACAGACACGGCGGCCGCCCTCAGGGCCGCTGAGATGGGGTGTGATGTTTTAGTAAAAGGCACACAGGTTGACGGAGTTTATTCGGCGGATCCTAAATCTCAACATGATGCAACGCGGTATGAACGATTATCATATAATCAAGTCCTCGCTAAGGGATTAAAGGTGATGGACGCCTCTGCCATCTCNCTTGCTCAGGAAAACCAGATCCCAATTTTAATTTTTTCGATTCATCGTGCTGGAGCGTTTGCTTCAGTGGTAGGTGGAGTAGGGGAATATACTTTGATAGACGACCAGGAGTAACACATCATGGCGACTTTTGATCTCAAGGATTTGAATCGCCGCATGCAAGGTGCTTTAAACGTCTTTAACGATGATTTAAAGGGACTAAGAACTGGACGTGCGTCGGTTGGTTTGCTCGAACCAGTAACAGTGGATGCATATGGTAGCCAAATGCCACTCACTCAGGTAGCCACGTTGAGTGCTCCCGAACCTAGACTTTTAACGGTCCAAGTGTGGGACAAATCGGTAGTGGCAGCGGTTGAACTAGCCATTCGTGATGGAAATTTAGGTCTGAATCCAATCGCGGAGGGACAAATGATCAGGGTTCCGATACCAGAATTAACAGAAGATAGGCGGAAAGAATTAGTGAAGGTGGCTCACAAGTATGCTGAACAAACTCGTGTGGCTATAAGAAATGTAAGAAGGGACGGTATGGAAGTACTTAAACGGCAGGAAAAAGGTGGTGAAATATCACAGGATGAACACCGAGATATATCTGCCGAAGTACAAACTCTTACGGATGAGCATATAGCACATGTAGCTGAAATGTTGGGTAACAAAGAGCAAGAGATCCTTCAGGTTTAGTGACATGAAAATGGCCGTTGCCGGTTCATTAAAGGAACCACCCAGGCATGTCGCTATTATTATGGATGGGAATGGTCGTTGGGCACTCTCTCATTCTCTTCCACGTACTGAGGGACACAGAAGAGGCGCGGATGCGGTTAAGCAAACGGTTCGTGCCTGCCTGGACCTAAATATTGATTATTTAACTCTTTTTGCTTTTTCCTCAGAAAACTGGAAACGCCCGAAGGCGGAGGTTCAAACTCTGATGGGGCTATTACGGTTTTATTTAAGGAGTGAAATAGACGCACTAATTAAAAGTGATGTTCGTCTTCGTGTGATTGGAGATCGTCAAGCCCTTGAACAAGACATACAAAAATTAATTCATTTTGCGGAAGACAGAACTAAAGAAAATTCACGCCTCAATTTGACGGTTGCACTCAACTATGGAGGCCGACGGGAAATTCTTCTTGCCGTTCGTGCCATGGTCCGTGACGCTACTGTTGGCGAATTGGATCTTGAGTGTATTAGTGAAAAGCACTTCGAAGAACGACTTGAGACGCACGGAATTCCTGATCCTGATCTCTTAATTCGGACAAGTGGTGAATGTCGCTTGAGTAACTTTTTGCTGTGGCAGTGTGCCTATTCAGAACTCGTGTTTGTGGAAACATTGTGGCCAGATTTTGGAAAAGAGGAGTTAATCTCGGCCATTGAGGATTTCAATAGCCGAGAACGCCGTTACGGTGGCACAAGAGAGTGAATTGGTGTCCCTACAAAACCTTCTAGCTCGCATCGGATCCGCGGTCGTTTTAGCGCCAGTAACTTTGTATATAGTATGGGTTGGAGGCGTCACATTTTTTTTGTTTCTAATGCTGGTAGTTTGTCGCGTAACGTATGAATGGGATCGCCTCAATGGAGGTTCTGGCACAAGACTTTCATCTATCGTGTTAGCTACCTTTACTGTCGGCACGTTAACTATTGGGGATCAATTTGGGTATCCGATTGCTTTGCTGGTCGTAGCTATAGCCCTTTTAGTGCAGGTTGTATTGGCGCGGTATGAAAGAGGCAGCATGATGCCTGGCGCCGTGGGAACAATTTATATCGTCCTGCCGTTTCTATCCTTATTGTGGCTACGAAGTATACCTCTTGACGGTCGTGGAATAGTTGTCTGGCTTCTATTGACGGTTTGGTTTACTGATATTTTAGGATACTTCGTTGGGAACGTATTGGCGGGGCCAAAATTGGCTCCTAATATTAGTCCGAGAAAGACTTGGTCTGGTTTTTTTGGCGGGCTAGTAGGAGCAGCGCTGGTGGGGGGGCTTGCCCACAGTTTTTTGATGCCCTCTGAGGTTTTTGGATTTTGGGCGGGTGGTTATTTATTGGGTGCGTTAATTGGGGTATCTGCCCAAGGCGGGGATCTCGGAGAGTCCTGGCTGAAACGCCGTAACATGGTTAAGGATAGTGGTAATTTGATCCCGGGGCATGGCGGTTTGTTGGACCGGATTGATGGTCTAATCACAGGTACACCACTTTTGGCGTTTTTTGTATTTTTAGCAAGTTAGTGCAGGCTCGGACAACAACCATGGATAAAGTTTCCTATAAGGGCCAGGAACCGCGACGAGTGAGTGTTTTTGGATCCACTGGCTCAGTGGGTTGCAATACCGTTTCTATGCTTGAATGTAATCGGGACAAGTACCAGATTCAGGCTTTGACTGGTGGCTCGAATATTAAGTTGCTTGCCCAACAGGCATGGCGCCTCCGCCCTAAAATGGCATTGGTTAGTAATTCCAATCTTTATGATGAACTAAGACGTGAACTTTCTGGTTCAGGGGTAGTAGTTGGCGCGGGAGAAGATGCAATAGTCGAGGCAGCGACTATGCCTGCTGATTGGATAATGGCTTCAATTGTCGGGATGGCAGGGTTAGCTCCGACTCTAGCGGCAATTAAACAAGGTGGTGTGGTTGCCTTAGCAAATAAGGAGTGCTTGGTATCCGCTGGTGTTTTGTTTACAGAGGAAGTCGAGAAGTATGGAACCCGCCTTCTGCCGGTGGACTCTGAGCACAATGGCATATTTCAGATATTCGACTTCGATCGTCCCGAGTGGATAGAGAAGATAGTATTAACGGCCTCAGGCGGGCCATTTCGAAGTTGCAATCTTGAGGAAATGCGGAATGTAACACCGGATGAGGCGTTAAAGCACCCGAACTGGAGTATGGGTAAAAAGATCTCAATTGATTCTGCTACAATGATGAATAAGGGTTTGGAANGAATTGAGGCGTTTCATCTTTTTCCAGTGNCTAGGNATCAAATAGAAATCGTTGTCCATCCCCAATCAATAGTTCACAGCATGGTTGNTTANCGTGATGGNTCNGTTCTGGCGCAAATGGGTATACCGGATATGAGAATGCCTATAGCACACACTCTTGCTTGGCCCNGTAGGATNGAAGTATCAGGGAANAANNTNGATTTGTGTAAAATNGGCCANTTNACGTTTGANAGNCCTTCTGAATCACGTTTTCCNGCATTGCGGGTAGCCCGCGAAGCTCTTGAAGCNGGGGGNGGNGTNCCTGCTATCATGAANGCAGCAAANGAGGNNGCAGTGGAGGGNTTTNTNNCANGNCGNATNGGTTTNCTTGANATTGTNNAAATTGTTGAAAAAACTATTTCAAAGCTTGCTGGCGTNNAAGCAAATAGTTTNGAGGAAGTTTGTGANATTGATAAAGAATCTCGAGNTATTGCTGAAGAATTTATAAAACNCTGACTATTTAGACNGGTCATAGTTTTNATTGAGGTTGGGAGATATGGAAGTTTTATCGGGGATTNCCCATAACTTGGTTTGGTTCTTGGTTGTTTTAACCATAGTGGTCTATTTTCATGAGTTGGGGCACTATTCAGTGGCTCGGTTATGTGGCGTACGGGTTGAAACTTTTTCGATTGGATTTGGAAAAGAAATTATCGGTTACACTGCAAAATCAGGAACAAGATGGAAGATAGGGATCATCCCGCTTGGGGGTTACGTCAAGTTCTTTGGAGATATTGGACCTGCTAGCAAGAAGGANTTTGCTGCAGACCAAAATATGAGTGTGGAAGATCAGGAAGTATCTTTCCATTACAAATCCCTAAAGCAAAAATTTGCGATTGTAGTCGCCGGCCCAATGGCAAATTTTCTATTAGCGGTGGTGATCCTTTCTACAATTTTTGTTGCTTTTGGCAGACCACACACGCCTCCCATCGTTGATTCGGTAATGGCAGAAAGTGCGGCGGCAGAGGCAGGCCTATTAGTAGGTGATCGAATTATTCAAATTGATCAACGACGTATCGAAAGATTTGAAGAAATAAGAGATATTGTATTATTTAAACCTGGNGAGAGTTTAAAACTCCTTGTCATACGTGAAGGTGAAACGCTGCAGATCCATGCTACTCCAAGCGTTTCTGAAGAAATTGATAAACTTGGAAATACACACCGTGTTGGGCGTCTGGGATTAATGTTTTCAGGCCGGGAATACAAAAAGCTAGGAATAGGGTCCGCCATAATGGCGTCGTTCACCGAAACCTACTTTCAAATACAACAGATCATGGGGGGACTAGGGCAGATAATTTCGGGCACTCGGAGTGCCAAGGAACTGGGGGGACCTCTACTGATCGCCCAAATGTCTGGGGAAGTGGCTGCTAATGGNCCACTTTCTTTTTTTGATTTTATTGTTCGTTTGTCAGTGATGCTAGGGCTNATAAATCTGTTCCCTATTCCGTTGCTGGATGGTGGCCACCTGCTGTTTTACGGAATCGAGGCGGTCCGAGGCCGACCCCTTGGTGAACGGTCCCAAGAGTACGGGTACTTTGTAGGGTTAGCTTTTATTGTGTCTTTGATGGTTTTAACCACCATAAACGATTTCAGTCGACCTGCCGTTGTGGACTTCTTTTCTCGTTTAGTTGGGTGATTCTCGGTGAAATATTTCATTCGGTATGTAGCCCGCACTGTCGCCACATATGTACTCGCACCGTTGCTCTTGCTGTCATTAATGCAAGTTGATGAGGCACATTCTCAAGAAAATGCTTCTAACATCATTAATTCTGTCCGGATAATTGGTAATCAGAGGATAGAGAACGAAACGATTTTCTCCTATCTGAAAACGAAGATGGGAGATCGATTTGATAGCGTACGCATTGACGAGTCACTGAAGAGCTTGTTTGCAACGGGGCTGTTCGCAGACATCAGTCTACGGAGGGAAGGGCAAACTCTAGTTGTTCAGGTGGTCGAAAACCCAATCATCAATCGAATTGCTTTTGAGGGTAACAAGTATATTAAGGATCAGGCGCTTTCTGCAGAGGTGCAATTGCGTCCTAGAGTTGTTTACACCCGGACAAAGGTGCAAAAAGATCTATCAAGCTTACTTGAGGTTTATAGGAGAAGTGGGCGTTTCTCTGCCAAAGTTGAACCCAGAATAATACAATTAGAACAAAATCGTGTTGATCTTATATTTGAGATAAATGAGGGATCTTCTGCGGGTATTAGACGTATTTTGTTTGTTGGCAACCGAACATTCAGTAATCGTAAGCTGCGTGAAATTATCCTGACCAAAGAAAGTAGATGGTGGAGGTTCCTTTCAAATGTGGATTCGTATGACCCTGATAAGATTAATTATGACCAAGAACTGCTTCGACGTTTCTATCTAAATTCTGGGTTTGCGGATTTTCAGGTTGTCAGTGCCGTGGCTGAATTGACACAAGATAAAGACGAGTTTTTTGTAACCTACATAATTGATGAGGGTAATCGGTACAANTTTGATGCGATAAACTTAAATAGCGAGTTTCCAAATTTACGTACCGAACCTCTAACCGAGTTGGTCACGACAAAACCGGGAAATTGGTATGACGCGGAAGAAGTCGAGGAAACTGTACAGAGTATAAGTGAAAGTGTTGGCGAACTTGGTTATGCCTTCGTTGAAGTTCAACCAAGTATTAAGCGTGATCGGGATGCAACCTCAATTTCTGTCACTTACAATATCGGAGAGGGTAGCAGAGTTTATATAGAAGAGGTAGAAATTACAGGAAACGTTCGGACACTGGATAAAGTAATCCGACGGAATGTTAGATTGGCAGAAGGGGATGCGTTTAATGCAGCTAAAGTCCGCCGTTCTCGCCAATTAATACAAAATCTTGGCTTTTTCTCCTCAGTAAATATGGAGACTAAACCGGGTCGTGGCCCTGATCGTCGTATCCTAAATATTGATGTCAGCGAACAGTCTACGGGGGAATTGANTTTTGGTGCAGGTTTTTCCAGCGATGCTGGCGTCTTGGCGTCGACTGGCATTCGTGAAAAAAATCTCTTAGGGCGAGGACAGAATTTAAGTCTTAATCTACAGCTCTCAGGGTTGGGTCAATTTGTAGAGGCTAGTTTCACCGAACCGTATTTCTTAAATAGAAACGTGTCCGCCGGAGTTGATCTATTCAATTCTGTTAGAGAGTTCANCGAAAGTTCATTTGAACGTGAGATCCTTGGATTTGGCGTGCGTTTTGGGTATCCACTGGCCGAATACGTNAGACAACAGGTTAGATACGGATTAAGAGATGAACAAATAAAGAGATTTGATGGGACATCGGTAACGGATGATGNAAAATCTGTAATTTCATCCATTGGCCAAACCGTCTTTTANAACAAGTTGGATANCAGTTTTAATCCATCCGATGGTTATTTNTTGAGGCTTTCAAATGATCTGGCCGGTCTCGGCGGAGATAGAAAGTGGCTAAGGACGCGTTTAGAAGCTGGACAATACAAACCAGTTTTGAAAGATTGGATTNTCNCCTTACTTGGGGAAACATCGTACATATCAGGCTTTGGAGGAGAAAACGTACTAATTTTGGATAGATTTTTTCTAGGGGGACAAACTTTTCGGGGCTTTGAAAGGGCTGGTGTGGGGCCGCGAGATCTTTCTAATGGAAATGCGTTGGGGGGAAATTTGTTATATAAAGCGACTGGTGAATTGAGTTTTCCCTTTGGCCTACCGAAAGAACTGGGCATTAAAGCGCGGGTATTTTCAACCCTAGGTAGCTTAATGGACATTGACGACGTTGTAGCTGATTTGGGAGATACCGGATCTCTGCGAATGTCTGTAGGTGTCGGTATCTCTTGGGAATCACCGTTTGGTCCAGTGCGAATAGATTTCGCACGACCGGTTCGAAAGGAAGATTTCGACGAGGACGAATTTATTTCGTTCGGGGTCGGTTCTGTCTTTTAAATACTAAAGAAGTATCGCTAAGGATTAAAAAATAATGACTAAGTGTAGGCTATGGTACCCCAACTGNTTTAACCTCATCCTTACATTTTTCCTGAGCACGTGGCTAATTTCAATTGCCTCGGTGATGGCTCAGGGACAGGAAAAAGAACCTGTGAGTATCGGTGTTGTTGATAGGCAGGCAATAATTAGAAGTTCTTCAGCGGGTCAAAGTGTTCGTGACGAATTCGAAGCTAAAGAGAAAGCATATCGGGAGGAAATTGGGGCAAGAGAAAACGTTCTCCGGGATCAGCAGGAAGAACTAGCACGCCAGCGTGCTATACTTACACCAGAAGCTTTTGGGGCAAGGGAGGCGGAATTTGCGGCGAAAGTAGAACAATTGCAGCGTGATGTTAATGAGAGAAATAAAAAGCTGGAGAATATGTTGGCTTATGGTATGCAGCAAATTGATGCCGCAGCAATACAGATAATTGCAGAGATTGCCGAGGCGAAAAAGTTTACGCTAGTATTGGATAAGACACAGCTTTTGATGGTGACAAAAAACTATGAGTTTTCAGATGAAGTTGTAGCCATTCTCGATGAAAGATTGCCAGCGGTGTCTATTGTTCCTCCTGAGGAGGCAGCACAATAAAAGTATGGAGAATTCACGAATTTTTCAAGCCAAAGGGCCTTTTACACTACGTGAAATATCAACTGAGACTCAATCAAAATTAAATGACTTGTGTGACGCAGATATTTCTGTCCATGATATTTTTCCTTTGAACGCTGCCAATAATCTCCATCTGAGCTTTTTGGAGAATCCGAAATATGTTGAGGACTTTAGAAACACGAATGCCAGGGCGGTAATAGTTGACAGGAAAAATATCAGTCTAGCGCCAGACGGGGTGTCGTTGCTGATTTCAGAAAACCCTTATAAATCCTACGCTCTTGCCGCCCAGATGTTTTATCCGTTAGCAGTTTACACGGAACCAAATGTTAGTCTTACTTCTCAGATTCATGAAACGGCTATCATCGGTATGAACTGCCAGATAGGAAACGGGGTCACAGTGCAATCTGGTGCTGTAATTGGGCCAACCTGCTCTATAGGTGAAAACACGGTTATCGGAGAAAAGGTCGTCGTTGGCTCCAATTGCCGTGTTGGGGCAAATGTGACTATTACTCATAGCCGTGTCGGAAACGGCGTAATGATCCATAACGGGGCTGTGCTTGGTCAGGCAGGATTTGGATTTGCGATGGATAATACGGGCCACACTTTTGTCCCGCAGGTCGGATTAGTTATAGTTAAGGACAATGTTCGAATTGGGGCCAATACTACAATCGATCGGGGTGCCAATACCGATACGGTGATTGGGGCCGGGTGTATTATCGATAATTTAGTCCAGATCGCCCACAACGTTCGCCTTGGGGAGAACTGTGTAATCGCGGCCCAGAGCGGAATTTCGGGGAGCACACAACTTGGTGATTTCGTGATTATCGGGGGCCAAGTAGGTATTGCAGGTCACCTCAGAATTGGTGACGGTGTGAAAATAGCAGGGAAAAGTGGTATTACTAAAGATATTCCTTCGGGCGAGACCTATGGNGGAATTCCAGGAGTACCTATAAAAGAGTGGAGACAACAAGTTGCCTCGATAAAAAGATTGGCTAAACGGATTCGAAATAGCATTTAACATGGANACAGATTTGTCGACCAAAGTTTCAGCCCCGATAGATATCAATAAGATCATGAGTATGATCCCACATAGATANCCATTTCTANTGGTTGATAAACTATCAAACTTAACACCTCATAAGAGCGCCACCGGTGTTAAAAACGTCACCTACAATGAACANTTTTTTCAAGGTCATTTTCCTTCGGCACCGGTTATGCCAGGAGTCTTGATTATTGAGTCGATGGCCCAAACTGCGGCCTTGCTAGTTGTGCATTCATTAGGGGAGAAAGCAGAGGGTAAGCTCGTCTATTTCATGAGCATTGACCGCGCACGTTTTCGTAAACCGGTGATACCCGGAGATCAAATGATTATCCATGTGGATAAGCAAAGAAACCACGGCAAAGTTTGGAAATTTGTTTGTAAGGTTACTGTGGAGCAGGTGTTAACAGCCGAAGCAAGAATTACAGCAATGATAATGGATAAAAAATAATAGTAGTGGAACTGGATGTATGGATGACTCTCAAACGACCGTTAGTTTCCGAAATTCAAGGGTCCATGACACGGCAATAATAGAGCCGGGGTCCAAGATTGGGGAGGGAGTTATCATTGGACCTTATTGCTCGGTGGCAGACGAAGTCACTATCGGAGACAACTGTGTATTGGAGTCACACGTGGTTGTTTCGGGGAGCACTCAGATAGGGCCCGGCAGCAGAATCTATCCCTTCGCATCGATCGGGCACGTCCCCCAAGATTTAAAATATAAGGGAGAAGCGTCACGCTTATTGATTGGTTCAAATAATGTGATCCGAGAACACGTGACGATGAATCCTGGTACCGAAGGTGGTGGGCTTTTAACTAAAGTTGGCGATAATTGTTTATTCATGGTTGGAGCGCATGTGGCCCATGACTGCCAATTGGGAGACAATGTAATAATGGCGAATAATGCAACGTTAGCAGGGCATGTCGAGGTTGGAGATTATGCGATTTTGGGAGGCCTTAGTGCAGTTCACCAATTTGCGCGGATAGGAAAACATGCNATGATTGGTGGCATGTCGGGCGTCGAAAACGATGTTATCCCATATGGTTCTGCAATGGGGAATCGNGCTCATTTGTCGGGTCTCAATATTGTTGGCCTTAAACGGCGAGGATTTTCTCGTCAAATTATCCATAACCTGAGGAAAGCCTATCGACTACTCTTTGCCGAGGAAGGCACGATGAGCGAACGTATCGATGATGTTGTGGAGAGCTTTGGGGATGTAGAACCAGTTATGGATATCATAAATTTCATTCGTTCAGGTGCCGATACAGCAAGGGCCATTTGTCGACCGAAGTTAGAACGTGCCGCCTAAACTAGGAATTTTGGCAGGCAGCGGAAACCTCCCAGGGGAAATTATTAATTTCTGCCAAAAAACCGGTAGACCCTATTTTGTTGTTGGTATTGAAAACAACACTAAGAAGAAACTTTTAGAAAATACACCGCATACCTGGGCGACCCTCGGCGCAGCCGGGAAAATTAT
This sequence comes from Rhodospirillaceae bacterium, assembly GCA_002712985.1. Taxonomy (GTDB): domain Bacteria; phylum Pseudomonadota; class Alphaproteobacteria; order UBA7887; family UBA7887. Next base: position 15,557 of record PAVD01000063.1, read on the forward strand.
TAAAATCCTTCGAGATACAAACGTTGAAGAAATAGTAATGGCGGGTGCCATAAAACGTCCAGCTTGGAATTTGATTCAGCCGGACTGGAGGGGACTAAAAATACTCCCAAAATTACTTTCCGCGAAACAGGGCGATGCAGAAATTTTATCTCTCGTGATAAATGAACTTGAGAAGGAAGGTTTCCGAGTAATCGGCGTGGGAGACATCTTGACGGATATAGTTACCGCTGAGGGATCTATTGGATCTGTTCGTCCAGATAAAGTAGCCAGGCAAGATATCGCTCGTGCTCTTGAGGTCGGATTGGCTTTACGGGAGACGGAGGTTGGCCAAGCAATGGTGGTGCAACAAGGTGTTGTACTTGGAATTGAAGCTGCTGAAGGAACTGATGCGTTGATGGAACGATGCTCAAATCTACACCGTGCAGGACCCGCTGGGATCCTACTTAAACTAAAAATGAAAAATCAGGACCAAAGAGTTGATTTGCCGACGATTGGACCNAAAACCATCGAAATGGCGCAAAAAACAGGAATACGCGGNATAGCTTTGGAGGCCCAGGGATCGCTGATCCTGGAACAGGCGTGTACTATTAAGAAAGCCAACTTCCTAAAGATTTTTATAGTAGGTATAAAAATTGAACAGGTAGTCCGATGAAGCAGGATAGTCCGTTGTTGTTTTTGATCGCGGGCGAAGCTTCGGGCGACCAACTGGGCGCAGGGCTGATGTCGGCTCTAGTGGAAAATTATGGTCCGAGTATCAGGTTTGCCGGGGTCGGCGGTGACGAAATGATGGCTCAGGGTCTAAATAGTCATTTTCCAATGAGTGAGTTATCCGTTATGGGGTTGGTTGAAATTTTGCCCCGGATTCCGAAACTGTTAGGCCGAATTAAAGATACGGCAAAACTTGTCCACGAACTAAAACCAAACGTGATTGTGACTATTGATTCTCCAGGATTTACTTTTCGCCTGGCCAAACGGTTAAAAAATACAGATATTCCTATTATTCACTATGTAGCGCCCACGGTCTGGGCCTGGAAGGCCGGCAGAGCAAGGAAAATGACGGCTCTTTTCGATCATCTCATGGTCTTACTTCCTTTTGAAACAAAATATTTCGAAGATGTTGGACTAAGATGCACTTTTGTTGGGCATCCTGGGGCGGTGGCGAGANCGGGAGACTCGAGGGAACAGTTTCTAAAACGGCATAATATTAAAAAGAAAATTTTGTTGGGAGTATTCCCCGGCAGCCGAAAGTCTGAAGTAAGAAGAATGTTGCCTTTGTATGGAGAGGTAGTTCGGCTGTTGTGTGCAAGATATCCTTCTTTACATCTCGTTTTGGTAACAGTCCCGGCTCTTCGCAAGGATGTCGAAATTGGTATCAGAAATTGGCAGGGGCCAGTGACACTTCTGGATTCCACCACAGATAGATGGGGGGCATATAAAGCTTGTGATGTTGCACTCGCGACCTCTGGGACAGTGACCACCGAATTGGCCGCAGCGAATACTCCTATGGTAGTGGCGTATAGGATGGCCCCAATTACAATGGCTATAGCTCGACGATTAGTCAAAGTCCCATATGTTACTTTAATAAATTTAGTGCTAAAGAAAAATGTCATTCCGGAATTTATTCAAAATGCGTGTAAGGCAGACTCTTTATCTGGCGCAGTATCACAATTATTGGATGACGAGACCGCCAGAACTGTTCAGCGTAGTGCGTTGCAAATTGGTGTAGACCTATTGAGAGGTGGCCCCCCGAGCCCGGCTCGCAGGGCCGCCTCAGTAGTGCAAAACGCTATATTAACTAGCAGTGTCCCCAATTCCAAATCAGAAGGGCAATAGAATAATGGTTCAAGAGGGTTCAACGTATAGAATGTTACATACCATGCTTAGAGTAAGGGATCTTGAGCAATCAGTCTCGTTTTACACCGAAACCTTAGGCATGAAACTCCTACGCAGGAAAGACTTTCCCCAAGGAAAATTCACCTTGGCCTTTGTTGGGTACGGTCCCGAAGAATCTGATACGGTTTTGGAACTTACGCATAATTGGGAACAAGATGATGCATATGATTTAGGGAATGGCTACGGGCATATTGCTTTGGGAGTTCCTGATATAGCGGNNACNTGTAGGAGTTTGCGGGATGCCGGGGCTAATATCGTACGAGAACCGGGGCCGATGAAACATGGTACAACCATTATCGCATTCGTAGAAGATCCTGACGGATATAAGATTGAGTTAATTGAACGTCCTTAAACAAGTTTTCCTTTTGCATTTTTCTTTCTGCCTCACCGGTTTTCGATAGGGACGAAACTTCTTTCACTAGGACCGGTATAGAGTTGCCGCGGGCGTCCAATTTTCTGACTAGGATCCGCNATCATTTCATCCCACTGGGCCAGCCAGCCAACTGTGCGAGCAACTGTAAAAAGCACCGTAAACAAATCAGTGGGAATACCCATCGCTCTCAGTATTATCCCAGAATAAAAATCAACATTTGGGAATAATTTTCGTTTGATAAAGTAAGAATCTTCAAGGGCTATTTTTTCTAGTTCGATTGCAAGNTTCAGCAACGGTTCATCAAGAGAACCCAGTTCTTCGAGCACCTCATGCGCACTTTGGCGCATAACGGNCGCCCTTGGATCATAGTTTTTATAGACACGATGGCCAAACCCCATCAAGCGNAATGGGTCATNCTTATCTTTGGCACGTTTGATAAACTCAGGAATATTTTTAACGCTGCCAATCTCCTGTAGCATCCGAACAACCGCTTCATTCGCCCCGCCATGAGCCGGCCCCCAAAGCGAAGCAATGCCTGCTGCGATGCATGCGAATGGGTTAGCTCCGGAGGAACCCGCCAACCTAACAGTTGACGTAGAAGCATTTTGTTCATGATCTGCATGGAGTATAAACAGTCTATCAATTGCACGAACTAGCACTGGGCTAAGGGCGTATTCCTCCGCGGGGACTGCAAACATCATATGCAAGAAATTCTCGGCATAGGTTAAGTCATTTCGGGGATATATGAAGGGCTGTCCGATCGAATATTTATAGGCCATGGCAGCGATGGTAGGCATTTTAGCTAACAATCTATGTTCCGTTACTACGCGCTGTTTTGGATCAGTTATATCGATATTGACATGATAGAATGCGGACAATGCACCGACTACGCCTATCATAATTGCCATTGGATGGGCATCACGGCGGAACCCTCGAAGAAAGTAGGTGACTTGCTCATTTAACATGGAATGATAGGTCACATCGTGGGTGAACTTTTTACTCTGATCCACATTTGGGAGGTCTCCATACAGCAACAAATAACATACTTCGAGGAAATTGCTGTGTTCTGCTAATTCTTCGATGGAGTAGCCTCGATGTAGCAAAATGCCGTTTTCACCATCAATATATGTGATTGCGGATTCAGCACTGCCCGTAGAAGTGAAACCAGGATCATAGGTAAACATGCCGGTCTCCGCATATAGACGGCGCACATCTATTACGCTTGGCCCCAATGTGCCGGCGAGAACTGGCAATTCAAACGATTTCCCCGTTTTGTTGTCGGAAAGCGTCAATGTGTAACCAGCGTCCTTCTTCTTTGATTGCTGCATCATCAACATTCTCCTCGGCCTAAACTCGGCAGGTAAACATAATGGGTATACATAATTTTCGACACAGAACACAGAATAAGTATATGTGACTTTTTTATCAATTTTGTTCCAAATTGCTTGCACTGGCATCCTTATACTGGCGTTTATCTCTCTATATCACGTAAGCGTGCCAATGTTTCCTCGCGACCAAGTGATTCCATGACTTCGAATATACCGGGTGACACGGCTGATCCAGTTAAAGCTGCACGTAATGGCTGTGCAACTGCACCTAACTTAACCGAGTGAGAGTCGGTATAGATTTTAACAAGAGTTTCGATATTCTTGGAATCCCACTGAGCAACTCCATCGAGTATGCCTATCAGTTCAGAGAGATGCTTTCTTCCAACTCCTTCGAGTGATAACGCTGCTTTTGCTCCAATAGTTATTGGTCTTTGAGCGACGTAAAACATACTATTATCAGCAAGCTCAATTAGCGTTTTCACGCGCGGTTTTAGGCTGTCCATGGCTGACAGCAGGCGATTTCGATCTTCCTCTTTAAGTTTTCTTCCTAATTGCTCCGCAGTAAATGGTTCGATCAACGTCAATAGCTTTTTATCTTCTAAATTGCGCAAATAATGTGCGTTTAAACTTTCGAGTTTTTTAATATCGAAACGAGATGGAGCACGGCCAATATCCGGCAAATCAAACCATTTTATAGCTTGGGCTAAGTCAATTACTTCTTCATCTCCATGTGACCACCCCAAGCGAAGGAGATAATTTTGCATAGCTGATGCGATGAATCCCATATCCGCGTACGACTCAATACCCAATGAGCCATCACGTTTAGACATTTTGGATCCGTCTGCTCCGTGGATTAAGGGGATATGAGCGAACTTAGGAACCTGCCAATCGAGTGCTCTATAAAGCTGCGCCTGACGAAACGCATTGGTTAAGTGATCATCTCCACGAATAATATGGCTAACCCCCATATCATGATCGTCGACAACGACCGATAGTGTATATGTCGGTGTTCCGTCACTCCGCATGATAACCATATCATCAAGTTGTTGGTTTTCTACTTTAACAAGACCTTGGACAGCGTCCTCTATACTAGTAGAGCCGCTTCTCGGCGCCTTAAATCGAATGCTAGGAGCGATGTTAGCAGGAGCGTCAGAAGGATCTCTGTCACGCCACCTCCCGTCGTACCGCGGTTGTAGGCCATCGCTGCGTGCTTTTTCTCGCATCTTCTGCAGTTCGTCAGAAGTGCAGTAGCAACGATATGCCATACCATTCTTTATCAACTTGAGTACCATTTTAGAATGGCGTGCAAAATTTTTCGATTGGTAAACTACTTCACCATCCCAATTTAGTCCAAGCCACGTCAATCCGTCTAAAATGGCGTCAATAGCATCTTTGGTGGAACGTTTCTTGTCAGTATCCTCAATCCGAAGGAAAAATTTTCCTTGATGATGTTTAGCAAAAAGCCAATTGAATAGTGCTGTGCGCGCGCCACCTATGTGAAGAAAACCCGTCGGCGATGGTGCAAAGCGTGTTACGATATTCATCTGTGAAATGTTTGTTGAATTTTTATGGATTAGTNCGGCTATCAGCAAATAAGGTCGCCAATAGTCCGATAAATAACAAAATTAACGCAAATCGGTAGCCTTACGTATATACATCNGGCACGTAAAAACCTAATAGATTATGGATACTCCTTGAATTACTGGCATCAAAGCCCGACAGAATAGTCAAGGTAGGTAATTTCGTATCAACCCAATCATGCGACCCTGGACCTTGACTTGGTCTGGGCCAAAAATTCGTGTTTCATATGCAGGGTTTGCTGGCTCTAGTGCCACCGACGCCCCCCTTTTTCGTATCCGTTTCAGAGTAGCTTCGTGGTCATCAATTAAAGCGACTACTATTTGTCCATTTTCTGCAGAAGCAGACCGCTCGATAATAGCAATGTCGCCTTCCAATATTCCCGCATTGATCATGGAGTCTCCGGCAATCTCCAACGCGTAGCAGTCCTGTTTTCCCACCATCGANCTTGGCACGTCAACGNAACGGCTTGTGTCCTGCAAAGCTTCATTNGGGGTGCCGGCGGCAATTCTNCCTAAAAGGGGTAGNTCAATCGCACCAGACACNGNTTCTTGCCCATCTTTATCTAACTGGCTTCCAGGAAAATTCCCTTGGACGACGTTTCTCGGNAGTTTCTCATAGTTCCGTTTCTCTCTTGATTGAGCCATGGAACCTTGGGGCATTTTAATAACTTCCAACGCCCTGGCGCGATGGGGGAGGCGCCTTACAAATCCCCGCTCCTCAAGGCCTTTAATTAAACGGTGAACTCCGGATTTTGAATGCAGGCCCAAGAAGTCCTTCATCTCCTCAAATGAGGGCGCGACTCCGCCATTTTGGAGACGCTGGTTTATATAAAGCAATAGTCTTTGTTGCTTTTTAGTTAGCATGGACNGTTCCTACTAAATGTAGAACAAAAGAACAACTTCCACACATGTTCTAGTTTAGTTCTGCGTGAGCGTCAAATTAATTGATCTCCCGATGNCGGCTAAAGGTGGGTCAAACTAGATGGGAATCGGATTATGTCCACTAATTTCCCCGGTGAAACTTGTTCGGCATGGGGTGGNCGAACAATCAAGCAATCCGCTTGGGCCAACACACTTAGCATGGAGCTATCTTGTCTCTCGAACGGCCTTGTCCACAGGCTTCCGTCTTCCTTGCACTTTAGAGTCCCTCTAAGATAATCTTGTCTCTCATCATTTTCTGGTAAACTACTACTAAGAAGTGCCTTCTCCATAACGTTAGCAAGNCCAGGCGGCAACCCAAGTAAACGTTGAATAACGGGCAGTAAGAATATCATGGCGCACACAATTACTGAGACCGGATTCCCCGGTAGTCCTAAAACTGGCACTCCATGTAGCTTACCAAACATCACNGGCTTTCCAGGCCTCATCGCCACTTTCCAAAAGTCCACCTTTAGACCTTGGGCGCTAAGAGCGCTACGTACTAAATCGTGTTCTCCGACAGATATACCACCGGANGTAACCAATAAATCAGCACCACTGGCCCCCTTGGCCATAGCTTGCAGTATCTCACTTCGATCGGGTGCAATTCCAAGATTGATGGATTTGCCGCCACAAGCGTCAACTAATGCGGCAAGGGCAAACGCGTTTGAGCTAACAATTTGGTTGGGCCCTATTGGNTCACCNGGACGTACAATTTCGTCTCCAGTAGCTAAGATGGCTATACGAGGCTTTCGATGGACCGAGAGCCAAGGATAGTCCATGGCAGCAGCCAAAGCCACATCACGCGCNGAAAGAACTTTACCCGCTGAAATCCCCAAATCCCCTTCTTTGAAGTCNAGGCCNGCCCTCCTNATATACTGACCTACGCNAGGCCGNACCNTAACAATTACCNTNTNGTCTTGGACCTNTGTATTNTCCTGAATGACTATGGCATCGGTTCCTTCAGGAATTGGCGCTCCGGTAAAAATTCGAACTGTTTCATTGACCCCTAGAACACCATTAAAACTCTGACCAGCTGGAGCACTTCCTATCTGGATCAGGTTGTGTGGTATTTTTTCTAGATCAGCAGTCCGGACTGCGTATCCATCCATTGCCGACACAGATGTTGGTGGTTGTGATCGTCGAGAAAGAACATCTTCCGCTAAAACACGGCCCAGCGAAGTTTCCAAACTCACATCTTCGGCAGACAACTCGGAAAATGTCTCTAGGATCCGATTCTGTGCTTCATTGACGGAAATCATTACTCCGTTGCCCTAAAGGTTCCAGACTTTCCACCAGACTTACGGGTCAAGCGAACGCTGCCAACTGTCATGCCGCGATCAACACTTTTGCACATATCATATACTGTTAGGGCCGCTATAGATGCAGCCAAAAGTGCCTCCATCTCTACCCCCGTTCTCCCTAAAACTATGCATGTTGCTTTTATAGTGACACAATTATTTTCTTCAAAATCGGCCTCAACCTGTACTGAAGTCAGATTAATTGGATGGCAAAGAGGAATCATATCACTAGTGTGTTTTGCAGCCATTATGCCCGCTAGCCGGGCGACACCCAGTACATCTCCCTTTTTATGCTCACCCCTCTGGATCATAGTTAATGTCTCGGGCTCCATAAATATTTTNGCTTCGGCACTAGCAACTCGTTTAGAAATAGGTTTTTCNCCTATATCAACCATAATNGCCTTNCCTTCTGAATCAAAATGAGTGAACTCACTCATAATTCCTACATCCTTTATGCTCAGCTCGTTTTTAAGATGGTACACTTAGTAGAGTTTGAGTGGCTCTTACAACATCCTCTTGTCGCATCAAAGATTCTCCTACCAAAAACTGATGAACCCCACTTAGTTTTATTTTTTCAATATCGTCAGAANTATAAATCCCGCTCTCNCATACAATTGACCAATCGGAAGACACCAGTGGTGCAAGTCGTTCAGTAACAGAAAGATTTACCTCTAACGTTTTTAAGTTGCGATTATTTATCCCTAACAAGGAAGGACGCATTTCCATAACTCGATCTAGTTCTTCTTCGTCATGGATCTCAACTAATACATCCATCTGCATTTCTCGAGCACATTCAGATAGTTCTTTTGCCTGNGCGTCCGACAAAATTGCCATTATNAGTAAAATACAATCTGCGCCCATCGCCCGAGACTCGATAACTTGATAGGAATCTAGTATAAAATCCTTTCTCAAAACCGGTAAACTAACNGCATTACGGGCCATCGNAAGATACTCAATGNTTCCCTGAAAATATGGCTCATCGGTGAGAACAGAGAGACATGCAGCCCCGCCNGATTCATAATCTTTGGCTAAAAGGGTAGGGGAGAAGAGCTCACGGATTAGNCCTTTACTTGGTGAAGCCTTCTTTAGTTCGGCTATCAGACCGGTAGAATGTGACAATACCCTTTGTTCAAGCATCTGCTGGAATCCACGGGGAGGCGAGGCCATCTTTACCTCCGCTAGCAAAGCACCTTCNGATCGAGCTATTTTTGAAGCCACGATAAAATCTAGCTTATCTTTGCAAATTTTGGATAAAATGTCCGCCATTACTCGCTTACTACACACTACGATTGGTGATTTCAATGACCCTAGTCAGGACCCGACTGGCNCTTCCAGAATCTATAGCACTAATGGCTTGGGAAACTCCATCCTGCAAGTTATTTGCGGTTCCGGCTACAACTAACGCTGCCGCTGCATTNAGCACTACTATATCTCTATAAGGACCAGGNGCGCCATTAAGTAGTTTGCGTGTCTCTTTCGAATTGAATTCCGGATTTCCCCCAATCAGATCTCCAACCTTGCAACGGCGTAATCCTACGTCATCCGGCGTCACTTCAAATGTCGATACATCCCCATCCTTCAAAGCGGCCACAAACGATCTGCCGGTGGTAGTAAGTTCGTCCATACCGTCGGCTCCGTGAACCACCCATACGTGTATGGAGCCCAGTTTAGCCAAAACTTTGGCAAGTGGAACGCACCACTTACGATCAAAGACACCAATAAGTTGCCGGCGGGTGCCAGAAGGGTTTGACAAAGGTCCCAACAAGTTGAAGATCGTTCGAGTCCCTAATTCCAAACGTGTTGGACCTACATGTTTCATAGCCCCATGATGTCGTGGCGCCATAAAAAAACCAAACCCCGCCGACCATAAAGACTCTTTAATAAGTTCCATACTAGCTTCGATATTGACTCCTAACGCAGCAAGCAAGTCCGCGGATCCGGATTTAGATGAAATAGCCCGATTTCCATGCTTTGCNACAGGAACTCCACATCCTGACGCGACTAAAGCCGAGGCTGTGGAAATGTTAAAAGTACCAATCCCGTCTCCCCCAGTGCCTGCCGTATCTATAGCTTCGGGAGGGGCTTCAATAACCAGTGCTCTTTTTCTCATGGCCGTAACGGCCCCGACTATTTCGTCAACTGTTTCGCCCCGAACCCTCATCCCCATCAATAAAGCACCAATTTGACTTGGTGTCGCTTTTCCAGACATTACTATTTCAAATGCACCCATGGATTCGTCAACAGTCAGAGTCTCCCCCGACCCAAGTTTAGAGAGATATTTCGGTAAAGAGCCGGACATTTAATTGTTCTCTCCATTTTTTGTTATCTTTAGAAAGTTATTCAACAATTCGTGCCCATTCTCCGATGCAATACTTTCGGGGTGAAATTGGACTCCGAATATCGGATATTCTTTGTGGCTGAGGCCCATTATAAGCCCATCATCTGATTCAGCTGTTACTTCAAGGCAATTCGGTAGACGGGATTTTTCTACTATAAGAGAATGATAACGTGTGGCGCTGAAGGGTGATTGAATATCTTTGAATATATCAGTTCCAAAATGACTTATATTGCTAACTTTTCCATGCATGAGAATTGGTGCCCGACCGATATTTGCACCAAATGCCTGGGCTATAGACTGATGTCCGAGGCATACCCCTAAAACCGGTACTTTTCCCACTGCTCGACCCACTAAATCGACACAAATTCCAGCACGATCAGGATCACACGGCCCTGGAGAAAGGACTATACCCTCGGGTCCTAGGTCCAAAACTTCTTCTGGCGTAATAGCATCGTTACGATACACTGCTACCTCAGCCCCTAGTTCTCCTAAGAAATGAAGAAGGTTGTAGGTAAAGCTGTCGTAATTATCTATTAATACGTACATACTTGTCGGTCGATGTTGCCGGAGTCACAACGGTATATAGTTAACGGGAGCGAGATAAACAAGAAAATAGCAGAGTCGTCTGTTTTCGGAACGCGTGGCTGTCACATTGACGGTGTCCCGTAATTGGTAGGGCAGCGCAATCTACAATAGAGAAATAGGGTGCAATTAAATGGACCTAGTTTATAGAGCACAAGAACTGGTCTTTACGTCTATGTTGTAAAAATTTGCATTTGATGACAAAAAAGTAAGCTATTGTGCCCACAAACCATAACGCGATTATCTCAATTGTTATTGACGATCTTGGTATGAACACCGNGTTAACGNNGCAAGCAATTCAATTGGATTCCTCTGTGACCCTCTCGTTTTTGCCTTATGCGCTAGATATTGAAGNNAAGTTGGNGTTGGCGTTGGGGGGNGGACATGANATCTTGTTGCACATGCCAATGGAGCCAGAAAATTCCGATAAAGATCCAGGACCTAACGCTCTTTTAGTAGATCTTGATTTAAGGGAAATGTTGCGCCGCTTGCGCTGGGCCTTTGATAAGATCCCATGTGCCGTCGGATTGAATAACCACATGGGCAGTAAATTTACGGCCGATGAAAATGGAATGGCTACAGTTATTGGTGAACTGACAGTCAAAGACTTAATATATATAGACTCACGTACAACCCCTCACACGGTTGGAACTAGATTAGCCCAGCGCAGAGGGCTACGGAATGCGCAAAGAGATATATTTCTTGATAATGACAGACGACTTGATGCTATTCGTTCCCAGCTTAAGGAGACTGAGCATATAGCTCTAAAAAACGGGAAAGCAATCGCGATAGGTCATCCGTATCCTGAAACCTTGGACGTTATTAAAGAGTGGATGCCCGAAGGAAAGAAAAAAGGGTTTTCGTTGGTAAGTATCAGCAAATTCACCTTGCGACTCAACAACAGGAATTGACTCGTACAATCAAAAATTTCTTACGAGACCTAATGAATNNGTTAGAAAATCAAACATGTTGGTTGGCAAACATAAAGGCTTCTTGGGCAGCTGTTAAAAGAGCCTTCGCCTTATTGAAACTCTCTTGATATTCTGCTTCGGGNTCGCTATCTGCAACTATGCCTCCGCCGGCCTGGATGTACATTATTTGATCTTTTACAACAGCCGTTCGCAATGCAATGCATGTATCCATTGACCCATTTGCTGCAAAATAACCAACGCAACCAGCGTAGATTCCTCGCTTTTCAGATTCTAGTTCATCGATAATTTCCATAGCCCGAACTTTAGGGGCGCCGCTCACGGTACCCGCTGGAAATCCTGCAACCAATGCGGAAATTGCATCTAGATTGGGTTCAATTTTACCTTCAACATTAGATACTAAGTGCATGACATGACTATAATATTCGACCATCATTTGCTGTGTCACGTGGACAGAACCTATTCTCGAAACTCTGCCAACGTCATTGCGACCAAGATCAAGCAACATTAGGTGCTCAGCCCGTTCTTTTGGGTCATTGGCAAGCTCTTCCGCCAACGCTTGATCCTCCGCTTGGGTAGTCCCTCTCTTTCTAGTGCCGGCGATAGGTCGAATTGTGACTGTATTATTTCGAAGACGCACCAGTATTTCTGGACTAGAACCAACAACCGAAAAGTTCGAAAAATTCAGATAGAAAAGAAAAGGTGAGGGATTCAGTCTACGCAGTGCCCTGTAAAGGGTGAAACTCGGCAAAGTAAATGGCACTCTAAATCTTTGTGAAAGAACAACCTGAAATATGTCGCCCGCAGCGATATATTCCTTCGCCGTTTTTACACGTTGGTAGAAGGTTTCTCGACTCATGTTGGATTCTGGATCGATGGATTCGAGCTTGGTATTTTTCACATCTCTTCTAAAAGGTAGGTCACGCGAAAAATCTCTGGCAACGCCATTTAACCGTTCAGTAGCATTTTCGTACGCAACATTTGCTGGCACCTCTTTGGAGGGCCGAACGGGTGTTACCACTATAATCGTATCCTGGACGGAGTCGAATATCGCCATCAGTGTTGGACGAAGAAACAGACCATCCGGCAAATCCAAGATAGCTGGATTTGAGTCCGGGATGGATTCCATCAAGCGAACCGTATCGTAACCCATATAACCAACCAGTCCGGCAGACATAGGTGGAAGGCCCTCCGGTAATTGAATCTCGGATTCGGCAACTAAATTTCTCAGTGAATCCAAAGCCCCTTTGTGCTCTGAAACAAAATCATCTTCATCCACTTCGGCTTGACGATTGATCTGGGCATTGTTTCCGTTACATCTCCAGATGACATCTGGCTTTAGTCCTATAACAGAGTATCTCCCTCTCGTTACACCTCCCTCTACGGACTCTAGAAGAAAACAATTCTCACGATCTCCAGCAATTTTGATCATTGCGGAAACCGGAGTTTCTAGATCAGCGACTAATTTAGTATAAACAATTTGAGCTTTCTCCTGTTCGTAGACGGTTATGAAAGCGTCAATTTGTGGTTCAACCAGCATCGTAATGAAATTCCGTTAAAACAAATTATTAAGGAGTCGTTCGTCGACCTTTAATCCATAATGACCACGAAGGGCATTCTGAACTGTAATTAACAGATCGTTTTGCATTGAGCGAATAAGTTCAGATTCCAGTGAGGCTCGTGCTGCAGTGTCTTTCTCTTGCAACGGAATAATATCTGTTAAGGTAGCGACGGCGTACTGCCCTTCCCCAATTTTAATTGGTTCGGTGGCTTCATCGACCTCCAGTTCAAATATAGCTTGAACCGCATCACCACTAATTTGAAATTCCAAACCAACTCCGTTCCTAGTGAAAGGGTTACCCTCTAGCCCAATAAGCTTATATTCTTCCACAGCATTCACAAAACTTGATTCCGAAGCACGACGCTTAAATTCGTTAGCCAGTTTTTTGGCTTGTTCATCCCGCCATCGGGATTCCCATGCCAAAGCCACTTGAGCTCGAACTTTTTCTAATTGCTGTACGGCAGGAGGGACAATCTCGTCGACTCTTAGTTTCAGTAAAATATTACCGGGGGCTTCGAAAATAGGCACATCAACTCCTAAATCAACGGAAAAAGCTTCTTCTAAAAATCCTAGAGCGGTCGGAAGAGAGTCCGCGCGTTCTCGTTCGAATGTAAATCCCTCAGCATCAATGAGTTTTACCCTTGAGACAGGTATTCCAAGAGAACGNGCCGCTGCCTCAAGGGTGGAGCCACTGGCGAGTTCATCTTCGAGCCGGTCACTTAAATCAAAAACTAAATCAATAGCCTCTTCTATCCGCAATTCATTTCGAATGTTCTCACTCACTTCAGAGAACTTTAGGGCCCTTCCTGGAACAACTTGATTCACTTTAATTAAGTGCCAACCAAAATCGCTTTTAACGGGTTCAGTGATGACTGAACTATTCACGTTGAAGACCATTTCTGATATTTCGGGCAGTAATTTGTCACTTGACACGAGCCCTAGTTCAATATCGGCTTCTGCAAGCCCTGTCTGATCAATAGCTACATCTGTGAAATCCTCCCCTTGNTGCATTCTATTAAGTGCACTGCGAGCAATCTCTTCTGTTGGCAATACCACCATATCTAGATCTACCTGATCTGGAATAACAAAATCATCAATACGGTACTCATACGCGCTTTGGATAGCATCTTCAGAAACAACTATTTCGTCGAATAAGTCAGCCGGTTGGATCGCAGCATATGAAATGGTTCGATACTCTGGCTCCATAAATAATTTTTTGTTTGCTTCATGATAAGTGTATAGATCAGATTCACTAGGGGTCGGAACGCCAGTCAAATCTTTCCCATCAATGATGACCAATTGCGCCTCACGTTTTTCACCGCGAAAACTTGAAACAGCATCTATCATTGAACCAGGTGGCCTAATTCCTGAGATTAGCGTATCAACTAACTGCGTGCGCAAGATGTCCGCACGGAACATTTCAATGAAAGTTTCTTCATCCATACCATTCTGTGCCACCACGTATTTAAATATCCTAGGGTCAAAATCACCTGCCTCATTGCGGAACTTAGATGATGAGCGAATTTCCCGAGCTATTAGGGTGTCTGGTACACCCATTGCAAGGTCCCGACTTTGTTCATCTAGGCTAGCCCGATTAATTATATTNTGAAGTGTGCTTTCCACGACACCCAAACTTCGGGCCTGTTCAGCNTCTATTTCACCGCCACTCATCTGGCGAAGTTTGTCTAACTCCCGACTATAGCCTTTCGACACCTCAGAGGCGCGGATGTTAGTATCACCAATAGAAGCAACTATAGGATCGGAGTTAGAGCGAAAAATATCTCCAACCCCCCAGACGGCAAAGCTAAGGGCAATAATGCCCAGGAATATTTTGATGGCCCAGGATTTTAGATTGGAAAGAATACTTTGGAACATAATCAAAAAGTCCCTAATAACTAGTTGAAATGATGAAATTGCACGCAAAGCTTAGTCTATTATGATAAGAAGCGTAGCGACTACCGGCAACATCGAAATTATTTACAGGTGCCAAAACTTGCTAGCGGCGCAGTAACAAGGGGCTGGGTCACGTGTAAAAGCGTTATATTTGTGTAGATAAACAAGTAAACTCAGTAGGCAAACAAATTCCATGCCCAAATATTTGCAGCCATTAATCGTCGGTAACTGGAAAATGAACGGAACAAAAGAAACCGCCGTTAATTGGATAAATTCAATATTACACCTTGTAAAACAAAATACACCNAATTGTNATATTGTGGTTGCCCCACCATTTCCATTTATCTACGCAATGTCNGAATTGCTGGAGGCTANCCGAGGTATCCAGCTGAGNGGCCAGGATTGTGTGGCTCAAGATATGGGCCCACACACAGGGGACGTCAACGCAGCGATGCTAGCCGATGTCGGCTGTGGTTATGTAATTTTGGGGCATTCTGAACGGCGTGCTGATCACGGGGAGAGTGGCACAATAGTCAAGAGGAAAGCCGAAAGTGCAATTGCCCAAGGTTTGACACCAATAGTTTGCGTGGGCGAAACACAGAATGAAAGAGCCTGTGGGGAAGCTATTGANGCGGTGCGAGGCCAACTANNTAATTCCTTGCCTACTCTAGAAGCACGGAGNCCCAGTTATGTTNTCGCCTATGAACCCATTTGGGCTATAGGCACTGGACGAGTGCCAGNCTTGGAGGAAATTTCGGAGATACATGATTGCCTTCGGGATTTTCTNTGCCATCAATTAGGTAACACGGGAGCNGATATAAGGTTGCTTTANGGTGGTTCGGTAAAAGTNAATAATGCAGAACAAATTNTACNGATTCCGAATGTNAATGGTTGCCTGGTCGGTGGCGCCAGTTTGAAATTTGATGAATTTTGGAACATTTGTAAAACGTGTGATAATATTTTTCCTGCCTAGCTTAGGATCCTCATAGGGCGGTCCTTACATAGCTTGTTCCTTGGAGTAAAACATGACATCGGTATTTCTAGTAATCCATCTAATATTAGCTCTAGGTTTGGTGACTGTTATACTTCTACAGAGAAGTGACGGTGGCGCCTTGGGTGGTTTAGGTGGTGGGGGCGGAGCTGCAGGTGGTTTTGGTGGCCTTATGAGTGGGCGGCAGTCTGCAAATTTGCTGACGAGAACCACCGCCATCCTTGCCGCTTGTTTCATGGTAACTAGTCTGACATTAGCGATTTTGGCGGCGCACCGATCTCAACCTACCTCTATCCTGGAAATTCCGTCGGCATCAGAAGAGACTTTACCGGTTCCTATGCCAGCAGATTCGCAACCAATTGACNCAGGCGAGCCGATCACTGATTAGGGGTGACTATATTTTTTCGTTGGACAGCCCCNGCAAAACATTCTTTTACTTGGGGTTCGCGTCGGAATAGGTTAGTTTGACGGCCCATGACGCGGTTTATATTTGTAACCGGGGGCGTGGTGTCTTCTTTAGGCAAGGGACTTGCCTCAGCTGCCCTAGGGACTTTGCTCCAGGCAAGAGGCTATAGTGTGCGCCTGCGAAAATTTGACCCATATCTCAATATCGATCCAGGGACCATGAGCCCCTTTCAACACGGGGAAGTTTTTGTAACTGANGATGGCGCCGAAACAGATCTTGATCTGGGTCACTATGAGCGTTTCACCGGAGTTCCTGCACGACAAAGTGACAACGCCACTGCTGGCAGAATCTATTCAAACGTAATTTCACGAGAGCGTCGGGGAGACTATTTGGGTGGCACCGTACAAGTCATTCCACATGTCACAGATGAGATAAAAAAATTTGTTACACGTGAAGTAGAAGACGTCGATTTCTTATTATGTGAAATAGGCGGCACAGTTGGAGATATTGAAAGTCAGCCTTTTCTAGAGGCAATTAGACAACTTCGATATGATCTAGGTGTCTCCAGCACTCTATTCCTTCATCTTACTTTGGTTCCCTATATTCNGTCTGCCGGTGAACTCAAAACAAAACCGACTCAGCACTCGGTCAAGGAACTTAGGGGAATTGGGATCCAGCCAGACATTTTACTCTGCCGGTGTTCTAGGGAAATACCCAGTGCGGAGAGAAAAAAAATTGCTCTGTTTTGTAACGTTGGTGAGAAAGACGTAATTCCTGCAGTAGATGTAGAATCGATTTATGAAGTGCCCCTAAGCTATCACTCTGTGGGTCTTGATCAGCAAGTGCTAAAGAAATTTGGTTTAGAATNTAGTGACCAACTAGATATTGGTCGTTGGCAAAGAATATTACGCGGTATTAAGGGGCCAGAAGGAGAAGTCAATATTGCTGTTGTTGGAAAATATACGGGTTTGCGGGATGCCTATATGTCTCTGTCCGAAGCATTAACTCATGGGGGTTTTACAAACAATGTACGTGTAGATATCCGGTGGGTGGATTCAGAAGTTTTTGCCAAAGCAGGTAGCTCCGGAGCTCTAGAAGATGTTCACGGTATACTCGTGCCAGGTGGTTTTGGCGAACGAGGGACTGCGGGCAAGGTAGCAGCCGTAACTTATGCTCGAGAAGAAAGAATTCCTTATTTTGGAATTTGCTTCGGCATGCAACTGGCGGTCATAGAGGCGGCTCGAAATCTCCTGGGCTTGTCGGAAGCCTCTTCAACTGAATTTGGCCCCTGTAAAGACCCGGTGATCGGGCTCATGAGCGAATGGCTGAACGAAGGAAGTGTCGAAAAAAGAAGCGCCGATAGTGATTTGGGAGGAACCATGAGGCTGGGAGCGTATGACGCTTTAATCGAGACTGGAACGAGGCTAGCTGCAATCTATGGTTGCAGAAAGATATCGGAGCGCCATAGGCACAGATACGAGGTGAATGTAAAGTATCGTGAACAGATGGAGGAGGTTGGATTTTTATTTTCTGCACTTTCTCCCGATGGATTATTACCGGAAGCAATAGAGTTAAAGAATCATCCCTGGTTTATCGGGGTCCAATTTCATCCAGAATTAAAATCAAAACCATTCGCACCGCACCCTCTGTTTTCTTCATTCGTAGAGGCTGCCGTGATGCACTCAAGACTGGTATAGATTGGAAGTGAGCCCGATGCGACATGTTCAAATAGGATCGATCTCTGTGGGCAATGATCTACCTTTAGCCTTAATAGCAGGACCGTGTGCTTTAGAAAGTCGGAGCCATGCACGTGAAATGTGCCATGCATTGGTGGAAATTACCTCCGAGGTAGGGCTTGGCTTTGTTTTTAAAACCTCCTTTGATAAAGCAAATAGGTCTAGTGTAGACTCACCACGGGGAATCGGAATGGCGAATGCCTTACCCATTCTCGACGAGCTTCGACGTGATTATGGCTGTCCTGTATTGACCGACGTTCATTCTACAGATCAGTGTGTGCCAGTATCGGAAGCGGTGGATGTGCTGCAGATACCGGCATTTTTGTGTAGACAAACTGACTTATTAGTTGCGGCTGCCAGGACGGGTAAAATTATAAACGTAAAAAAAGGCCAATTTCTGGCACCCTGGGAAATGTCGAACGTTGTCGATAAAATTACTAGTGTCGGCAACAACAATTTACTGTTATGTGAGCGCGGCACAAGCTTCGGCTACAACACGTTGGTGTCTGATATGCGCGCGTTACCTATACTTGCCTCCAATGGCTACCCGATAGTATTCGATGCTACCCATTCAGTTCAACAACCGGGAGGGAAGGGAAGCAAGAGCGGAGGGCAAAGGGAATTTGTTCCAGTATTAGCCCGTGCAGCTGTCTCCATCGGAGTATCGATGGTGTTTATGGAGACCCACCAAGATCCCGATACTGCTCCCTCAGACGGTCCGAATATGATTCCCTTAAAAAGCTTGAAGGAGTTACTAGAGACATTGGTGATGATTGACAAAATCTCTAAGAACCGACCCTTAAGTATCTAAATAAAAGGTTTTAAAAATTGACGTCTATCGTAGATATACATGGCCGAGAAATCCTGGATAGCCGAGGACTACCGACTATCGAGGTGGAGGTCGCGTTGGAGACCGGAGTTTGTGGCTGTGGAGCCGTCCCGTCGGGTGCCTCTACCGGCAGTCATGAGGCTACAGAACTGAGAGACAAAGATGTAGAAAGGTTCTCTGGAATGGGCGTCCTGAGAGCAATTGAAGCTGTCAATGGCGAAATTTTTGATGCTTTGTCGGGTCAAGATGTTGAGGATCAGACAACCATAGATAACCTAATGATAGAGCTTGACGGAACAACTAGTAAGAGCCGCCTAGGAGCTAACGCTATACTAGCTGTGAGCCTTGCTGTTGCCCGGACTGCTTCGGCACAGGCAAATCTACCTCTTTATAAGTATATTGGAGGCGTCAACGCTCGTATTTTACCGGTTCCTATGATGAATATAATAAATGGGGGAGTCCACGCAGATAATTCACTCGACATACAAGAATTCATGATAATTCCAGTTGGAGCCCCAAACTTTTCCGAGGGAGTGAGGTGGGGTGCCGAAATATTCTTCGCATTGAAAAGTAGACTCAAAACAGCCGGTCATAGTACTGCCGTTGGTGATGAAGGTGGGTTTGCCCCAAACTTAACAAGTAATGCCCATGCATTGCTGGAACTCGTACAATCCATTGAAGCGGCAGGATTCCGACCTGGAGTAGATGTATCATTGTCACTCGATGTAGCCGCGACCGAATTACTTAATGAAAATGTCTACTTCCTAAAAGGGGAAAATCAGAAATACACTAGTGAAAAACTAATAGATTACCTAGAGAAACTAACTAAAGAGTTTCCTATCTCCTCTATCGAGGATGGGCTTGCGGAGGATGACTGGAACGGATGGTCAACTCTTACCAGACGCCTCGGGGATAAAGTGCAACTAGTTGGCGACGACCTGTTCGTGACAAATCAGAAACGTCTTCAAATGGGCATTGCAAAAAATGCTGCGAATGCGATCCTGATCAAAATGAATCAAATTGGTACTATTAGCGAAACCTTAGACTCGATAGAAACGGCGCATCGCGCTGGTTATCGAACTATTGTGTCGCATCGTTCCGGGGAAACTGAAGATACTTCGATAGCTGATCTCTCAGTGGCANTGAACTGTGGGCAAATAAAAGTTGGTTCCTTGTCAAGAACAGACCGTGTGGCCAAATACAACCAGCTTCTCAGGATTGAAGAAGAACTTGGGAAAAATGCTNTCTATGGGATCGCGGAAGGTTCACTCAATCATGAAATTGAGTGAAATCTGTTGTGACGTCGCGCCAGTGAACAAATGGATCCTGGGGTAATTATGCGACATCAATTCCGTAAATATCTTAAACACTCCTTACAAGCTATTCTGCTCACTGCCATNAGTATTTATCTTGGCTACCATTTTATACAAGGAGAAAACGGTGTTNTTGCCTGGTTAAAAATCGCTCANCAAATCGAAAATTCTAACACCGAATTNGTTAAGTTGACCAAGGANCGAAAAGCCCTTGAACATCGAGTGAAGCTAATGCGTCCAGAAACTCTAGATCCTGACCTTCTAGAAGAAAGGGTTAGAACAGTTCTAAATTACGGCCTTCAAAACGATCGAATAATAGTAAAAAATGGAGATTCTTTCGCTGANTGATCAGAGCTNCNGCGTAGCCACGATTATTTTTCCGCTCGGTTTATTTGGTGTGGAATTGTTGATCCGAAAACCATTTAAATACTTGTTCTCTTGCCCCTTTGCGGCTTTGTCTTTATCTTTTTTCTACTGGAAAACAGTTTGATTTACTAAGTTGATTATAGATGGCCGTAAACAAACCTCGACCCAAACTTGCACAGGCCAACGTTTCCCAAGAGGCCTCTGCGAGAGAACTGACCAAATTTTATCGTGAAATGCTCCTCATTCGACGATTTGAGGAACGAGTCGGGCAAATGTACGGCATGGGCCTAATTGGAGGNTTTTTGCATCTTTACGTTGGCCAGGAGGCAGTGGTAGTAGGGGTGGAGAATGCCATTACCCGCAGCGATCCAATGATAACTAGTTACCGCTGCCATGGGCATATGTTGGCTCGTGGTGAGAAACCCGAACATGTACTCGCCGAGTTGACAGGTTCTTTTGACGGTGTGTCCAAAGGTAAAGGGGGCTCAATGCACATGTTTGCCCCTGAACTNGGTTTTTTGGGAGGACACGGTATAGTCGGCGCACAGGTNCCGATCGGGACTGGAATCGCTNTGGCATTAAAATATAGAAGTTCAAACAACGTTTGCTTTACATTNTTTGGNGATGGAGCAGCGAACCAGGGGCAAGTTTATGAGTCTTACAANATGGCTGCACTCTGGAAACTGCCAATTATTTANGTAATTGAAAACAATCAATATGGTATGGGGACAGCTACCGATCGGGCAAGTGCCCAAACAGAATTCTTCCGCCATGGGGAGGGACTTGGCATCCCAGGAATTAAGTGTGATGGAATGGACGTTCTTGCCGTAAGAGCTGCTGCCCAAGAAGCNGCTTCTTTTGCACGTGCAGGGAACGGTCCAATGATCGTTGAGATGAATACGTATCGGTATCGCGGTCACTCAATTTCTGATCCTGCGAAATACCGCCCTAAAGAAGAAGTGAGGGAAGTTAGAGAGACAAGGGACCCTATCCAGAAGATTAAACGAGATATNCTTAGCAAGAGTGACATAAACGAAACGGCCCTCAACGAAATCGATGGAGAAGTAAAAAAACTCGTTCTAGATGCAGCAAAGTTTGCCCAAAACAGTCGGAAACCTGAGCTGACTGAGATGTACAACGACGTGTATCTAGAAGAGCCGGAATGAACTATGGCTTCTATGACAGTACGTGAAGCAATTCGCGAAGCCATGGCTGAAGAGATGAATCGAGACCATGAGGTCTTTTTGATGGGTGAGGAAGTTGGTGAATATGAGGGTGCCTATAAAGTTTCTCAAGGTCTACTGGCCGAATTTGGACCACGTAGGGTTATAGATACCCCTATTACAGAGGCCGGNTTTACAGGAGTGGGGATTGGTGCTGCATTTATGGGCTTAAAACCTATAGTTGAGTTTATGACATTTAATTTTGCCATGCAGGCCATGGACCAACTGATAAATTCAGCGGCAAAAACACTTTATATGTCGGGAGGAAAGCTTTCATGTCCCATAGTGTTTAGGGGGCCAAATGGCGCAGCCTCAAGAGTTGCCGCCCAGCATTCACAAGATTTTTCAAGCTGGTANGCCCATGTTCCAGGCTTAAAGGTAATTGCTCCATATTCCGCGTCTGATGCCAAAGGGCTACTGAAAGCTGCGATACGAGATCCAAATCCTGTTATAATGNTGGAACATGAAATGCTTTATGGAGAGAGCTTCCCTGTTCCGGATGTTTCGGACCANTTGGAGAAAATTGGTGTTGCNCGTGTGGTCCGTGAGGGGAATGACGTAACTCTTGTATGCTTTTCACGAGGTGTGAAGTGGTCACTAATAGCGGCAGAGTCCCTATCAGAAAGGGGCATACAGGCTGAGGTTATAGACCTTCGTACGCTAAGACCGATCGACATTGAAACGGTTCTTAAATCTGTGCGTAAAACTAATCGAATGGTAGCGGTCGATGAAGGTTGGCCCTTTGGCAGTATCGCATCTGAATTGTCAGCCCAAATAATGGAGCATGCATTCGATTATCTGGACGCACCAGTAATACGTGTAAATGCCGAGGACGTTCCATTAGCCTATGCGGAAAATTTAGAGCAAAATTCCTTACCAAATCCTGATAGGATATTTGAGGCAGTAATGCGNACGGACCCGCACTAAGGGTCATTTCGGTTTTAGACAGGTAATAGAGATAGAGTCCATGTTCGTTTTTGGGGAAATAAAATGCCCGTAAAGATATTTCTACCGGCCTTATCACCAACCATGACGGAGGGAACCCTCGCAAAGTGGCTAAAGAAGGAGGGAGAAACGGTAAACGCAGGAGATATCATCGCGGAAATCGAGACTGATAAAGCTACAATGGAAATTGAAGCAGTTGATGAAGGGAAACTGGGTAAAATTTTGATTGCNGANGGAACAGAGGGAATTCCCGTAAATACGCTGATTGCCGTAATATTGGAAGAAGGCGAGGCGGACTCGCTTTTAGATAGCCTAGGAACCAACGAAACGTCGGTATCTCANTCACCTGCTGCAAATCCAGAAGTCGTCAAAGAAAACGTTAAACGAGANAGTTCTTCGGGCCCGACGAATGAAGATAAACAGGAAATGANCGCAACGAAGACANCCGCCAAAGGTGACCGTATATTTGTAAGTCCCTTGGCTAAAAGAATGGCCCAACAAGCAGGCTTAAATTTGTCTCAAATAACTGGGACTGGTCCTAATGGACGCATTGTTAAGGCAGATATAGAAGTGGCTCTTCTCGATTCCGGCGAGAAGGATAAGTCGATTACCACTCACACGGACACATTGGTGAAAACAACTACTGCTACCACCGACAAAAACATTCCCAACACTAATATGAGAAAGACTATTGCTAAGAGATTGTCAGAATCTAAGCAAACAATTCCACACTTTTATTTAACTGTCGATTGCGAGATAGATAGACTCATCGAGGTTCGAGAGGAACTTAACAAGCGGTCCGATAGTCCCAAATTATCTATCAATGATTTTATAATTCGGGCAACTGCTCTGGCGCTACGAAGGGTTCCTGAGGCTAACGCCAGTTGGACAGATGAAGCCACCATTCTTCGTAACCAGGTAGATATTTCTATTGCTGTAGCAATCGATGGGGGACTAATAACACCGATTATTTTCAATGCCGATGTCAAAGGTTTACTTGAAATTTCAAACGAAGTACGGGACTTAGCCGACCGTGCTCGCTCAGGCTCTCTAAAACCCCATGAATATCAGGGAGGGAGTTTTTCAATTTCCAATTTAGGAATGTATGGTATCAAAGAGTTCTCCGCCGTAATCAACCCGCCACAAGCCGGTATTCTGGCTGTCGGGATTGGTGAAGAACGTCCNGTTGTTTCGAATGGAATACTTTCTATTGCGAAANTTATGAGTTGCACTTTATCTTGTGATCATCGCGTTATTGATGGAGCCATCGGAGCAAAGTTGCTCAGAATGTTTAAAGGCTTTGTACAAGATCCTCTCACCATGCTGCTGTAAATGACAGAGGGCAATTTTGACATAATTGTCATCGGTGGAGGTCCTGGTGGTTACGTTGCCGCTATAAGGGCGTCTCAACTTGGTTTAAAAGTAGCCCTGATCGAACGGGAGCATATCGGAGGCATCTGTTTAAACTGGGGATGCATTCCGACAAAGGCGTTATTACGTAGTGCTGAGATAGCACATCTTCTTGCCAATATTGAGCAATATGGATTTAGTGCCAAAGACATACGACTCGACCTAAATCACATTATACAGCGATCTAGAAAGGTTGCGAAACAGCTATCTAACGGTATTTCTTACTTGCTTCAAAAGAACAACGTCGTGGTTTTTGAGGGAGTTGGACGTCTTAAGGGATCTAAAAAAGTTGAAGTTGAAAACGGCCAACAAACACAAGTGTTAAGTGCAGAACATATAATACTAGCGACTGGTGCAAAGGCGCGAACCCTTAAGGGACTTGAACCTGATGGGGACAAAATCTGGACTTATAAAGAAGCAATGGTACCGGAAAAACTTCCTAAGTCCTTACTGGTCATTGGCTCTGGTGCCATTGGCATNGAATTTGCCAGTTTTTATCATGACCTCGGGTGTGAAGTCACTGTTGTCGAAATGATGGACCGTATTTTACCCCAAGAAGATTTTGAAATATCGGGGTTTGCCTATAATGCATTTAGAAAACAGGGGATGAAGATCGAGACTGGCGCCAAAGTAATTTCTGCGCAAATTATTAATGACAGGGTGTTAGTAAACCTGGAAAAAAGTAGCAGGGATACAGAACTTTTTGAAGTAGAAAAAGTCATACTAGCGATCGGAATAACTGCTAACGTTGAAGATTTAGGTCTTGAGAATACTGGAATAGAAATGGNCAAGGGCCACATCAAGGTTGATCCATACATGTCAACTGGGGAGCTTGGTGTTTTTGCTTTAGGTGATTTAGTTGGNCCACCTTGGTTGGCTCACAAAGCAAGCCATGAAGGAATATTGTGCGTAGAGAGGATAGTGGGAATTGAAGGATTGCAACCTTTAAATATTAATAATATTCCGGCTTGTACATACTGCCGACCTCAAATTGCCAGCATAGGAGTAACCGAGGATGTAGCGAAGCAGGATGGTAGAAAAGTAAGGATTGGAAAATTTCCATATAAGGCTAACGGAAAAGCCATCTCTTTGGGAGAAAATGAAGGTCTNATTAAAACTATATTTGATTCTGAAACGGGCGAATTACTCGGTGCACATATGATTGGGAGTGAAGTCACAGAACTGATACAAGGTTTTGCAGTAGCAAAGACTCTAGAAACCACGGAGGAAGATCTATTGAAGACAATATTCCCCCACCCGACACTATCAGAAATGATGCATGAATCTGTTCTTGATGCGTATGACAAAGCAATTCATATCTGACTCCCCCCTGCCACATTGCAGTATCTGGAAAGAATGGCCCAATATCAAAGAAAACCGGATTGGATTCGTGTTAGAGCCCCAGTAANTNTNGGGTANNACANAACACGNNAATTAGTNCGGTCATTGCATCTAAACACNGTATGTGANGAAGCTTCTTGCCCNAACATTGGCGAGTGCTGGNATNACGGNCATGCNACCGTGATGATTCTGGGTAGNATATGCACTCGAAAATGTNCCTTTTGTGGNGTTAGAAGTGGCCGCCCAGAACCTATAGATCGTGGTGAGCCAGAGCGAGTGGCCCAAGCTGTTGCCAAACTCCAACTTAAACATGTGGTTATAACCTCGGTAGATCGAGATGACCTAGAGGACGGAGGCGCCCACCAATTTGTTCGCTGTATACAACAAATCCGGGAAACTTCGCCTAAAACAAGCATTGAAGTGCTCACTCCCGACTTTCTAAGAAAATTAGGATCTCTTGAGGCGGTAGTGGCCGCCAAACCCGACGTTTACAATCATAACATCGAGACAATTCCGCGTTTGTATCGTGAAGTGCGCCGTGGCGCGAACTACGAGCATTCTTTGCAACTACTCAAACAGGTCAAGCAACTAAATCCCCCTATCTATACCAAGTCTGGACTGATGGTTGGCCTTGGAGAATGTTTTGAAGAAGTCATTGCCGTCATGGATGACATGCGTAACCATAAAATTGATTTTTTAACCATAGGGCAGTATCTCCAACCGACCCAGGTCCATCATCCTGTAAAGAGATTTGTGACTCCGAAAGAGTTTTCCCAATACAAAAAGATTGCTATCAAAAAAGGGTTTCGAATGGTTTCTGCTTCCCCGCTAACTCGCTCATCATATCATGCCGATGAGGACTTTAGAAAATTGAGGGTTATGGTTAACGATGTAAAGACTGCCGTTGCCAGTACATGAAGAACGAAGATTGCTCGCTTATAGCGCTGAGCAGATATTCGATATAGTCATTGCCGTCGATCATTATCCAGATTTTCTACCGTGGTGCCTATCAGCAACTGTATNTGAAACACAAAATCAAACCTTTGATGCTGATTTAGTGATAGGATTTAAAATGATCCGAGAAACTTTTCGGTCGCATATTGCATTTGAGCGTCCTCATTGGATTGACGTTAGACCGATCTCTGGACCCTTCAAAAAAATGCATAATAGATGGCAATTTGAAGCCTATGATAAAGTATCATGTATGACGGATTTTTACGTGGATTTTGAATTTCGTTCCAGATTGTTGAATGCCATGATAGGTATCCTGTTTCAAGAAGCGACACGCCGAATGGTTTCGGCCTTTGAGAACAGGGCCAGGGAGCTCTACGGACTAGATAACTAACGATTCGGTATTAAAAACCGATTGTGCACTTCATGCAGTATATTCTGCAGCCGACCGCAGTAATAGTTCAAGCGCCGTTTCAACGGCATGCATTCGAACATTATAACGGTCTCCTGGAAAGACGTGTTTTTCATGATGAGAGGCGACATGTTTCGTTGCTACGCCAAAATGTACTAGACCAACTGGTTTTAAATTCGTTCCTCCATCGGGTCCTGCGACGCCAGTAATTGAAACGGCTAAGTCTGTTTCTGCCCGATTGAGGGCACCTATTGCCATGGCGCATGCCACCTCTTCACTTACTGCACCCACCTCCTTTATAAGTTCTGCGGATACGCTAAGAGCGGTAACTTTGGCATCATTAGAGTATGTAATAAAACCTCCTTGGAATACATTTGATGATCCCGGAATCTCTGTTAGACAAGCACTTAAGAGTCCTCCGGAACACGATTCTGCAGTCGCAATTGTCAATGACGAGGACTGACATGTCTGAATTAATAACTTAGATTTTTCTATTAACTTACTAGTAAACAAAATTTAATAGAATCCCCCCCTTATACATAAAATTACGATTGCCGCATAAACTCCTGCAACTACATCATCTGCCATTACTCCGAGACCACCTGGAAGCATTTTATCGATCCAGTTAGCAGGCCAAACTTTGAAGATATCAGCCACTCTAAATAGAATAAAAGCAAGGGCAAACCAAATCACATTAAGTGGCACGACGGACAAGGCTATCCATTGTCCCACCACTTCATCAACAACGATGAATTGTGGATCTTTCTGATCAGTAGTTCTAACCAATACCGCGGAAACCCACCAACCTAACAGAAACAAAATGGCGGAAGCTATTAGGAGCCAAAATGTTCCACCTATCGTCAGTAATGCCCAAGCAAATGGCATAGCTAAAAGTGATCCACAAGTTCCAGGAGCAAACCTAGATAAACCACAACCAAACCAGGTTGCTACTAACATTGTTGGATGCCAGCTCGAAAATATTTTTCTTGAATTAGGCATTTACGAAGCAAATTGTAGAAACTGCTTGCGCTGATATCCCTTCTTCGCGCCCAGTAAACCCCAACCCGTCTGTAGATTTACCTTTGATACTTACTTGTCTCAGGGATATGCCCATTATTTCCGACATGCGTGTTCTCATCTGATCACGTAAAACTGAAATACTGGGTTGGTTGCATATTATGGTCAAATCAACATGGACTATGTGAGCTCCTTGCTCATGCACCAGTTCGACAGCCTTTCTTAGGAAAAGGTCAGAATTAACATTCTTCCAGCGACAATCACTACTTGGAAAATATGTGCCAATATCCCCGGCATTGATAGCTCCAAGTAAAGCGTCTACGACAGAATGGATACCTACATCTCCATCAGAATGAGCTACAAGAGATTTTTTGAACGGGATCTTTATGCCACACAGCATAATAAAATCTCCATGCCCAAAGCGATGAGCATCGAATCCAATTCCGACGCGAATAGAGGAATTTTCCCCCATCAATAGCCTCCGAGCAAATATCAGATCGTCAGGGTTTGTTATTTTAAAATTTACAACATCGCCTTCGATCATTTTTACTTTCAGACCGGTAGCTTCTAATACGGCGGCATCGTCGCTTAGGTTATCATTGGCATTTACACGGTGCGCACCCAGGATATCCCGAAAAAGAAAAGCTTGGGGCGTTTGTGCCGCCCACAAACCATCACCGCCTACGGTCCCCGTAACCTCTCCATCGACGCCTGTCTTTAACGCGTTAACGATGGGAAGAGTCGGGATCGTACCAGTAGTTTCCAATAAAGAATCTAGTAGATCATCGATTAGTTTCGCTTTGATGAAAGGGCGAGCTCCATCGTGAATGAGGACCCTCTCCGGAGATGTAGAGACGAGGCTTTCAAGCCCATTCTTTACCGAATTTTGACGATAAGCTCCACCATCGATAGGGCTAAGTAGTTCTAGTCCATCCGTCGCCTGATCATACAAATGTCGATCCTCGGGACTAATTACAACTCGGACGGCGTCAATCCGGGGGTGAGCGATGAAAGCCTCTAGGCACCACCGCAATACAGGTTTTCCTCCTAAATCTAGATATTGTTTAGGTGTTACAGTTTTCATTCGGTTGCCGCGTCCACCGGCGAGGACGAGGGCCACTGTAGAATGCATGGCAAGTTCGCTTTGCTGACGACTTTTTAGGTTTTTACCTTGGAGCGGAGGTTTTGCCAAGTGCACTGGAAGGCCTTCATATTGCTTACTTGATAATAGCCCAATAACTAGAAATATTGCCCCAAACCTTCTGCAGGAGTAGAAATGCCTAACTTTTAGGCATTTAGGTCCCTGATATGGTTTTAAAAATTGGAACAGTCTTCATCGAAGATCCCGTCATTCTTGCCCCTATGTCTGGGATTACTGACCTTCCATTTAGAGATCTAGTAAAATCTTTTGGTGCTGGTCTAGTAGTCTCAGAAATGGTGGCAAGTACCGCCGTGATCGAAGCTAATAAGCGGACAAAAAAAATGCTTGAATTCCGCAAAAGTGGGAGCCCCATATCCATCCAGTTGATGGGAAGAGACCCAGGGACGATGGCCGAGGCCGCAATGCTTTGTCAGGATTTGGGCGCAGACATAATAGATATTAATTTCGGCTGTCCAGCCAAAAAGGTTGTGAGTGGAGCTGCGGGCTCAGCCTTAATGCGTGAAGAGCCACTTGCCCGCAAAATTATGCATGCAGTGGTTAAGGCCGTGGGGATTCCAGTTACAATTAAAATGCGAACAGGGTGGGATATCAATAAACGGAATGCTCCCGAATTAGCCAAGATTGCTGAGGACATAGGTATTCAGCTGGTGACCGTCCACGGTCGAACCCGTTGTCAATTTTACGACGGGGCATCTGATTGGAAATTTATCGGGGCAATTAAAAATGCCATCAAAATACCCGTCATTGGTAATGGAGACATTACTCAAGTCGAAGATGCGAAAACGCTTCAACAAACAGCCCATACAGACGGTGTGATGATAGGGCGCGGCGCTCAAGGACGTCCTTGGTTTTTGGCACATGTTATTCACTTTTTAAAAACTGGGGAAAGGCTGGCGCGGCCATCGTCAACTTTTCAACTTAATATCGCATTGAGGCATTTTGACTCTATGTTGAGTTACTACGGTGTGAAGCGTGGTATTCGTATCGCCCGTAAACATCTAAATTGGTACACAGCTGGTTGCTACAGCTATGACATGTATAAAGATCAACTGTTGAAGTCAGATGATCCACAACAAATTCGAACGAGTCTAAGTGAATTGTTTCACCTGGAATTGGATGTACCTAGATCCAACACGGCTTTTGTATGAAAGAAAATCTTCAAAATAATAATCAGCGGGAGCATCTAGCGACAACAGCAATTCTTGAATCTCTACCGATCTCGGTGATAGTGGTCGATAAAGAGCTCAATATCTGTTTAGTCAATGGACTTGCTCAACAATTGCTTGGTATGAGCCATATTGTTCTGTTGCGTCAGAATTTGAAAAACTTGATAGATACCGACTCCGTCATCATTTCATTAATAAAACAGGTTTTGAGGAACGGAAACAGCGTAGCAGAATTTGGTGTTTCACTAAGTGGACCCAAACTTAATAACCAAAGGGTAGATATTCGAATAGCGCCTGCGGCTGACGACGTGAAACACTTGGTCATTATTCTTCAAGAATGTTCGATGGCGAGACAAATAGATAGTCAGTTAGCGCATGGAAGAGCCGCACGATCCGTTGCCGGACTNGCAGCGGTGCTGGCTCACGAAATAAGGAATCCGTTGTTGGGAATTCGGGGTGCTGCTCAATTGCTGGAACAATCAGTGCCTGACCCNGACCGAGAACTAACCCAACTCATTTGTATAGAATCAGATCGCATTCGAGACTTGGTGAATCGAATGGAATTGTTTTCCGATAATCAACCGTTTCAGAGAGATCCTGTAAATATCCATGACGTACTTGGACATGTCCGTAANTTNGCNACAACAGGTTTTGCTAAAAACATNTCTTTTGAAGAGCAGTATGATCCGTCACTTCCACCAGTATANGGNAATCGTGGACAGTTGATCCAAGTTTTACTCAACCTGGTAAAAAACGCCTCGGAGGCTATCGGATCCTCTNAAGGNCAGGTAATACTAAAAACNAGTTACCGGCATAGCGTANTAATATCCGTTGCNGGAAGCCGTGATCGCCTGCAACTACCGATCGTCGTTGTAATTCAAGACAATGGGCCAGGTATTCCTGAAGATCTGCAGCAATCCATCTTTGAACCATTTGTGACAACTAAATCCAGAGGAACTGGGTTAGGCTTAGCATTGGTAGCAAAAATTATTGAGGACCATGGCGGAATTATAGAGATCGATAGCAAACCAGGACTGACATCAGTTAGCCTATTTCTTCCGATACATCTAGGTGTAACGAATCCGATCAGTTAAGGACATACTGCGAGGAGGTAACCAACTACAATGCCGGCCAGAATTTTACTTGCAGATGATGACCGTTCAATTAGAACTGTGATTGGCCGAGCCCTATCCCAGCTGGGTCACCACGTCCGTTCGACATCAAATGCAGAAGATCTTTGGACTTGGGTGGCCAAGGGCGATGGCGACTTGGTGATTACAGATGTAGTCATGCCTGGAGAAAGTGGCTTGGACCTAATTCTAAGAATTAAGAAGGCGAGGCCCAACCTTCCGGTAATCGTAATGAGTGCTAAGACTACCTTCCTAACCGCTATCGAAGCGAACCAACGGGGGGCGTACGAATATCTTCCGAAACCCTTCGACCTAAACGAGTTAATACAAATAGTAAATCAAGCGGTTGCCGAACCGAAAACATCAGTAGCAGTCAATAAGCACCCTGTTGACTCAGAGGACGACCTACCTCTAATTGGACGGTCTCCCGCTATGCAGAATGTTTATCGTATTTTGGCACGGCTAACGAATACTGATTTAACTGTCTTAATATCAGGCGAATCTGGAACGGGAAAGGAACTCTTTGCGCGAACACTTCACGATTATGGCAAACGCCAAGGTGCCGTTTTTGTCCCTGTGAATATGGCCGCAATACCTCGTGACTTAATAGAAAGTGAATTGTTCGGTCATGAAAAAGGGGCCTTCACTGGTGCCATAAGTCGATCGGTAGGACGTTTTCAGCAGGCAAATGGTGGAACCCTCTTCTTGGACGAGATCGGTGATATGCCGCTGGAGGCTCAAACGCGACTTCTACGTGTGCTACAAGAAGGAGAGTACACAAGGGTCGGTGGGGAGACGCCTAGTCGCACCAATGTTCGGATAATCTCTGCAACCCACCAAAACTTACAGGAACTAATCCAAGACGGACTGTTTAGGCAAGATTTGTTCTATCGGCTAAACGTCGTGCCACTTCGGTTGCCACCCCTACGTGAAAGAATAGAGGATATTCCTTTACTTTTGCGTTACTTCTTCAAAAGGGCGGCGCAAGAGGGAAATTCTCCAAAAACGCTTGATATATCGGCAACAGAGAAACTTGAGAGTTACGATTGGCCAGGAAATGTCCGAGAACTTGAAAATTTAGTTCGCCGAATCACCGCATTGTACACTGAGGAGTTAATATCTGCGGACATTGTTGAAACTGAGCTTTCTAATGGGTTGGAGAAACCCCAAAATGTTGTTTCTCACAGCAAAGAGGGTTTGACAGGATCACTGAACAAACACCTAAAGAATTATTTTCTTGCCCATAAAGGCAGTTTACCAGCCACAGGTCTGTACGAACGAATCATTCAAGAGGTTGAACGACCGCTGATAAATCAAACGTTAATTGCGACGCGTGGCAATCAAATCAAGGCGGCTGAGCTTTTAGGAATAAATCGCAATACGTTGCGGAAGAAAATAAAGCTTTTGGACATCCAAATACCTAGAGGCAGTAGATAGCCAGCTAAGAAGATGGCAACTAAGACTCAAAAATTGTATCTGGCTAGACGAACTAGGTTGATCCATTGGATCGAAAATTTGATTGGTTCCCGGCGGTTTGCTGTCGCTATAGTTGTTGCCTCGGCCGCATCGGGTTTAGCTACTTACGCGGCTCTGACCGGATCTATATCTCGTCAGGGCGCTGATCCACTCACAATTTTAGTACTACTTAATGTCGATCTAGTATTACTTTTAATTTTGAGTGGCTTAGTCTGCTGGCGTTTGAGTCGCCTTTGGATAGCGCGCCGTAAAGGTTCAATTGGCTCCAGGCTGCATTCTCGAATGGTGACTTTATTTGGTTTAGTGGCTGCAACACCAGCCGTAATCGTTGCTGTATTTTCTATAGGNTTTTTTAATTTCGGNTTGGAAGCATGGTTCAACGAACAAGTTGTNACAGCTTTCGAACGATCTCGAGCTGTTGCGGAAGCCTATATTAAAGACCATCAGAAATTTATCAGAGCAGATGTTCTCTCCATAGCAGCAGCGATCAATCGGATTGGTCCAAAGTTAACCGAAAATCAAGAGCAATTTAATGAACTTCTAGATAATTTAGCTACAGAACGTTCCGTTACCGAAGCAATAGTAATTCGAAGGGATGGAAAAGTCTTAGCTCACACAAAACTTAGTTTTCTCCTTACGTTTGATTCTATGTCAAGCAACTTAGTCGATCGTGCGGCTTTGGGTGAAGTTGTCGTTGTTACGAGCCAAGGTAGCGATCGAGTAAGAGCGATAAGCAGAATAGACAATATAGCAGGAACATTTTTGTATATAGGACGCTTCGTTGATCGAGACGTTCTGGATCACCTTGAAAGAGTGACCCTTGCTGTCAATGAGTATGAAGCGCTGAAGTCAAAGTCATCTTCTATCCAGATTATTTTTACTCTCCTTTATCTAATAGTTGCCCTTTTACTACTTTTCGCCGCCATTTGGGTTGGTTTGATTTTNGCGAATAGGGTTGTAAAAGAAATTTCCAATCTTGTAGTGGCTACGGAGAAGGTACGTGATGGAGACTTAACGGCACGTGTGGCAGAAGGACCTGAAGGGGATGAAATAGGTTCTCTGAGTCGAGCATTCAACAGAATGACTAGCCAACTAGAGAACCAACGGGCTGACCTTATCAAAGCTAATCGCCAACTAGATGAACGCCGTCGATTTACAGAAACAGTTTTGTTTGGCGTTTCCTCTGGTGTGATTGGTCTAGATGCAGATGGTACCGTATTTCTTCCCAATCGAGCAGCCTTAGATCTATTAGGAGCCAAACTAGGTGATTTNACGGGACGCCCCATCTTACAAGTGTTCCCGGAACTTGCTCACCTTTTGGANGATTTACGAAATACAAANAATTCGATGGTGCAGGATGAGGTTAAAATCATTCGAATAGATCGGGTGCAAACTTTACTAGTACGTCTTTCTTCCCAAAGCAGCNACNATANAATGCACGGCTATGTTGTAACCTTTGANGATATTAGTGAATTGGTGAATGCACAACGTGCCGCAGCATGGAGTGATGTCGCAAGACGAATCGCACATGAAATAAAAAATCCTCTAACGCCAATACAACTTGCGGCTGAAAGATTAAAACGAAAATTTTTGAGTGATATCTCGACTGATCAGGAAACTTTCTCTTCTTGTGTTAATACCATCGTTCGCCAAGTTGCGAGCATTCGTGGAATGGTCGATGAATTTTCAGCTTTTGCGCGAATGCCGGCCCCTGTTCGAAACCTGGAAAATTTAATAGAATTGGTTGCTGGCATAGTAACCATACAAAGGATGGCTAGGAATNAAATTGTTTTCATATCAAGTTTCCCTCCAGAAGGAATCAAATTATTTTGTGATGCCCGNCAAATAGAACAAGCCATGACGAATCTACTCCAAAACGCTATTAATGCAGTTGACGCTTCTGATAAGAAAGTCAAGCAAATCGAAATAACGATAAGTCTGCGGAATGATAGGGGTATAGATGTTTTGGTACAGGATAACGGTTGTGGATTGCCGAGAGAACTGCTGGATAGACTGATGGAACCTTATGTAACTACGCGTGAGAAAGGGACTGGGCTAGGGCTTGCTATCGTAAAAAAGATNATGGAGGATCANGGAGGAACATTAGAGTTAAAAGATGTTTCCACNGGGGGGGCATGCGTTACACTTATTTTCCCTACAGATGCCGTGACCCTGNACGGGGACACACTAATNTTACCGGACGTGAAGCAGNTCGGNNAAACGAAGGCTAACGCAGCAGATGGCTANCGATATACTNATTGTCGANGATGAACAGGATATTCGTTCGTTNATTTCAGATGTTCTGAATGATCATGGNATCGAGACCCGGGAGGCCTGGGATGGTGAAAGTGCTAGCACAGAAATTCAAAGACGAGTTCCTGCGCTTGTTTTGCTAGATATTTGGTTAAAAGATACCAAACAGGATGGCCTCAAAATTCTCGAATCTTTGCGCCGAAGTTACGGGGACTTATTGGTCGTTATGATAAGTGGCCACGGAAACATTGCAACTGCAGTAAAAGCAATACATCTCGGTGCTTATGATTTTATTGAAAAACCATTTGAAACGGATCGTTTGCTTCACATCGTGGAAAGAGCGTTAGAGTCTGAGCGCTTGAGGAGAGAAAACAGAGAATTAAGACGCCGGACTGGAGCCGAAATCAATGTCATCGGCCGTTCCACGGCAATTTGTGATGTCCGACAAATAATCGATAGAGTTGCTCCTACCCATAGTCGGGTCCTCATTGTTGGACCTGCGGGTAGTGGTAAGGAAGTAATTGCCCGCACAATACATCAAAAGTCTGGTCGTGCGGACGGTCCATTCGTCGTCCTAAATGCGGCNACGATGGCGCCAGAGCACATNGAGGCAGAACTCTTTGGGGAGGAGTACAGTATCGGTCGTGAAGCCCAAGAACTTAAAATTGGCACTTTAGAAGCGGCCCATGGCGGAACCTTGTTCATTGATCAAGTGGCGGACATGCCATTACAAACACAGGGGAAAATTCTTCGTGTACTACAAGAACAAAGTTTCAATCGGTCGGGAAGCGGCCAAAAAGTGAAAGTTGATGCCCGTATCATAACCGCAAGTAGCCGCGATTTGTTGTATGAGATCGCCGAAAAAAATTTTCGAGAAGACCTCTACTACAGGCTCAGTGTTGTACCCATTAAAGTGCCCCCACTCTGCGAGAGAATGGAAGATCTTCCCGATTTAATCAAATACTTTATGGAGCAGTCGACNCACACTACAGGACTCCCATCTCGCGAGTTTTCGGATGACGCTATCGCATTAATGCAAGCCTGTGAATGGCCTGGGAATGTCCGCCAATTGCGGAATGTAGTTGAGTGGGTCTTAATCATGGCGCCTGGAAGTGNCAAGANACCGATTACAGCAAATATGTTGCCGCCGGAACTGATTTTGTCGACACCGAGCACCCTCCGTGCTGATTTGTCGAATGAGATAATGTCGCTTCCACTTAAGAAGGCTCGTGAGATTTTTGAACGACAATATCTAGAGTCCCAGGTTTCACGGTTCGGAAATAACATTTCCCGAACCGCTTCGTTTATCGGCATGGAAAGGTCCGCTCTACACCGTAAACTCAAATCGTTAGGTATATCTAGNCTAGAACGGAGTTGATTCTTGTATTNCTCATCAATAANACCATTCCGCAGTAACGGCGGCTAAAGTGAAAGTTATTGTATGTGGTGCTGGTCGGGTTGGTTTTGATATCGCACGACAATTGTCCGGGGAGGGGAATGACGTAACGGTCATCGACCACGATACCGAACGCCTAAGAAAANTTAGCGAGACTCTCGATGTTCAAACCTTCATTGGCTTTGCATCGTATCCAGATGTTCTGGAGCGTGCCGGTACTGAGGATGCAGATATGCTAATCGCCGTGACATTATCAGATGAGATAAACATGGTAGCNTGCCAAGTGGCTCATACTCTTTTTGATGTTCCTACTAAAATAGCTCGGGTGCGTCATAACGCATATCTAGAACCTAGCTGGCAGCACCTTTTTAGCCGAGACCATATGCCAATCGACGTAATTATATCACCTGAAAAAGAAGTTGTGGCGGCAATAAATCGCCTGCTCGAAGCTCCAGGATCTATAGATGTAATTGGGTTTGCCGATGGGAAGGTAAGTCTAGTAGGGATGCGGTTGAACCAAGAGTGCCCAATACTAAATACCCCCTTACGACAACTTACGGAACTATTCCCAGATTTGAATATAACTATAGTTTACATAGTGCGTGATGAGACGCCNATTTTCCCAAGAGAAATGGATCAATTATTGTTGAATGATGAAGTTTATTTCGTCGTTGATAGCCAACACTTAAGTAGAGCCCGCAGTGTTTTTGGACATGAGGAACAGACGGCAGAGCGAGTCGTTATTATTGGTGGTGGTAACATCGGATTTCAATTAGCGCTTGCTCTCGAGGAGCGTGAACCGGCGGTAAACGTCAAGTTGATAGAAGCAAACAAGGAACGTGCGGAATTGATTGCTGACCAACTTAGAAAAACTATAGTAATTGCTGGAGATGCACTTGAATCGGAAATTTTAGAGGAGGCAAGTGTTCCATCCGCAGAAACAGTTATTGCAGTAAGTGACGATGACGAAGTAAATATTCTGGCATCCGTTTTGGCAAAGAAACACGGATGTGCGCGGGCTGTCGCACTCATAAATGAGACTACCTATGCCCCTTTAATTTCTCCCTTGGGGATCGACTCCGCAATAAGCCCCAGGGATATCACCGTGTCTCGCATTTTGGAACATGTTCGTCGAGGCCGGATTCACTCGGTTCATACTCTTCAAGGAGGTGAAGCTGAGGTAATTGAAGCAGATGCCATAGAGTCCGCTGCAGTTGTTGGAGTACCATTGAAGGATGCACGTCTACCTAATGGCGTCCTTGTGGGAGCTATAGTACGAAATGGCACGGTAATTATTCCTCGCGGAGAAACTGAGATTGCGAAAGGTGACAGACTTATCATTTTCTCTCCTCACAGCACAATTCGGAAAGTTGAAAAACTACTATCAGTTGCGTTTGGATATTTTTAAAACCTCATTTCTCAATTCTAGCTAATGAACAGTTCTCCAATATTGCGAATTATTGGCATCGTGATGATGGTTTTCGGCATTGGAATGTTGTTTCCATTGCTTTTGGCAATATCTAATACAGATTATAATTCTAGAAACGCCTTTGCTGCTAGCTTCTGTATTTCGGTTTTTCTAGGCGTCCTACTATTTCTCTCTACACGTGGAAGATCACTAAATTTCGGACGGCGAGAGACCGCTGTTGCTGTGATACTACTATGTATCGTGACTACAATAATTGGGGCGCTTCCACTATATCTTAGTGATGGTAATTGGCGTTTATTTGATGCCTGTTTTGAATCCTTATCAGGACTCACCACAACAGGACTAAGCATGACCAATGACCCTTCTTTAATGACCGATAGCATCTTACTCTGGCGTGCGATGCTTCAGTGGATGGGAGGCTACGGTTCATTACTTCTCGTAATATGGGCACTTCCATCCTTTGGGTTTGGAGGCACATTTTTACCGAGAAGGGATGCGGTGGAAGTTATTGCGGCAGATCGACAACTATCATTCCAACAATTATGGCGTTCCTTGTTTCTTGTGTATCTCATTTTGACAATTGTGTGTGTGTTGACTCTTAAGGTTTGTGGAATGCCGTTGCTTGAAGCTCTCTGTTATTCGATGACCACCATATCCACAGGTGGCTTCATGCTGGATTCCGCAGGCCCATTTGGCGGCAGTGGAAACTCAACAAAAATTGTTTTATCAATATTTATGATTTTGGGTGCGATAAACTTTACACTTCACATTCGTTTTTTATCACGGGACTGGAGAGTTTATGATCGCGACAGAGAGGTACGTTTGCTTTTCTGTTTTATACTAATAGCGATGACTTTAGTTCTATTATTTTCAGGGGCTGCCCCTAACAGTATGTCAGTTATTGACGGGATGCTTTTCTTTATTTCCGTGATGACAACAACTGGTTTTCCGATCAATGATATATCTACACCAGAGAAAAATTTCTTTATTTTTATAGCTATATTCCTTGCAATAATTGGTGGGACAAGCGGTTCAACTTCTGGCGGTATTAGAACAATGCGTCTGACCCTGCTATTTCATCATGCTCGAAAAGAACTATTTCAATTGATACATCCTCATGCGGTAGTTCCTGTCAAATTTGGCCGTTTTTCGGTTACGACCTCATTTGTTGAAATAGTTTGGGTCTTTTTCTTTTGTTATTTATGTAGCTTAATAGTCTTGACAACAATATTTAGCGTGTTTTCGATTGAATTCACCTCTGCGTTACTGTTAGCGGTCACAACATTAAGTAATAGTGGCCCCGCACTAATAAATCTCTCAAGCCCTGACCTACATCAGTGGCTTCAATTAGATTGGATAAAGTTAACAGCAATGATTGGGATGCTTTTGGGCAGATTAGAGTTTTTAGTTTTGTTAGTATTATTTAATTTGTCGTTCTGGAAACCATAACAAAAGCCAATGTCTAGAATCGCATATGTAAACGGGCAGTATATGTCCCACGGGATAGCGGCAATACACATTGAGGACAGGGCAACTCAATTTGCAGACGCTGTTTATGAAGTGTTCGCAGTGTTTGCGTGTNAGATCATCGATGCCGACTTACATTATGACCGACTNGAGCGGTCGCTTGCAGCGCTAGAAATTGAAATGCCAATGTCTCGCCGTGCGCTTCANCTTGTAATCGAGGATCTAATAAATCGAAATCGTTTAAAAGATGGAATTTGTTACCTTCAAATTTCTCGAGGTTCCGCCCCAAGAAACCACGCTTTCCCAAAAAGTCAACGGAGTTCCCTAACTATAACCGCCAAAACAACTCGGCCTGGCTCAGGAGAGATTGGAAAAAATGGAGTTAGAGTTATTACTACTTCAGATCAACGCTGGACTCGACGGGATATCAAATCAGTATCGTTACTTCCAAATGTTCTCGCAAAAGAAGAGGCGGTCAAAGCTGGGGCATTTGAGGCATGGCTAGTTGATGACGACGGAGTGATAACTGAAGGTAGTCATTCCAACGCATGGCTTGTAGATGAATCAGAAACAGTTATTACTCATCAAGAAGGTCATAAAATACTGAGTGGAATTACGCGAAATCGTGTGATTGCCATTGCACGAAGGAACGGAATTAAAGTTATAGAAACCTCCTTTACGACGGCTGATGTAGAGAAAGCTAAGGAAGCCTTTCTAACTAGCACCAGTTCATTCGTCGTACCAGTGGTTCGCATCGATCAGAATATTATCGCTCAGGGGGANCCAGGGCCTATAACTAACCGTATTCGGGAGCTTTATCTGAGGGAGGTGCAAGACTTTGTCCAAACTATCTGAATAAATAAAGCAGNTTCCTCCCAGAATGCAAACAAATCTATTTCCCTTTCATTTATCGCTAAAAGAGGACCGCACTACCGGACACAGTAAGAATTAAACGGTAGACTGCATCCTAGTAGGGGGAGGGTGTCTTAAACACGTGGTCGGGNCTCTAAAAGGCATTTTTCCACTAAATAGATTGAAAGAAGAACTCAGAAGCNGNATCTCGGTAAAAAGACCTTANCTTAACTTNCTGTTTTATATAGAAATTTTAAAAATTAAGCTTAAATCTAATTATTAATAACAGCAATTTCTTCCTCTGTGGTAGATTATACTGCTGCTATAAAATCAATTTGTTTGCGGCTTGGCACAATACCTGGGTGTTTTTTAGGGTGGAGGTGCAGATGGCGGGAGAAAAAACACAAAACGTTCAGGACGTGTTTCTTAATCACGTTCGGAAAAACAAGATCTCGGTCACCGTATTCCTTTTAAACGGGGTAAAGTTGCAAGGTATAGTCAGTTGGTTTGACAATTTCTCTATCTTGCTCCGTCGTGATGATCAATCCCAACTTGTGTANAAACATGCGATATCGACAGTAATGCCTTCTACTACAATCAGACTTTTTGAAACCTCTAGTGGAAATATTGAAGAATAAAACCGGTAAGGGTTCGGCATNTAGTTTTATTTTNCCGCAATGAAGCTAGCATGGGTACTACGTCCCAACCTCATAAATAGTGATAATAATAGNGGGGATTNCGATTACGCGTTAAGCGAGACAGTTAACCTAGCGTTATCCATAGACCTCAAGATACCACGTGCTGAGAATATTAAGGTCAGGACTCCTAAGTCAGCTACGTTGTTTGGAAATGGATTTATAGAAAANGTTCAGGAAGAACTCCTAGCGGCACCGGTGGATGTAATTGTTGTAGATCGCGATCTGTCGCCAGTACAACAACGAAATCTTGAAAAATGTTGGCAGTGTAAAGTCATTGATAGGACAGGACTGATTCTAGAGATTTTCGGCAAACGTGCCTCGTCGCATGAGGGCCGGCTCCAAGTAGAATTTGCAGCCTTAACTTATCAGCGTAGTAGACTTATTCGAGCATGGACACATCTAGAACGGCAGCGCGGTGGCTATGGTTTTCTCGGTGGGCCCGGTGAGTCTCAAATAGAATCGGATCGGCGTCAAATTGATCGCAGNNTGAAACAAATACGCAAGAAACTTTCAAGCGTAGTAAAAAACCGACGGCTACAGCGGAACGCAAGATCACGCATCCCTTTCCCGATAGTAGCTTTAGTGGGGTATACAAACGCAGGAAAATCGACGTTGTTTAACAGACTCACCCAAGCCAATGTTCTCGCTAAAGATCAATTGTTTTCCACTTTAGATCCCACGATGAGACGACTAGAGCTACCNTCCGGTCAATCAGTTATTTTGTCCGACACTGTGGGATTTATCTCGAATATCCCCACCCAACTCATCGCNGCCT
The DNA here is from genome assembly GCA_002712985.1 of Rhodospirillaceae bacterium. GTDB lineage: Bacteria > Pseudomonadota > Alphaproteobacteria > UBA7887 > UBA7887. Next base: position 56,997 of record PAVD01000063.1, read on the forward strand.
TTAGAGCAACCCTGGAGGAAGTGGTGGCGGCAGATTTGATCTTAAACGTGCGAGACATTTCACATCCGGAANACAGTGCCCAAAACAAAAATGTGCATAACACATTGATCAATATAGGAATTGATGTCGGCCAGACGGGAAAATTAATCGATGTACTAAACAAGACAGATCGCCTCAGTTCCNAGGAAAATCATGAACTTTCTTTTAAAGCACATGGAAATCCTTGTCAGATAGCAGTCTCAGCGAAAAAAGGAACAGGTCTTTATCATCTTCTCACAAGCCTAGAAAACCACCTGTTCATGGATCACGAGATATTAGAATTTTCTGTCGGGGTTGGTAACGGCGAAGCCGTTGCCTGGCTCTATAGGCATGGAAATGTGTTGAGTCGAAGCCAAACAGACCAAAATGTTCAAATGCGGGTTTCCATCAATGGGCGATCAAAAGCCCGGTTTGATCAATTGTTTGGGTTAAAACAGGCCTAAAATCGAGGCGTTATCAAAAACTTTAAGAGATTTGAGTGCACTACCACCTTGACACTTGGCCGTGACATTACTATATGCCGTAGAGATTAGCACTCATCTGTTTTGAGTGCTAAAGACTGTAAATTAATTGTAACAATAGTTTTGGAGAGCCAAGGATGAAAATCAGGCCGCTGCACGATCGCGTTATGGTCAGGCGAGTCGGAGAAGACGAGCGGACCCCAGGCGGCATCATTATTCCAGATACCGCCAAGGAAAAGCCCATGCAGGGTAAAGTTGTCGCTGCCGGAACAGGTGCACGCGATGAAAATGGCAAGGTAGTGAAACTTGATGTAAAAAAAGGTGACAAGATCTTGTTTGGTAAATGGTCGGGGACTGAAGTCACGGTTGACGGTGAGGAACTGTTGATCATGAAGGAATCCGATATCATGGGCATCATTGAGTAAGGAATTAGGAATATGCCTGCTAAAGAAGTAAAATTTGGTGCTGACGCGCGGGAGCGGATGCTACGCGGCGTCGATACCTTGGCAAACGCTGTCAAGGTCACATTAGGGCCAAAAGGCCGAAACGTTGTCCTCGATAAGTCTTTTGGAGCACCGCGCATAACTAAAGACGGCGTGACCGTTGCAAAAGAAATTGAGCTGAGCGATAAATTTGAGAATATGGGTGCCCAAATGGTGCGTGAGGTCGCGAGTAAAACCAGCGACGTTGCGGGCGATGGCACCACTACGGCGACTGTGTTAGCTCAGGCCATTGTGCGCGAAGGTTCTAAGGCNGTTGCCGCTGGTATGAACCCGATGGACGTGAAGCGCGGTATTGATAAAGCCGTGGCCTCGGTTATCGTCAATGTCTCGAAAATGTCGCGTCGAGTTTCCAGCCAACAGGAAATCGCACAAGTCGGAACAATTTCGGCCAATGGCGAGACAGACGTTGGTGATATTATTGCCGAGGCAATGGAGAAAGTCGGTAAAGAGGGTGTCATCACAGTTGAAGAAGCTAAAGGNCTCGAAACCGAGCTTGATGTGGTTGAAGGAATGCAGTTTGACCGTGGCTACCTCTCACCTTATTTCATCACAAATCCAGAAAAAATGAATTGCGAACTTGAGGATCCATACATTTTGATCCATGAGAAGAAATTATCTAACTTGCAATCATTGCTGCCGATTCTGGAATCCGTGGTTAAGTCAAGCCAGCCGCTTCTAATAATCGCGGAAGACATCGAGGGGGAGGCTTTAGCAACCCTCGTTGTGAATAAACTACGTGGCGGTTTAAAAATTGCCGCAGTGAAAGCACCAGGATTTGGTGATCGTCGCAAAGCCATGTTGGAAGACATCGCAGTGTTAACCGGAGGCCAAGTTATTTCTGAGGATGTTGGCATTAAATTAGAGAATGTTTCCTTGGACATGTTGGGTCGTGCCAAACGTATAATGATCGATAAAGAGAACTCCACCATAATTGACGGTGCCGGGAAAAAGAAAGGCATCGATGGTNGAATCAATCAGATTAAGGCACAGATCGAAGAAACCACTTCGGACTACGACCGTGAAAAGCTTCAGGAGCGGCTTGCAAAACTCGCAGGCGGGGTGGCGATAATCAAGGTAGGTGGGATCACGGAGATTGAAGTTAAGGAAAGAAAAGACCGTGTGGAAGATGCCTTGCATTCAACGCGAGCTGCCGTTGAAGAAGGAATCGTTCCAGGTGGTGGTGTGACTTTGATCTACGCTTCCAGGGGTCTTTCAAAGCTTGAAGGTGACAATAATGACCAACAGGTAGGAATTGACATCGTACACAGATCTCTGCGACAGCCACTGCGCTATATTGCTGAAAATGCCGGTCATGATGGTTCCATCGTTATCGGTAAAATTCTGGACTCAAAAGACACCAAATTTGGTTTTGATGCTCAGGACGAAAGATATACTGATTTGGTTAAAGCTGGCATCATCGACCCGGCCAAAGTAGTACGTGCGGCACTACAAGACGCAGCATCAATTGCAGGTTTATTAATTACGACCGAGGCAATGGTTGCAGATAGGCCTGAGAAGAAGGATGACGCTCCAGGCGGCGGCGGCGGCGGCATGCCTCCAGACATGGGTGGCATGGGCGGTATGGGTGGTATGGGCGGATTTTAATTGATCCAATCCTCCACTGATAGCATTCAAAAAACACATTCAGGCCACGCTAACATCCAGTTAGCGTGGCCTTTTTGTTCCTAACAAGTGGGCCTATGAATTAGAAGTCTGCCTAAACAAGTGCTTAAACCTGACAACATTGAAATGGCTTCCGATCTTTTATGGANCCTTTGGATTGGATCGAAGCGCGTAGATACGTTACCGCGTTNTTGTAANCCTGCGGACCGCAAGGAAGCTTATCTTATTCAAGNCGTGCTAGAAAAACACTCNGAGAACACTATTTGTGGTTGGAAGATAGCGGCCACAAGTGATGCTGGGCAATCNCATATTGGCGTAAGCGGACCATTAGCCGGGAGACTTTTNAAGGAGCGGTTCCACCGAAGCGGAAAGAGNCTCTCACTAAAAGATAGCTTAATGAATGTGGCGGAAGCCGAGTTTGCCTTCCATATGGCATGCGACCTCCCACCTCGTGGGAAACCATATAGCATGAATCAAGTATTAAGAGCAGTGGATAGACTGCACCCAGCTATAGAAATTCCTGATTCCCGATTTAACAACTTCGCCACTGTTGGAGAGGCACAGCTAATTGCCGACAATGCTTGTGCGCATGAATTTGTCTTAGGTGACTCCACCACACAGTCCTGGAAAGACATCGATTTGCGAGACCATTCCGTTCGAATAAGTGCCGGCAAAACAGCAAAACAGAANGGGACGGGACGAAACGTTTTAGGTGACCCGAGATTGGCCTTAACTTGGCTGACCAACGAATTAATTAAAATCGGAACATATTTAAAGGAAGGTCAGGTCGTAACAACAGGGACGATTACTACACCAATTCAAGTGCATCCGGGAGACGAAGTAGTAGCGGAGTTTGGTGTGCTCGGATCTGTTTCTGTTTCCTTTNTTGATTAGATGGAGAGGGGTNTTNNGNCTTTTATTTTTGTTGCAGTAACGAAGACCTGGCTANGATGGATAGCGTCCGGCCCAAAGGCTTGAGTTACGGGCATAAGTNCTAATAAGTTTATATTAACGTGGCTTGGTGCGCTACAACGAAATGAAAACCTCCGCTATGTCACTCGCACTCATTGAGGCGGCTCCTAGTAATAAATTCTGACCCTATTTCGCATCCCCTTGAATTGGACTGTCAAAAACGTAATTATTACATATGATTATATCAATAATTTTATATATACGTTTAAAAATCCTATTTTGGCCGTTGTAGTCAAATCTAAGCCAAGCTAAAATAGAAATTCCTCGAAGAAATAGATATCTTTCTGATAGTTAATGAAACATCTTCTGTTATCAGCTAAGGAACTGTGAATGACCGACGTTAAGAGAGTGGCCTTCCTTGGACTCGGTGTCATGGGATTTCCCATGGCGGGCCACTTGGCATCGAACGGACACGACGTGGTTGTGTACAATCGCACGATGGCTAAGGCTAATAATTGGGCCAAAAGCTACGAGGGATCTTCCGCAGCAACGCCACGGGACGCCGTAGCGGATCGAGAGATTGTTTTTACCTGTGTTGGAAATGATGATGACGTACGCAGTGTGGTGTACGGGGATGACGGCGCGTTCGCTGGAATGGGCGAGGGGACCGTATTCGTTGACCATACAACTGCCTCAGCCAACCTGGCGATAGAGCTCTATGATACCGCAAGAGAGAAAGGAGTAGGATTTCTCGATGCGCCAGTGTCGGGCGGACAGGCAGGAGCTGAAAATGGTGTTTTGACCGTAATGTGTGGAGGGGAAGAAGACACATTTAACAGAGTACGGCCTGTGATAGACAGCTACTCAAGAGCAGTTACCTTGATGGGCATTGCGGGAGCTGGTCAGTTAACAAAAATGGTTAATCAAATATGCATAGCCGGCCTACTGCAGGGTCTCTCTGAAGGTATGAACTTTGCACTCAAAGCCGGTTTGGATCCAAAAACGGTGGTTGACGTAATTTCCAAGGGAGCTGCAGGCTCGTGGCAAATGGAAAATCGAGCTCTTACTATGGCCGAGGATAAATTTGATTTTGGGTTTGCAGTGAACTGGATGCGGAAAGATCTAAATATTATCCTTGAAGAAGCGCAACGAAATAAGGCGCGTTTGCCAGCGACCTCATTAATAGATCAATTTTATGCTCAAGTTCAGGAACGCGGGGGTGGAAGATGGGATACTTCTAGCCTCATTCATTTGCTCATGCATGAGTAGAAAATCCAGATTGAGTGGCTCTGAACTAGGCTCCTTCTTCAAGTTTTGCTTGTTCCCAAAAGGTTTGCATTGTTTCAAGGGAAATCTTGTTTTCGTCTCTAGCCAAAGATCCCATCAGAGCTTCTACCCGCCGGAACCGGCGTTCGAACTTCCGATTTGCGTTTCTTAAAGCCATTTCAGCATTGATATTGAGGTGACGCGCTAGATTGACGCACGCGAAGAGAAGGTCGCCAAGCTCTTCTTCTTTCTTTCCCGGACTACCATCCTCATCGATTTCTGTTCGAAGTTCCTCCAATTCCTCCGCAATTTTATCTACAACCGGTTTTATTTCGGGCCAATCAAAACCAGCTAAAGCGGCCCGTTGTTGTAATTTTAGGGCCGCAAAAAGGGAGGGAAGGGTCTTGGCTATGCCGTCCAATACACTAATTTCCGTTTCCCGTTGTGAGTTATCTCGTCTACCCACACGTTCTTCAGCTTTGATTACTTCCCAAGACCTATTCGTCTTTTGAGAATTAAGTACTGTCTCGGACGTTTCGAAGATATGGGGATGCCGGCGGATCATCTTTTCGCAAATCCCTTGCACAACGTCATCGAAATTAAAAGTAGAACGTTCCTGACTGAGTTGGCTATAGAATATGATCTGAAACAACAAATCACCGAGTTCATCTCTTAGGCTTTGGAAATCCTGCCTTTCAATGGCATCAGCCACCTCGTAAGCCTCCTCGATGGTATGCGGCACGATGGTTTCGTATGTCTGCGCCAGGTCCCAGTCGCAACCTTGGTCGGGATCCCTTAGACGGCGCATTATTCCCAGAAGGGAGGCGAGATTATGCATGGCAGGAGCCTACTGTGTAGAAGTGAATTTAATTTAGGCCTTAAATCATTTTGTCGTATAATATATATTATGGGAAATTATATATAGTTCTTGTTTACCTNAGGTTACAACAGACTCCTTACTATCGATGATAAATAACCCTAGCAAAACGTATGCTAATAGCCAAAATACACATCAGCCCAACACAAAGTATCATTATGGCACCGCACTCGACTACTCCCAAATTCTCCCCAAGATTTAAGTAAATCGCGGCCCGAATACCACCCCAAATAAGTCCTGCAATCAACCATATCCCCAATGATTTTTCCAAGGGTCGTTCGATATCCCAACCAAAAATCGCCCCAACAATCCAAAAAATTGGATCTCTGACCGAACCACTCAACATCAGCACAAAAATATCCCAGTTCATCCTTTTTCTCAGTCAATTATCTCCAACCCATCATACGCTGGTTCCACTCCGTCGGGTAGCTCCGCTCTCAGGGTCTCATAGTCTAACTCGCTAGCCATATGTATAAGAATGGTCCTTTTTGGTTTTATCCGTTTAATCCATTGCAATGTTAACTCTAAGTGGGCGTGACTAGGATTCGGGTGGTAACCCAAGCAATCGACAAACCAACAATCTAATCCATACAAAAGTTCAACGGATGTTTCTGGTAGCGAATTCACGTCTGTGCTGTACGCCATTGATCCAAAACGGTACCCCAAAGTCATAGATTCCCCGTGAACCTGTTTAAAGGGCACAATCTTGATATCACCCACCTCGAAGGGCCCGGTAATCGCATGTCCGGTTAGGGAGGGCCTATACCACGGCCCCTTCCCCTCGACCGGTGCAAATGCATATCCGAACCTTTGGGTTATATCGGCCAGAGTTTTGGGACTACAGTAAATATCAAGCGAGCCTTCAGCATTACAATTGAAAGCCCGTAGATCATCTATCCCATGCGTGTGATCCGCGTGAGAGTGCGTGTAAAGGACGGCGTCAATAGTGTTAATACCCGCGTCTAAGCACTGTTCGCGCATGTCCACCGGTGTATCCACCAATAAGCGTGTATTCCGCGTTTCTACAGAAATAGAGCTCCGGCGTCGCCTATTTTTCTTATTCCTAGGATCACAAGCGCCCCAGGACCCACCCAGACCTGGAACTCCTGAAGAAGGCCCACAACCCAATACTCTTATCTTCATAAAATATCAGTAACACGACTGAACAAACTAACGAAATTCTTGCTAGTTTGAATGGCAAATTTTTGAGTTTCCAGTTCAAGCAGNCCTGCAGAAAAATCAGCAGTGTATCTCACAAAACTGGGTTCGTTCCGTTTCCCACGTTGCGGTACCGGAGCCAAAAAAGGTGCATCAGTCTCAACTAATAGCCTATCGGCTGGCAAATCCTTGACAGTATCCCTCAATGAATTCGCGTTTTTAAAGGTTACGATTCCAGCCAAAGATATAAAGAGTCCGCAATCCAATGCNGCCTGAGCCACTTCTTTGCTTCCGTTGAAACAATGTATTACCCCCGGGAAAGAACCNTTCTCGAACTCTGAACGCAATAAGCTNGCAGTATCCTTGTCAGCATNCCGGCTGTGAATGATCACNGGTAAACCGGTCTCGCGTGATACAGAAATATGCTTGCGGAAGCTTTCTTTTTGGAGTTCACGAGGACTATGTTCATAATAATAATCCAAGCCAGTTTCCCCGATCCCTATTATTTTTGCTTCAGCACTAGCCACTTCTATTATTTCCACAGGACTGAACTCAGGCTCGCTCGACACGTTGTGAGGATGTATGCCGATTGAGCAATAAATATTGGCATGTTTTTTCGAAATGCTAAGGACATCTGGAAATTCAGAAAGTTTAGTGCAAATCGTTTGTAATACTTTGACTCCTGCCTCTTCAGATCTTTCTAGGACATCGTTAAAATCGTCCTTAAAATCTGGAAAATTTAGGTGACAGTGGCTATCAATTAGCATGGATAAATAGATAACAGCTCAAGTTGATTTCAGAAATGTGTATCATTGAGTATTCTTGGGAAGATGCCCTCGGGTTGAGATATAGTCTTGCCGGGCACCAGACAAGAACTTTTGTTCAAATGGGAGAAGTCTCGCTCATCATCGGGAACTCCAAGTTGTTCGAGGAGCTTATCTGCAGAATTTGGCATAAAAGGTTGTATTAGGATACCAGTGTGGCGTAGAGACTCCGCTAAGACATATAAAACTGTATTCATCCTTTCAGGATCTGATGTCTTGAGACCCCAAGGCGCCTGATGATCGACGTAGGTGTTTGCCGCCCTGACAAGCACCCAAATATCCTCAAGAGCTCTGTGGCATAACTGCTGCTCCATAGCAGTTCTAACTTGCTTTAAAAGTCCTCCCATCTTGGCTAAAAGAGTATTGTCGTCTTCAGAAAATTCCCCAGGGGTGGGCAACGCAGCTCCACAGTTCTTAAATATCATCGACAACACTCTCTGACTCAAATTTCCCAAGTCATTTGATAAATCACTATTTACTCGATGCACTAGCCCAGACTCAGAAAAATCTCCATCGTTTCCAAACGGAACCTCTCTCAACAAAAAGTACCTTATGGGGTCCAAGCCAAATCGTTCCACTAATTCAAATGGTTCCACGACATTACCAAGACTTTTAGACATCTTTTGACCTTCGACCGTCCACCAGCCGTGTGCAAATACTCTTTGCGGAGGTTCTAGACCAGCGGACATGAGAAATGCAGGCCAATAAACAGCATGGAATCGAAGAATATCTTTCCCGACAACGTGTATGTTAGCCGGCCAAAATTTCTCAAACAACGCACTCCCTGTATCGGGATAGCCACTAGCGGTAATATAATTGGTTAAAGCGTCCAACCACACATACATTATATGATTGCTGTCACCTGGAACAGTTATCCCCCATTGAAAACTTGTCCGTGACACGGACAAATCTTGGAGCCCTCCACTTACAAAACTTATCACTTCATTGCGTCGGGACTCTGGCAAAATAAAACTAGGGTTCTTATCGTAGAAATCTAATAGACGCTGTTGCCAATTCGACAGCCTAAAAAAATAACTTGGTTCCTCTACCCACTCTACTGGTGCACCAGAAGGAGCCAGCAACTGGCCTGAACTACCCTTTGGTTTTATTAGTTCATTCTCTGAAAAAAATGCCTCATCCCGGATAGAATACCAGCCTGAATAACTTCCTAAATAAATATCACCCGACTGGTTCAAAGCAGTCCATATAGCTTGGCTTGCCTGGATATGCCGTTGCTCCGTAGTTCTTATAAAATCATCGTTACTGATTTGTAATTTTTTTGTTAATTCCCTGAACCGTTGCGACACCCGATTAGTAAAATCTAATGGGGTTTCGCCGGATAAATTAGCTGATTTTTCTACCTTTTGACCGTGCTCGTCCGTTCCAGTCAAAAACAGCACCTCTCTGCCATCGAGACGCATAAATCGGGCAAGGGTATCGCACACGATCGTTGTGTATGCATGGCCAAGATGTGGTACATCATTTACGTAATAGATCGGCGTAGTAATGAAGTAGCTCTCAGAAGTAGGTATACTTTTACATTCAACCAATATCACGCCTACCCATATAGAAGATCACTAACTGCAGAAAAAAACGAAATGAATACTTGCTTTCGATCCAAATGCACTTTCTCCGCCCGNTAAAATCGTTGATTTAAGTTTTCCCATAGCTCTGCCCAATGATCAAGCCTACGCGCACCATGAAACCTCCTCAGCGCCTGCTCCTCACCCTCTATAAGANACGATAAAGATGTACCATAAGCACTATTCGTTATGAGACGTTTGAGCCACACTAATAGCAACTCCATTGCCATGGCAAAACGATGTTCAGAGCCCTTTTTGGAAAGCGTATCCGCCAAAGCGTGAACTACCGAAAAATCGATGGTGGGCCCGGTAATTAGTATTTGCACCAGTTGAGTATAAAGTTTCAATCCATCATATCGTAAAATTGCCAAAGCCCGTCCAGGGCTTCCCTGCGATAGTTCCCACAGTATATCTAACTTACTTTCTTCTGGAGCCCCTTTCATGCCATGAACGACAACGCCAAAATTTTGGCGTGATAAGGGCCTTAAAGTAAAGTTCTGACACCTGGATCTAATTGTAGGTAACAAGCGCCGGGGTGCATGGCTAATCAAAATCAGCATTGCATCACCGGGAGGTTCTTCCAATGATTTCAAAATCGAATTTGCCGCGTTGAGATTCATTTCATCGGCCGCATCGATAATAGCAATTTTTGGAGCGAATCCTGCAGGGGTGAGTTTTAAAAATTTTTGTAACTCCCTTGCTTCATCTATCGTAATTTCATTTCGCTCAAGCCCCGTTCGTAAATTGGTTCCCTTTTCTAGAGCGAAGAGGTCAGGATGAACCTGTGATGCCACGCGCGAAAATACCTCGTCTTTAAGGGGAACATAAAGCGAATCACGATCTTGGTCCGGAAACATGCTCATCACTCCGGTAGCACCAGCAGTTAGTACGTAACGGGCAAGCCTATAAGCAAGTGTCGCTTTCCCTATACCTTTTGGGCCCAGGATTAATATCGCTGGAGGCACTCGACCTAGATTGCATAATTCCGCTAATTTTCGTTCAACCGTTTCATGTCCAATAAGCTCCGACACTTCACGAGGATGTGGAAAATTTTCCGTTTGCACAGCCTTATTCGACATCAAATCTCTGCACTATCAAATTCACTATCATTTCATTGACTTCATCGATACCTTTCTCTCCATCTATTATCACATACCTAGAAGGAGCAGCTTCGGCGATGGATAAAAATCCATTCCTTACCCGTTCATGAAAAGCATAGTCCAGACTCTCATACCGATCTTCATCGCCACTACGCGCACGAGCACGAGCCAATCCAATATTTACTGGTAGATCCAGAATAAAGGTTAAATCGGGTACAAAATCTCCAACAACAAACCGATAAAGAAATTCGATTGTAGCCTTACTAACACCTAATCCGTCTCCCTGGTAGACCATAGTAGAATCGGCGAATCGATCACTTAAAACCCAGCTACCACGTTCCAACGCAGGCCATATCGTATTTTTGAGATGAACGTGCCTAGCGGCAAAGTGCAACAGCACCTCAGCTTCTGGTTCCCAGCGGTTGCTCGCACCACTAACTAAGAGTGTCCGGATTAGTTCGGCGTCGGGTGAACCCCCAGGCTCCCTTGTAACAATAGAGTTTACACCTCGATCCCGAAGAAACGATTCCAACAATACGATTTGGGTAGACTTCCCAGCCCCCTCCCCACCTTCAAACGTAATAAACTTGCTAGTCGGTGCTATATTTTTTTTAGCCATAATGGCCGCAAAGGTTCTTTCTCATTCATCTAGTGGCGGACCGAACAGCATATAACTCAATGCGCCGCTTAATCGGCCAAACAAGCCTGCTCTTTCAACGGTTTTTCCTGCGATCAATGGCAACTCAATCATGTTTGAATCCGGCAACTTCACCCGTAGAGTTGCCGCCACATCCCCGGTATTTATTGGAGCAGGAATTGGAGAATTATAGGCGACCGAAACACGTAGCTCTTCGCGCCCATCGCGAGGAAGTGTCACAGTCAAATTTTCTTCAATTATTAACGGTACTCTCGCAATCTTTCCGAGCCAGATATCAGCCTTAGCTACCGTATCTCCCGCNGCAAAAAGCTGATAATTATTAAATTTACGAAATCCCCAATCAAATAAGCGCTCAGCCTCGACCGCCCGTTGGCGAGCGCTTTCCAATCCCATAAGGACTAGAATTAGACGTCTCCCTTGTTGTGTTGCCGTGGCAGCTAGGCTATACCCGGCCTCCCTTGTGTGGCCTGTTTTCATCCCATCCGCCCCAATATTTTTGTATAACAAAGGGTTTCGGTTACCTTGCCGTATTTCGTTATAAGTAAATTCTTTTTCNGCAAAGAAAGAAAAAAGATCAGGATAATCGAGAATAATTTTCTTTGTCAGCANCGCTACGTCACGAGCGCTCATTCGGTGCTCAGGGTGNGGCCAGCCTGTCGCATTTTTAAAAGTACTATTTGACATCCCTATCTTATAGGATTGTTCCGTCATAAGATCTGAAAAAGCATCCTCGCTTCCAGCTATTGTTTCTGCCAGTACAATACAAGCGTCATTCCCAGATTGAACGATTACCCCACGTAATAGGTCCTGTACAGAGACGTCGTGGCCGACTTCGACAAACATTTTGGAACCACCCATGCGCCAGGCTTTCTCACTAACCGGCAACATATCATTTAAAGATAGTCCTCCCCTTCTGATTTCCTCAAATACCATGTAGCTGGTCATCAGCTTGCTCAAAGATGCTGGGGGAACCGGTGTATCACTATCCTTCTCGAGTAAAATAGCCCCCGTGATAAAATCCATGAGGATGGCTTGCGACGCCGAACTGTCAAACGCCAGGGCTCGGCTCACTGACGTTATCAGAACCACTAAACTCATGAGGGAAGGTAGTAAGCGGCGCATCAATAAATATTTAAACTCACTCTGCTTCTCAGGTTGATGACATACTACCACAGTATTTAAAGGGCTATTTACCCATTTACGAAGTTTTTCTAACAACTAGCCTTTTCCAAAGACAAGAGGACCCACTTTGCCTATTCCATTATCAAACGAATGTCTTTGTAGCCAGATGTTATTAATGTCTGCATGAGTTCATCCGCGTCGTCTGCATTGATGACAGGCCCCAGTCGGACACGGTAATATGTACTGCCGTCAAGTTCAGCCTCAATTATACGGACGGGGGCAAACAGTGATAGTCTTCCACTCAGAGTACTAGCATTTTGCTCTTGCAGAAATGCCCCCACTTGCACAAAAAAATCCGTTCCTGGACTCGTTCTAATGTGATTTTCAACGAGGGGTCGGGTAACGAGCGATTGGATTACGACCGGGTTAACATCTTCATGCGTGGATGGTATAGCTCCGTCCGGCAAGGGCAAGGTACCAACAGCCACATCAACTGCTGGAACCGCTTCGATCATGTTCCGCTCTAACGGCGGAGTCTCATATGTTGCTGCAAGGTACACTGCCCCATTCTCTGATATAGCTTGGACACGAACCATTGCTAGGCCATTCTTTTTGAACCCTAGCAACTGCGATGCACGGCGGGATAAATCAATGATCCGTCCATTCACAAATGGACCGCGGTCATTTATATCAACAATGAGAGATCTCTTATTGGATAGGTTCGTGACTCGTACTTTACTCGGCATNGGTAGAGTCTTATGCGCGGCAGTAAGGGCATTCATATCATAAATTGCTCCGTTGGCCGTTCTTTTNCCATGAAAATCTTGGCCGTACCACGATGCGATACCCACCTCATCATAGTTTGCATTAACTTTAGGATAATACCAAACGCCCGCCACCTCGTAGGGGTCGCCAACTTTATATTCCCCAAGTGCAGAGCTTGTATCTTGAATTCCACCACTCGTTGCAGCATCGTCCGTCTGTTCGTTATCATTAAAGTCGGTAATCTTGGACAATTCCTTGACGCTATGCACTATTAGCTGTGTTTCGGCACAGGCTTCTAGAAACAACATACTAGCCATCAGCAAGAGTACTCTANCCCCTGAGCGGTATAAAAAATGAGACCTTAAAATCATGTCTATTGGTCCCCCGTACATAAATCCCAACTTTTAGTGCCCTAACATGCCATCTGCCAGAATGCCTACAGAAAGAGCAAAATAAATAGAACGATTCCACTTCAGAGTGGTGCGAAAGTTTTGGTAAACCATAAAAGCGGTTCCCCCCTCCCCATCTGGCAANACGATAGACGCATCCAAAGCTCGGNTCGGCAAATTGTAACCGTTTCCACGTCTTACGCCGAGGTCTTGCCATGCACTAATTGACTTAACTACGTCAAGCCCCGTTAACCCAAGGTCAAAGTGTTTCGGTAGAATTACCTCGCGCCCCCAGGTTTGATCATCCTTCCAACCTAAGGTATGTAGGTAATTCGCAATTGACGCAAAAATGTCCCCTTTGCTTGACCAGATATCTTTCNGCCCATCTTGATCATGGTCAACGGCATAAAAATGGTAACTGGAAGGCATAAATTGGGTTTGCCCCATAGCGCCTGCCCATGATCCGGTCATAGCAGCCAATTCGACATCCCCATCACTAAGAATACGTAAAGCATCGATCAATTCCGATCGAAAAAAAGCACTTCTACGNCCATCAAATGCTAAAGTCGCAAGCGCGTCGATAACGGGAAAACCACCTGTAAAACGCCCAAAATCACTTTCCAAACCCCACAGTGCCACCATAAAACGTGGTTGTACATCGTACTGTTCTGAAATCTCTTTAAGAAGCCCGCTTTGTTCCCTCAAACGTTTCCGTGCGGCTAATACCCTGTGTTTGGGAACGACCCTAGAAAGATATTCCTGAAAAGACTGCCGCCCTTCAGGCTGGTTCCTATCCAGTTCTACAATACGAGGCCTAAGTTCAATGCTTCCTAGCGCCTCGTCCAAAATATCTTCTTGTACTCCTGACTCTATGGCCTCAGTACGAATCAATTCTAACCAGGTGGTAAAATCATTTTCTTCGGCGTATACACTTGTGGGCCATCCAGCTATAGGCCAATGAAAAGTTAGGGCCAGTAAAAGGATCAGTAATCGCACCATAATGACATGATCTCATATTGGCCGGTATGAGGAAATAATAAAGCTAAAAGGTTTTAAATGACGGAAAGAATTTGGAAGAGCAAAAACTACTTCTGACGTCAATCACTAAAGTTTATCTCACCGAAACACGAAGCAGCGGAGGAGTGGCAGAGTGGTTGAATGCACTGGTCTTGAAAACCAGCGTGCCTTCACGGGTACCGGGAGTTCGAATCTCCCCTCCTCCGCCAAATTCTGAAACAAATTTCATGGCCAGAGCCAACAGAATTCATGACGTTAAAGCTAGAAACTGGAAGGAATGACCAGAATTGAGCTGCCCCAACTTCCCGAGATNCCTCGTCAATGAAGTGACATCTATCAATAGCACAGAAATACTGGCTAATAACCTTTTCACAAGGCATCCATCTTTTTCCTAAATCCTGCAACGTCTCTATAGGCCCTTGCTACCTCTTCAATCTCTTCCGCAGTAATAAAATCCTCAACACGGTCCGTTGAACTAGATATTCTCTTATCGGCGATATCAAGCACCTTTTCAGGCCCCCATTTTCTGTTTGCTAGAACGACTTCTTTAGTTCTGGTAAGCCGATTTCCTTCATATTTACGTAGTGCTTCCATCGGAGGATATTTCTCCATTGAAGAGGCTAATTCTTCCCCATCCAAGATTGCTTGTGATGCCCCATTTGCGCCTACGGGATACATTGGATGGGCAGCATCCCCTAGAAGACTTACGCGCCCTTCGCCCCAACTAGGAAGCGGTTCTCGATCTACCATTGGGTACTCAAAGATATCTCCAGCACTCTCTAGAAGGAGCCGTACATCAATGTCATGCATGGTGAAATCATGAAAATGTTGAATAAAGGAAGCATCTCCCAATCGATTCCAATCAGCAGTGATTGCTTCCCTAGGATTACCTTGGCGAGATTCTGCTACCCAATTAATAGGGATGTTGCCACAATTATCTAAATTCAATGAAATGGGATAGCATACTAACTTAATATCATGATTCCCTGCAATGAACATAGTTCGACCGTCACCAAAAGGAGCAAAATATGACACTCCCCTCCACATCATCATCCCTTCATATCTAGGTGGAGATTCATTAGGGTGAAGTTGCCTACGTATATTTGAATGAAATCCGTCAGCACCTATTAGAATATCTCCTTCAGTCGAACCGGCATTTTTCCCCGTACTCATATCCGTAAAGAAAGCCGTTACACCTGAATCGTTTTGAGCGAATGCTTCCACTTTTCTGCCTGTTTTGATGCGATGTGTTCCTATTCGCTCCCTTACTGTGTTCAACAAAATCATTTGTAGTAAACCTCGGTGGATCGAGTATTGCGGGAATTCAAACCCTGCCTCTGTACCTCTTAAATCAGAAGTAATTACATGGCCAAATTTAGTTCTGTATTCAATCGCACGAGTCCGAACCCCAACGCTGTCTAGCCTTTCCCCTAACTCGAGCCTGTGTAATACGGAAGCCCCATGTGGCAATAAATTGATACCAACCCCGAGCGGAAGAATTTCAGGAACTGCCTCCAGAATTTCAACTTCAAATCCGACTCGATGGAGACAAAGTGCCGCAGTTAAACCTCCGATTCCTCCGCCTACAATAAGTGTTTTCATATCAACCAGTTATCTAATCTAAAATATTAGANTATATTGTTATCTATTTGTTTTAACAAATAATAATANTTATAATTNTATGACAATTACTAATATTCCACAATTTTACTTACAAACATTANGACCCTTANGTACTAGGTGATGAGTTATTGGCAGCATCCTAATGACCAAAAGGGNGCGTCTAAANNTAGGTTTTTCNACAGCAAAGGGGGCTACATTAATAGCCATGCCAACNTGNAAAATACGAACACGNCCNATCGGACACCATGGTAATTATTGTTTTGTCATCTAGTAGCAAACGTTTTATCTAACAATTTNCGTTGGTGCCATTGACTAATCTGCTGATTAACTATCTACGGATGGTAATTTTTTTGTGCTATTAATTGTTAACTGAAACACCAATCTAAATAACAAGAAATGGTAAGTATCTATTATGAATCAATTCTACGAACCTGATCTTGGATCAGAGCCTGACAATCCCTTCGCGCGGGACAGTGCAGGTAAACTAGTCCGACGGTCTTTCTGGCTGGATATGAGTGATCAAACGCTTACATTAGCNATGACAAAAGGTATCGGCGCACCTTTAAGGGCTAGCGAAAAGCGGGCACACTTAGTTGATATTAAAAGAGAACACCTAATTGATGAGGTGTGCCAAGAAATTCTGCCCCCAGAAGACGCTTAGAGTTATGTTTATGAAGTGTATGCCTCAAGTGGCGGCATATCGAGTGCAGACCGAAACGTATTATGAAAATGGTGTAAAGCCGGCTCATTTTTCCCAAATATGACATGGTCTAACAAGCCATTTGTCACCGCTATTTGGATACTTTCTCCCATAACGTAGTCCTGTTGAGATATTGTACTAATAAATACCTCGTTTTGAGACTCAATACTCGGCAATGCGCCCTGGCGATCTTCTATGTCATAAACTTTGTTCGGTTCTAACTCCATTGAATCATCCCCGGCTGTCGCCTTCGCCTCTAACAACTCTTCGCTAAAGTAAGTACTTATCTTGGTAATAGAACGACTTGGATCCTTCTTGTCGGGGTAGATTCGGAATAGATTGATCGTTCCACGACCCACGGCCAACTGAATATTTGGAAACAAATAATAAATCGTCACCGCACCATGAGTTAAACGCCACTCGGCGGTGGGTTTTTTGGCCAAGCGGTCAATCGCTCTATTGGGGAAAACAAACCTGTGGTTACGACCAAACGTTTCGTAATGGAGTGCATCACCGTAAAATATTCTGCCAACGGTATCCTTATGCAACTTTTGGAAATGATACGTTTCACCAAACGTATCGTTGGCTAGTTTCCAATTCAGTTTCATATCAATAGAACTGCTTCCAACATGCTGCATTTGATGTAGATGCCAACTTTCCAATTCGGGAGCTAGATCTCCTATGAGGACATCTATATCAAACTCACCTTTTGGCTGTGGATGGACCCATAGTAGGCCATACTGTTCTGATGCAGGTAGCTCTACCAGGCCACGACAGGCCTTATTCACAAATCCAAAATGCTCCTCCTGTGGAATTGCGATCAAGCTTCCCGAGTTATTGTATGTCCATTTATGAAACGGACAGGAAAACCGAAAACGTTTACCTCGCTCATCCTGCTCAATCCTGGCGCCACGATGCCTACAAGCATTAAGAAAGGCTCTGAATTTCCCGTTTGAAT
>PAVD01000064.1 GCA_002712985.1 Rhodospirillaceae bacterium
TTTCCAAGCAAAACACGATTATATTGATCAATCAACGCTACCGCCCCAACAAAAACCAAGGGTAGCCAGGCTAGGGCTTCATCTCTGACCATATTTGCTCGCTCTAAGTGAAAGGTGCGTGTTTTAACACTCTCGACTGCAGATACACTCCGAGGCTCACGACAGTCATCATGTAGTCCAACGTGCTCCAAAATTTTGGAATCACTCCAAGCACTATCTTCAGCAACTACAAAAACCCGAGCCAAATACAAACTATCAAATGCCAGATCTCTGATTCGACACAACGCCTCTACTTCATACCCTTGTCCGCGGTACGCATCCGCAAAAAAACACTTTAATTCACCACCTGAGCCCTCAGCCTCTAGGCATATCAAACCTATGAGCAGGGGTTCAGCACACAGCCAACAGCCGAATAGGAAGCTGTTTCCAGCCGCCATTTTTAGATCACACGTTTTGATCCATTCAGATACCGGGAGCTGTTGAGGTGGAAAAGAGGCGGCTATTGGGCCAAAAGAAATACCAGGTGAGGATATTAAAGCTCGGAGCATCCCGGAATCTCTGTTTGTAATACGACGCAATTTGAGTCTTTTGGTTGTAACCGGGGCAAACTCCATTAATCAATTTCAACTTCTGTAATCTGCATTTATCGTAATGTAATCATGAGTTAAGTCACAGGTCCACACTGTAGCCCGCCCATTTCCGACCCCCGCGTCTATAAAAACTTCAACATCAGTCTGTCTCATGTACATTGCGACCGGCTCCTCATCATAATCAGGCCGAACACTACCGTTTTCAGTTATAGGAAAGGGACCGATCGCGATTTTAAGCTTCCCGGCATTGATCCGTTCACCGGCCTTGCCAATCGCCATCACAATTCTTCCCCAATTAGGATCCGAGCCGGCTACCGCCGTCTTAACCAGAGGGGAGTTAGCAACGGAGAACGCGATGCTCCGCGCGGCTGCCGGAGAGGCCGCCCCAACGACTGAAATAGTAATGAACTTGCTCGCCCCCTCCCCATCTCTCACTATTTGTTGCGCTAGGTCTGTCATCAGAGAGTCGAGAGCCGCCCTAAATTCAGTAAAACAAGGGCTGCGGATGGAGTTCAGGTGACGACCAATCGGAACGGCACCGGTGGCAAACGCCAACACCGTATCACTGGTCGAGATATCACCATCAACCGTTATGGAGTTAAAACTTTTTTTATTGGATGCAACCAGCATACGCTGCAAAAGTTTTGCGGGAACCTGTGCGTCCGTAAAAATATAAGCCAGCATCGTACCCATGTTTGGAGCAATCATACCTGAACCCTTAGCAAGGCCGTTTATTGTTATTGTGCGCCCACTAACAGTAATTGTGCGCGTCGCCCCCTTTGGGAATGTATCTGTCGTCATGATCGCTCGAGCCGACTCGACCCAGTTTTTCTCTGCCAGCCGATTATAAAGTTTAGGCAATGCCTTAATAATTTTATGGGTGGGCAGCGCCTCTCCGATTACACCTGTTGAAGACACGTAAACCTGNCCCGGAGAGCAACCNACAATGGCCGCGGTAGAACGTACCGTTTGTTTTACAGTCTCTATTCCAGCATCTCCGGTCCAGGCATTTGCATTACCTGAGTTAACAACTAGCGCTCGGGCCTTNCCATGAATTAGGATTGAACGATCCCACTGTACCGGTCCTGAAGGCGTCGAAGAACGTGTAAATACTCCCGCCACGGAAGTAGGTCGAGCAAAGACGGCAAGCATCAAATCCTTTCGGCCACTATATCGTATGCCGGCATTCACTGCTCCTATCCGTACGCCCGAAATGNGGGGTAGGAACGGAAACCGACTAGTTGTAGACTGAATTTTAGCCATAGTAGCAAACTCTAAAAGAATATGGCTATACCGCCAAAGTACGATGACCCTACCAATCTGGCACACCACCACTCATTGTACAAGCNAACGAGCGGGTTCATCCGTTGACACGGAAGCGNCAGGCGCTTATGTGAAGTCTACTACCTGACACCGGTTACGGAAACGCGCCGGACGGAGAGAGAAAGATGATTTCTGCCTTGGCGCGGCGCGCTTTTGGCTCTGCCAACGACCGCTTGATAAAGTCATATAGACAAACTGTGACTTCGATTAATAAGCTCGAACCCNGTCTCGAGAACCTGACCAATGAAGAGTTGCGCTCACGGACTGAGTGGCTCCGCTCAAGAGCGGACAGCGGTGAGACGCTATCTGTTCTTCTGGTAGAAGCCTTTGCGACGGTCCGAGAAGCTGCAAAACGGGCGCTAGGCCAACGGCATTTTGATGTACAACTGATTGGCGGCATGGTGCTGCATAACGGNACNATAGCTGAAATGAAGACGGGGGAAGGCAAGACCCTAGTTGCCACACTNCCAGTTTATCTCAATGCTCTCACTGGCAAAGGCGTACACGTAGTCACGGTCAACGATTATTTGGCACNACGAGACGCATCTTGGATGGNGCAGGTATATGACTTCCTTGGCTTGAAGGTTGGCTGCATCGTGAATGGCCTGAACGATGANGAACGCAGGCTAGCGTANTCCGCGGATGTAACATACGGGACCAATAATGAGTTCGGATTCGACTATCTGCGCGACAACATGAANTTTACGTTAGATAGTATGGTTCAACGACCCTTTAACTTCGCGATAGTCGATGAAGTCGATAGTATCTTAGTGGATGAAGCGCGAACCCCGCTTATTATTTCAGGACCGACCGAGGATAACTCGGAGCTATACACCTCTATCGACAGACTANTTCCGGAACTTGAATCCGACGACTATGAAAAAGATGAGAAAACGCGCGCAGTNACCCTAACAGAGAGAGGTACNGANAAATTAGAGCAAATTCTGCATGAAAAAGATTTGATAAAAACAGCAGATCTTTACGACATAGATAACGTGAGCATCGTTCATCATGTCAACCAGGCACTACGCGCACATAAGCTTTTTACACGTGACACCGACTATATAGTGACAGACAACAAAGTCGTCATCATAGATGAATTTACTGGGAGAATGATGGAGGGGCGGCGTTACTCCGATGGTTTGCATCAAGCACTTGAGGCAAAGGAACATGTGGAGATTCAAAACGAAAATCAGACATTAGCGTCAATCACGTTTCAGAACTATTTCCGCATGTATCCAAAATTAGCTGGAATGACTGGCACGGCAGCGACAGAGGCTCCAGAGTTCAGCGAGATATATCACTTGGATGTCCTAGAAATTCCCACGCACCTCACTATGGTGCGACTTGATAATGATGATGAAATTTATAGAACCACGGAAGAAAAATGGGCAGCTGTTATAGAAGAAATCAGAGGGTGCTATGACAAAGGCCAACCAGTACTTGTAGGCACCACAAGCATAGAAAAATCNGAAGACCTCTCCAAACGATTAAAACAGGCAAACATAAAACATAACGTCCTCAATGCACGGTACCATGAGAAGGAAGCCATTATCATTTCTCAGGCAGGAGCTTCGGCAGCNGTCACTATAGCAACAAACATGGCNGGCAGAGGAACTGATATTCAACTTGGTGGCAATGCTGAAATACAAATCTTCCAATCAACCGACAAGATTGATGAAGAAGAAACAAAGGCAGGGGTCGCTGAGCGCATTCAATCGGAGATTGATGCATCCCGCGAAAATGTTTTGAGCGCTGGTGGCTTATACGTTATTGGCACAGAACGGCANGAAAGCCGACGCATTGATAATCAACTACGTGGTCGTTCNGGTCGGCAANGAGATCCTGGAGCATCGAAATTCTTTCTCTCCCTTGAAGATGATCTGATGCGAATTTTTGGCTCAGAGCGTATGGACGCTATGCTGAGGAAACTTGGGTTAAAAGAAGGTGAAGCGATCTTTCATCCATGGATAAATAAAGCGCTGGAGAAGGCCCAACAAAAAGTTGAGGCCCGGAACTTTGATATTCGAAAAAACTTGCTTCGATTTGACGACGTGATGAATGACCAACGCAAGGTAATTTACCAGGAACGCCTGGAGATCATGGATAGCAATGATGTTTCCGATGTCGTCACTGACATGCGAAATGAGGTGATAGAAGAACTTGTCGCACGTTATATTCCGGAAAAAGCCTACGCCGAGCAGTGGGAAACTGAAGCATTAGCAAATGAATGCAAGCGCTTGTTTGCTCTCGAGTTGCCAATAGACGACTGGGCCAAAGAGGACGGCATGGCTGAGGCGGAAATTCAAGTCCGTGTCGGTGATGCGGTAAATCGGAAGATGGCTGAAAAAGTTGCTCGGCACGGACCGGAATTGATGCGCGCAGCAGAAAAAAGCCTGGTTTTGCAAGTACTTGATCAACAATGGAAAGACCATTTACTACAACTTGACCATTTGCGGCAAGGGATCGGGCTGCGTGCCTACGCCCAGCGTGACCCTCTCAATGAATATAAGACGGAAGCCTTCAACTTGTTCCAATCGATGCTAAGTCGGTTTCGGGAGACTGTAACGGCGCTGCTGTCCCACGTGGAGTTTCAGCCTGACCCGTCGACCGCAGCAATTAGTAGAACCGGGCCTGCTCAATCAGGTACAACGGCCATTAGCAGCAAACCGAACCCAAAAATAAACCCAAGTTCCCGTAACCCGATTGACCCCACCACTTGGGGTAAAGTTGGTCGCAATTCTCCTTGCCCCTGCGATTCAGGGAAGAAATACAAACACTGCCATGGTGCTGTTGTATAATTCACGGGTCAAAGCTTGGTGCCAGCCTGAACAACTCCTCAGGTAAAGGAAAAAGAACTCATACATTAAATCTGAATAGGATTATGTCTCCGTCCTCAACCACGTAATCTCTTCCTTCCTGTCGCAATCTCCCCTGATCCCGACACGGTGACTCTCCACCAAGTGATAGGTAGTCTTCAAACGAAATTGTCTCAGCTCGAATAAAACCCCTTGCAAAGTCACTATGTATTCTGCCTGCAGCCTCCACTGCACGGGAACCACTCCTTATTGTCCACGCTCGGGCCTCTTTTGGTCCAGCGGTAAAAAAGGTAATGAGTTCAAGTAAAGCATAACCGGCTTTGATGACGCGACTGAGCCCTGACTCTCCCAAGCCTAAAGCCATCAAAAACTTGTCTCTTTCATCGAGTTCTTCAATTAATCCTATTTCAGCTTCTAACCGCGCGGAAGTAGTAACACAACTGGCACCTTGGCTTTCCGCATAGATTTGGAAAGAACGAGAATAATCATTTCCGTCAGCGATAGCTGCTTCATCTACATTGCAGATATACATCACAGGCTTTGATGAAAGTAGTTCGAGGCTCACCACCAATTGCTCCATAGGAGCCGTCAAGGACAAGGACCGAACAGGATTCCCTTGTTCAAGAGCACTCTCTGCGACGGCGATTGCGTCCATCAAGGACATGGCATCTTTATCTCCGCCACGTTCTTTACGGATCAGAGATTCTCGCCTCCGCACAAGGCTATCAAGATCAGCCAGCATTAATTCCGCTTCAACAATCTGAACGTCTGCTACCGGGTCGATAGACCCTTGGCTATGACTAACCTCATTTCCACCAAAACAGCGTACGACGTGAGCTATTGCGTCGACACTTCGAATTTGTGCGAGAAATTGGTTGCCCAACCCCTCTCCGGCACTTGCCCCCTTTACTAAACCGGCAATATCAATGAATTCGAGACTCGTTGGAGTGACTGATTTTGAACGAGCTATTGTTGCAATTTCATGGAGTCTTGTGTCTGGAACTGGAACCCGTCCGACATTTGGCTCGATTGTGCAAAAAGGGTAATTAGACGCATCTACAGTGGCGGCAGTAAGGGCGTTAAACAGTGTTGACTTCCCAACATTAGGGAGCCCGACAATTCCACAGTTAAACCCCATTCAACCCTTAACCTCAGTCAGAGACTTTTCCAGATACACCAGAGCGGGACCTGCTAGGCCCCGCGTCTCTTAATAAACCTACTTTATTGGTGAACCCCGCGTTATCCCCATCCAAAATAATTGGCATTGCTTCAACCACAGCACTAATTGTTGCTTCCAGCCAAGATCGGTCATCCCTTTCGAAGTCACTCAATACGAAATTTGAAACCATTTGTTTGTCACTGGGCCGCCCCACCCCGATCCGTATTCTTCGGTAGTTTAGTCCAATATGGCTATCAATACTTTTCAGCCCGTTGTGACCCCCAGGGCCACCACCCTTTTTGACACGAATCTTACCTGGTTCTAGGTCAATATCGTCGTGAACAACTACAATCTGCTCAAGNGACAATTTAAAAAACCGCTGCGCCTGACCCACAGAGCGGCCAGATTCATTCATGAATGTAGTGGGTTTGAGTATTATTACCCGCTCACCCTTTATATCTCCATGTGTAGTGAGACCAGCAAACTGATTTCTGTAGCTTGCCAGATTAAAGCATTGGNCGATNCCGTCCACTATCATGAAGCCGACATTGTGCCGATTCCAAGTATGTTTGGGTTGGGCGTTTCCCAACCCGACAATTAGCTGCACGACAAAAAATTAATTTGGTTCACTTTCTTCTGTGTCAGTCGAAGCATCTGCCTCTTCTCCCTCAACTGCCGGCGTCTCACCATCTAGCGGCTCTCCGTCCTCACCCAACTCAACTTCTTCTTCTTCAACTTCTTCTACCATAANTGTCGGCGCGGCCACAGTAGCGATAGTAAAATCACGGTCAGAAATTACTGGGGTCGCACCTTCTGGCAAACTTATTGCACTTATCTTGACAGAGTCGCCTATATCCAGTTCACCTACGTCTGCCTCCACCAGACTCGGAATTGCATCCGAACGGCACGCTAATTCTATCGTTCGACGGACTACGTTCAAAACACCCCCCCGTTTCAGGCCAGGTGATTCCTCTTCGTTTTGAAATACTACGGGAACGTCGACATTGACCACGCTATCCGCAGTCAATCGGAGGAAATCAATATGGAGAAGCGCATCAGTTTTCGGATGCACCTGAACTTCTCTCGCCAACACACGATAATTTTTCTTCCCCAGAATTAAACTATAGAGACGACTAAAAAATCCACTCTTGCCGTGTTCCAGATGCAAGGCGGCGCCCTCAACAGAAATGGCAACCGCGTCTTCGCCGCCCCCGTAGAGTATACCTGGCACCCTTCCGCTGCGCCTCATTTCCCGCGTTGCGCCTTTCGTGGCCACTGCGCGCGGCTCTGCTTGTATCTCGGCGAGATCTGCCATGGTGGTCGTCTCCTTATTTATCAACTACATGCATGTTGCATGTTAATTACTATGCTCACTTAAAAAGGCTAGAAACCGAACTTTCTTCACTTATGCGACGCATTGCCTCAGCGATCAAGTCGGCGATTGATAACTCTCGGATGTTTTCAGTTAATCGTACAGATTCGGGCGCTTGAATGCTATCCGTGATCACGAGTTGCTCCAGCGACGAAGATGCCACTCTTGCCACAGCACCA
Organism: Rhodospirillaceae bacterium; assembly: GCA_002712985.1. Classification (GTDB taxonomy): domain Bacteria; phylum Pseudomonadota; class Alphaproteobacteria; order UBA7887; family UBA7887. The sequence goes on from PAVD01000064.1 coordinate 7,443, forward strand.
CCCGACAAAACGCCATGTGTTACATACGCAACAACGGCCGTGGCGCCTGCTTCCTGCAAGGCGGTCGCAGCGTTACATGCTGTTCCCGCCGAATCTATAATATCGTCTACCAATACACACCGTCGTCCCCGAACGTCTCCAATGATGTTCATTACCTCAGAAACTCCGGCACGTTCCCGCCTCTTATCAACGATTGCCAGGTCGGCGTCAATCCGCTTTGCAATGGCGCGAGCGCGAACCACACCACCGACATCTGGTGAAACCACGATAAGCATATCATCCGAAAACGTTTCGCGAATATCGGCTTCTATCACTGGCGCCGAAATAAGGTTATCGACAGGAATATCGAAAAATCCTTGTATCTGCCCCGCGTGTAGGTCGAGGGTCAATACCCTATCGGCACCAGCTGTTGTGATTAAATTGGCGACGAGCTTCGCAGAGATCGGTGTGCGAGGGCCGGGCTTCCTGTCTTGACGGGCATAACCAAAATAGGGAATTACGGCGGTGATGCGTTTAGCGGAAGCACGCCGCAGGGCGTCCAGCGTAACCAAAAGTTCCATCAGATTATCGTTAGCAGGAAAAGAAGTGGATTGGATCAAAAACATATCCTCGCCTCGAACATTCTCCTGAATTTCCACAAATACCTCCTGGTCCGAGAATCTTCGGATAACTGCCTCCGTAAGTGGGGAATTACAGTAAGCTGCGATCGACTCAGCAAGAGGTCGATTACTATTACCTGCTACAATTTTCATGGCGGCCTTACCTCTGCATGCCCGATTCTAACGCCGGGAGAGCGCCGACTTTAACAAGGCGTCCCATTTCTGTAAACATTTCGAAATCATCAGACAAGATAGACCGACAACGATTGTAGGCAGTACAGCAGAGATCTTTCTTTTATCTTTTTTCCACCCACAGCCTAAACGGCAATATTAGTCTCCCATATGCTCACAGCTCGTCGGGGCACATATCAGAATCGCCCGAAAATCATTAACGTTGGTCCTTGTGGGGCCGGTCATTACCAAATCTCCTATTTCAGCAAAGAAACCATAGGCGTCGTTGTTAGATAAGAAATCAGTCGCATTTTTCCCTGTCGACTCGCCTTTTGTCAAAGTATCGGGTGAGATGACCGCACCAGCGTTATCCTCACTACCATCAATCCCATCGGTGTCACACGCAATTGCATACACGCCGCGTGTTCCACCCAGTGCTATTGCAAGTGACAACAGGAACTCCGTGTTGGGCCCACCCCTCCCCGTCCCTCGAATTGTGACCGTTGTTTCCCCCCCCGAGAGAAGAACGCACGGCGGTCGCATGGGCTGCCCGCGACGCAAGATTTGGCGCACAATGGATGCATGCACGAGGGCCACATCTTTGCTTTCTCCTTCCATAGAGTCACTTAAAATCAGAGGCTCGATTCCTGCTGCCTCAGCAACGTTTGCCGCTGAAACCAAAGCATCCTGAGGCGTAACTATCGTATTGACGGTTGAGCGCCTCAGAAATGGAGCGTCAAACTTTGGAGTTTCCTGTNTTGCTGCCGCCAAATGCGTTGTGATCGCCGACGGTGGCACAATTTCATACCTTTTTAAAATTGCACGGGCGTCAGCAAAAGTTGTCGGATCCGCCACTGTTGGTCCGGAAGCAATTACTCCAGGATCGTCTCCCGGCACGTCTGAAATCGCCAATGCAATTACCTGAGCTGGAGCCGCCTCTCTAGCCAGTTGACCCCCTTTAATTGCCGAAAGATGTTTACGCACGCAGTTGATTTCTGAAATTGTAGCACCGCTACGAAGNAATTGATCTGTGACTGCGCGTTTTTCTTCTAGTTCAATTCCTTTTGCAGGAAGGGTTAAAAGAGCAGAACCTCCACCGGACACCAAACACAAAACTTGATCGTTCGCCCCCAAGGGACGCACCAAATCAAGAATCCGCCTAGCGGCATTTAGTCCTGATCGATCCGGAATAGGATGTGCCGCCTCTACGACCTCTATATATTTCGTTTTGGCAGAGTGTCCGTAACGAGTTATTACCAGACCTCTGAGTAGGCCCTGTCGGTTTTGAGTTGCCCACGCCTCCTCTACNGCCACCGCCATGGCTGCCGCCGCCTTACCTGCACCCACTACAACTGTTTCGCCCACCGGCGGGGACGGTAGATGGGTGCCAAGAATTACGGACGGAGAAGCGGCCGCTACTGCCGCGTCAAACATGGAGCGAAGTAGNTGTANGGGNACATAGCCCATTNAAAGATAACTCCGATACAAAGATATTTAAGATTAACTTAAGCTTGCTATATGATCCACCCGAAGCGGTTTGTGGGGGCAGGATATTATCCGTGAAGACGATCACAGAATTAGTTTCTGCGTTCGACACCCGTTGGAATGACGTACCAACTGTGGTTTAAATCGAGACAATCATATGAGACCTGCACAAGAATGCCAGAAGCTCGTCACGCGGGCGAAGCAATATCCATTCGGGTATCCGGCCGATTCTTATGTCTTTGTAGAGGGTGATGTTTGGAAACTGTGTGAGTTCGGTAAAACCAGCAATATTGAATCGGCCTTGGTGGAACTTTCGGGTTCCTTACAAACACTTCGTGACGCTCTAACCCGACGAGGGATTGACCCCGACATACTCCGTCTTCCTAGAAAGGCCGTACTTGCATCCGGATCTAATGCNTCCCCAATAAGACTGCGGGAAAAATTCCCTGCCAACTCTGATCAGACATTAATTCCGGTGGTCAAGTATCAAGTGCCTGATTTAGTTTCTGTGTTCTCAGCAAAATTTGCGAGCTATGGCTCTATTACAGCGACACTGCAGCACGCGCCCAACATCGGTTCCGAAATATTTGTCACCTACTTAACCCAAACACAGCTTGCGCGAATGCACAAAACTGAGGCAATCGGAGATGAGTACAACTTCGTTCAGATAAGCGATACACCGATTTACCGGAACGGAGAACGCTGTGCGATAGGCCCGGTTTACGCTTACCTGAGCAGGAAGGGTATATTGAGTATCGGTAAACGCCAATTCACCCTGACTGAAACAAGAGGCCCAAGTAAATTTTTCTCTATGAAATCGCAGGAGCAAGTGCTGCATATGGCGTGGGAACTCCTGGAGAGTAAGGACAGCTTAAATACCTTTATCTGCCAAAATATCACTGACGAAGGTATACGCCGCTATCGAAACTCGCTCCTGCAGGAATACAGCACTCCGTTTCGGAACGCCAATATAGAGGTTCTGAATGGTCCCGTTGAACTCCTGTTTTAATCTAATAACAAGACTGGTGACTGACTGCCATATACTNGTATAGGATTTCGTTGGCCCTTAACATNCGGGAGGNACCAGGTAGTGAATAGAGAAGAAATCGTTGAGATTGAAGCTGCGGCGTTTCGCCAGTTGGTTGAGCACTTACAAGAAAATCCCAAAATACAGAACATCGACCTGATGGACCTTGCGGGCTTTTGTAGAAACTGTCTTTCCAAGTGGTACGTCGCTGCAGCAGAGGAAAGAGGNCTCGAGATTGAATATGATAGNGCACGAGAATTGGTATATGGCATGCCCTACTCNGAGTGGAAGGCAAAGCATCAGACGGAACAGCCGAAAGAGCGCCTTAGCAGTTTTGTGCCGCACGATCATGGCTGAAGTNCGTTGTACGCNTGTGTGAACAAACGATTCNCCCTGTGCGACAGGCCAAATATCTNAAATCTACATTCACGTCAGCTCAGTTGTTGTAAAATTTAGAGCCAAAAAAGGGCCCCGTCATTTCTGCCGGGGCCCTTTAAAGTTTACTAACTTGGCTGTTGTTATGTCATTAACACTACACCCAACAACCCAAGTCCTTTACACGAAACAGCTAATAGGACACGGATACCTTNNAGTGCCCCTCAACAATGTCGTTGGATTCATCAGACAACAACCTTGTTGGAGTAGTNNNCGNATCATCGTTTTCATTATTATCACCCCGGAATAGTGCCGAGTGATACGTCANNCCAACGCCAGTGGTAACACGCGGTACAAGTGACCACACCAAGTTACCAGTCAGCGAACGCCACTTGGTCAGAGGTGGTGCCTCATCGTCAGTGCCCAAAGACAAGTCGCTCGGGTTCGAGTTAGCACCAGACATGTGCAACGTCGACCGCGTGGTGTCGTTCCACCAGTGCGTGTAATACGTGTGCAGTGAATAGGTCTTCGTGCCATCGATGGACCCGGTTACAGGATCCACGGTGGCCTGATCGCCACGTCCACCAACCCACAACGAGTGGTTGATATTCGTGTTACGACCNCCGTCCGTGTATGCGAAACCAGCATAAAGCTTATCTTTGCCCATAGGAATGCTAATTTCTGGGAAAATACCCCAACCGGTATCGGTATCTGCAGAACCCGGGAGTGTANTTGGCGTATTAGTNTTGGCATTGTCATAACCGTACTGACGCAACTGAAGACCTATGCCAAGATTTGCCGCGCCGGCAGAAAATGACAGCCGTGCTTGCAGATCCGGGATGCTTCCATTGATGTTGACGCCAGCTACGTCATCTACGCCGTCCGCATCAAGCGNTGACTTTGGATGAACCAACTGAANTTGGTAATTCATCCCACCGCCACCACCAGAGTATTTGATGGCAGGGGCGAGGCCCAACGGACAAGGTGCACCACCGGTAGCTACGGTCTCACCGTAACAGGCACCGCTGGTAAACACTAAGCCTTGCAGACCAAATGTCCAGTTTCCTATTCCCATGACAGCATTTGGAGTCCAAAGGGCATTTAGGTTGAGAACATCTTCGAGACCAGGACCTGCTAGATCAGTGGTAACCAAAATACTGGTAGTCACTGGGCCTAAGGCGGATTCAGATGATGTCTTCACATTGACCGCATTTGACAAACTTTCAAAGCGAAGTCGACCACTACTATTAGGATTAACTTCATCTGGCAGTACGGAGCGTCCTGCATGGCCCCACGTTGCAAATGCTCCTACATTTGGGCCACCACTATAGACCATACCCTGCGTGAGCCAGCCGGATATCGAGACGGAAGTGTCGGAACCCGGAACCTTAAAGGAGCCTGGCATATCGCCACCCACAACGCCATTGGCACGTGCAGTTTCTGGCATGATGTAATTATCATTCACATCATAAGGTGCATAATGCGACGGCATTTTTGGTGCGCGTTTACGGATATATTTAGTTTGCAAAAGCGGCGCCGCAGTCTGTGCGGCAACCTGCTGACCCTCGACACGTTCCATACGGTCGAGAAGGTTTTGCAGTTCCATCCGCATCTCATCCATATCATTCGCCTGTGTCGGCGCCGCCATCAAAGCAATGGCGGTCGTCGAGTACAAGAAACCCTTGACAATGGAACGAGTGCCCGACGGTTTCTGCGGTGAGACTTTACGCATGTTGGGAACCCTCACTTCTAGTTGTAAATAAACTTCAATTCTCTCGTTTCAAAAAACTTCTGTTGATATTAGTGTCAATACACCAACCCAACTGACGCTGGTCAGACTTTCACTGACCCACGCCTCCCTATTACATGATGAGACAAGCGTTAAATCAACCGTTCCTAGCAGGGTTTTGTGCCAATTAGGTGAATATGTGACAAAAACACCACACTATTTGGGTGTTAAGCCGAAAAATGTGTTCCCTGATAGCAAAACCTGGGCCTTTAGAACTAGCCGAAGCTTTTCAAACGAATACATTACTCCACTTTGACGGGAGGTTAAGATACCGAGTTGTAGGGGTCACTTGACATACCACAGTCGTTTNNCACTGGNTTTGNCGTAGAATTTGGCCATATATATTAGCTTGCAATGGAACNGCGACCCAAACTCCCTCACNTCTCCGCGAGGCCTATGTATATCTCAATACTGACTGCAATGCTGACAGTAGGCATGGCATTGTGTTTGCCCCAAAACTCCCAAGCGGAACCTTTGCAGGCCAAACCCGCCATAAAGCTCCTTATAAACACGGCGAAATGCGCNGCGACCTTCACTGCTGCCCACGAAATCGCAAANCAGATGGCCAACTATTCCAACNTGGAGGCGCTTGACCGAGCAAGAAGAAATTGGATGGCACTCTTGCATTCGCTCTCTCTCATTGCCTTTGCAGACAACGGTGATGAAAACCGGTTGATTATCCAAAATTTATTGCATGAAGCCTACCAAAAACAGTACCAAAAATTGGNTAGCTCCTTTGATGGGCAATCCGCCAATACTTTCTCAGCCATTCAAAACAGGTGCAAAAGTGTCTCTAAGGAGNTTCGGAACGGAATTTCTCGGTANTTTTATCNGNTNCGCTNCGGNATCAAATTGCCGNNGNNGNCTNCCTAAAACCCATTTTGACATNTGGCCACAAGNAACGTAGAGTCTGGGTCTGGAGCTANGCNTTGGCGTCGCTGTCTCCATCCTCGCCAGGTTGGNTGATTTGCGAGTATTGGCTCCTAGCAACGNTCGTTAGCAATATGGTGGGCCTAAACCACCGAGGAGGGAGCGATATGGAATTTAATTTTCTAAANCACTTTAATGGGATTGATGGCAAAGCCGTGGATCCTACCAACCCCTATGATCAAGGTACAGCATATTTCACGTCAGGACGTGACGTGGGTAGCGAAGTACAGTCGCGCATGGAGGAGATGTCGGAACACACCGAGGTAGGGCGTCGAGATTTTTTCCGATCCGCTTGCGGGTTTGCCGGCGCAATGCTGGCAGTTAACGCAGCCACCGGCATGAAGTTTTTCAAAGTAGATGAGGCGGAAGCCCGTGAAATCGCGGCAACATCCGAGGTCAAAGACTTTTTAAAGGGCAATATGGGCCCCGTAGTGGACCAACATACCCATATTTGTACTCGGGAAGAGGGCTATATAAAAGGTGTTAACACCACCGAGCAGGGTATGTGGTTTGTTGATCTGTTGGACGGGCTTGGTAAGGCTATGGGCCTTCCAAATGGCACATCTGATATGACCGTGGAGAATTATGGCAAACTTCTGCTAGACGGTAGTGACACCGACGTCGGGATATTCAATCCCTTCGGGTTTGCAGAGGATTATGGCGGAAACGACATGATCCCGATGGACGAGCAAGCTGAGGTCAAAGAACTGTGGCCAGACCGCACGATCATGCTGGCTGGCGGCTTAACACCCAACCAGGGTCTCACCGAGACGCTGGAACGCATGCAGCATTACGTCGAAGACTACGACACCTCAGGCCTGAAGCTGTATACGTTTGATTCCACACCAAAGAAAGGCTGGTGGTTTGACGACACGGAACTGGCGTATCCGATGTGGGAGAAAGCTCGTGAGTTGGGCATCAAAAATATCGGCTGTCATAAAGGCATTCCATTTGGCCAGTTCATGGCGCGCTACGCCCACGCTGAGGATTTCGACAGAGTCTGTGACGATTTCCTTGACCTGAACTTCATTGCTTTCCATTCCGCTTGGCCGTATCACCAAGAATTGGCTGCACTGAAGAGCTTCAAACCCCAACGGAACAATCTTTATTGTGAAATTGGTTCCACTTTTGCGGCGACTGTCTCCAGTAAACCGATGGAATGCGCCCACGTGCTCGGCACGCTGATCGGAAATCTCGGCTCCGATTACGTGCTTTGGGGAACCGACTCCCTCTTGTGGGGCAATCCGCAATGGCAAATTGATGCATTCCGTCGGTTCCAGATTCCGGACGAA